>NZ_KV805556.1:95337-95560 GCF_001811595.1 Enterococcus sp. HMSC078F03 | reverse complement strand
ACTGATAAGAAATTATTGAGAGTACAAAAACAAGCAGAAGAATTTATCAATGCTTCAAAAAGTTTTACTGATAAGAAATTATTGAGAGTACAAAAACAAGAATGGGACCAGATCGGCTGGGGAACGAGTTTTACTGATAAGAAATTATTGAGAGTACAAAAACCAAATCGTACATTTATAACCATCGCGAAAAGTTTTACTGATAAGAAATTATTGAGAGTAC
>NZ_KV805556.1:95011-95237 GCF_001811595.1 Enterococcus sp. HMSC078F03 | reverse complement strand
TTACTGATAAGAAATTATTGAGAGTACAAAAACACCTTGTTGAAGAACGGTGAAATAGCTTTAGTTTTACTGATAAGAAATTATTGAGAGTACAAAAACTACTAATCGTTCATTCAATGCTTGCTCGTTGTTTTACTGATAAGAAATTATTGAGAGTACAAAAACGATTGAGGGAATTTTGATTGATGCTGGTTAGTTTTACTGATAAGAAATTATTGAGAGTACA
>NZ_KV805556.1:0-94911 GCF_001811595.1 Enterococcus sp. HMSC078F03 | reverse complement strand
TTACTGATAAGAAATTATTGAGAGTACAAAAACCTCAAATTTAAAATTTGAAATCTCATTAATAATCCTTTTGATAAAAAATATAACTTTACGCGGTTAAAATTCCAGACTCACTCTTTCCGCAATAACCGTTCGCGAAAATATTGTTCTTCCAACACAGTGAGCTTTTCCATCGACGTCTCGACACACTCACTATTGTCATCTAGCAATTCCTTCAACAATTTTAATAATATCATATCTTTAGGTAAAAGATAATTTTTTGTATACTGATCCCCAACAAAATGACAGACTCGATAAAAAGCATCAATTAGTTGTTGATTTGTCCAAGAGAGTTGATCTGGATAATGTCGCTCGATACTTTGACGAAAAACATCAAAAACTGGCAACTGCTGATACTTATCATATAACAAAATCGTTTTCTCAACATCTTCCTCCGTATACGGTAAAGGTAAGCTTCTATTACTAAAAATAAAAAACTTCAACTGCTTTGTTTCTTGAGCCAATTTCTTTAACTGCTGAAAGAGATAATGAATTGATTCCGTCTCCAAAAAACTTTCTGGATTTGTAATAACAAGCCAGACAGGCTGTTCTCTTCGGCTGATACTCCGTTGCAAGAGATAAATAAATTCAGCCAACAATTCCCCTGTATCCATCATTTCTAGAGGCAACGATTGGCCATTTTCTAAATAGTTTAATGACAACGAATACTTCAAAATATCCTGAAAATTCATTTCTAAAAAATGCGGTTCAATATTCGTTAAATAGTTATTTAATTTATCATTCATTAAATTTTCTAGTTTTAACAACTGATCATTTAAATTGCTCATTTGATTTGTAATATCAAAATCATCTTGTAAATAAAGTAATTCCTGATGAAGTAACGTACCTTTGATAAAATTTATTTGTTGAAAAATACTTGTATTGTCCTCTAAAAAGTAAAAATCAATACTCTTTGCCTTTAACTTTTTTTCTTCTAAAAAAATTTCAATACCGTTATCTCCATAGACTGATTCTTCTAAGTCACTTAACGCTTTTTGTTTCGCAAACCGTTTTAATGTCCGTAATATTTTACGACGCCATTGATTTTCTCCTCCATAAAAAAATACATAATCTTCCAAAGAAAATTCAATAAATTGTTGATACTGATATTCCAAACGAATTTGTTTCATTAAATCACCACCAAGCGGCGAACACCAACTACTTCTTCTTGATGACTACGACTGCCCGCCAATAATAGCATATCTTGAAACTGAATTTCTGAAACATACAACAATCGCACATTCCCTGAACGTGGTACTTTTCTCTTTAAAATTGTTTCATATTTTTTTAACGCACTACGATTGGGCAAACTCCGATAATAAATAGAATACTGCAACATAATAAATCCATTTTCCAGTAAATGTTTTCTAAAAATTCGGTATTCTTTCTGCTCCTGTTTCGTTTCAAAAGGTAAATCAAATAAACACATTAATCGCACGACTCCTAAACTCACTTCCCCTCACACTCCAACATATTTACCAAATGAATTTTCTGAACGTTTTCAAAATCACCTGTTTCCATTGCTTTCACAAAAGCAGCCACATATTCAGACATTGCTTGGTTCATATAAATTTTTTTGTTTTTCACCTTAATCTTTTGATGTAAAAATTCCACCAAGGTTAAACGACTATGATAGGTTAAATACTTTTCATTCTTTTTCAATATCGTTTGATGAATATACCAATCCATTAATGGACGAAAAGGTTCCATTAAGTCATCAACTAGGTTAAACGAATTATATTCATTTTTATGGAAAATCCCTAACATCGGTAATAATCCTAACGCTACCACGCAACGGGCCATTTGTGCACGAATAACTGCATAGCCATAATTCATACAGGCATTCGGTAAGCACTCTTCTTCACGAGTAAAACCCACACCATACAATGAATGAAAATATACTTTTGCAACATGTCCTTCACGATTCGTTGTATCCCCTGGTAAAATTCCTTCACTAAGTTTTTCTAAGACTTCCACTCGTTCGGAATCTGTTCCTAAATATTTCGTAACTGCAATTTGATTCTGAATTTTTTGTGTTACGATTTCGCACCACGCTACTTGTTTCTGTTCTTCTTTCCAATTACTTTGCCAGATTGCTCGTTTCGCACTGCGATGATACTGACCAATACCAAGAAAAACACCTACAGGCATGAACGTATTATCACAAATCACGGTATCAATATGATGTTGTGCGAACTTCGCTAGTAACCGTGTAGTGATAACTGTCTGGTCGCCTTCTAAAATTACACTTTCAATATCTGTCAAAGGAATGACATATGTATTCCCTTCTTTTATCACTTCTAAATTATCTAACTTTACTTTTAATTTCTCACCATTTTTTACAAAAACTGTTCGAAATCCCAACAACATTTCCTCCTTTTTAATAAAAAACCGCCCTACATATGTAGGGCGGTAAATTCGGCAAGATGCCTTATTTTTGTAGATTCTCAATAATTTCTTATCAGTAAAATTATTAAAGACGTGTTTCGTCAAACACGGTAGTCCGTCGACTACAATTAAAGATTACTACAAAAACGCTAATCATGCAACCCTTTTCTTTTTGTTTTTTCCTTTTTATTTAATAATATTCTTTGGTTCTTTTTCATAAAATAGATAATGTTTCTTTCCTAAAATATCTGTATTGAATTTTCGTAACTTTTTGCCTTCTTTGCCATATTTAGCAATATTTAAATTGATGGCTCCATTATTATAAGGTTTTTGCTTAAATTGATTTTCTGCTGGCATCATTTCTTGCTCTAACCCTTTAAAGTTAATACTATTAGCACTTTGGAAATTATAAAAACGCACATCATAGCGTTGGCTATCTTTCCATTCAATTTCCAAACCATCATTTTTTTGTAAAGAAAAACAGAAACGCACCACTTGTCCTTTTGTCTGTTCGGCGACTTTTTTCATGTATTCTTTTTCTGTGATTCCATACTTACCTTCCACAAAACGTAAGTCAGAATAATATAGTTGTACTGTATAATAAGCCTTAGTTTCTAAATCTTGATAAATATCGTAGCGATATGGTTTTAAACTTTGTAACGTAACTTTGCGACCATTTTTAGTTTTTTCAACAGGTCGTCCTTGTGAATCCTTGGTGATATTAATATGTTTATTCAATTTACCGTCATAATACTTCAAACTACGAATAAGTGGTCCATTGTTTTTTTTCGCATATTTCTGAATCGCTGGAATATCATTTTCTTCACAGTAAACAGCAAACGGTGAACGTTTAACACGTTTTACCTTACCATTTTTTTCTTCCACTTCTTGAAAATCAGGAGTTGTTTCTGCTATAGACAACAATCGTTCATAGGTCTTTTCGTCAAGATCTTTCATTAAAAGTTTATCTTGTTTTTTCTTGAAGGCTTCCCAACCATCTAACGTGTAAATGTCTTTGATTTTACCAATTGTGTACTCGTCAGTCGTTATTTTTTGTTTACCACTTTTCAGTGTTTTGACTTCCGTTTTCTCTCGAACAGAATAAATAGTGGCATCACTGAGTTTGCGGTTAGCTTTACGATCCACTTGGTGAGAAAATTTAATTCTTGGATGGAGGTTTACTGGCTTCAATTGCTCACGAAAATTAGGCCATTTTACCTGATAGGTTTTTCGTTCATACTTCTTTGATTTTTTGAATTCCCGGTAAGACATTTCATTGACAATTTCACCAGTTTCGAAATCAATTTCACGCATGACTTTTTCACCAGTTTCTTCCTTCACTGCATAGTGATAACGACTAACCTTGACAAACGGAGTGACTGCACACAATGTTGCATCAACGGCATGATGATGATGTGTTTCACGAGTTTTATCTAAGTCAGCACCCCAGTTTTTACGTAAAGTATGAGTAAAACTGCCGTTCACTACTCGAACTTTCGTTTCCTGATTCGTAAAAAAACTCTGTAAGGTATTTAAAACTAAACGACTGGCATAACGCGTGTCATTCAGATTTCTAGCTAAAAATTTTTCGACTTGCTCACTGTCAAAAATATTCCGCGTTTCCAATAAATTATTTTCTTTTTTATGACTAAAATGGCGACTTTCCACCCATTTTTGATAGTCATCCCAGTTGCTAAATTTCCCGTTAATTTTTTTGAAAGAACCGTCCATCCATGCATCATATGGTGTTTGTTGTCCTTTGACTTGATTAGCTTTACTTAAAACCAGTACTTTATTATTAATAGAATCATCTAAGCTAATCGAAATTGGAATAATATGATCAATTTCTGTTGAATCACTAACCAATAATTCAGGAGAAATAGGCAGTCCTGTATAGGCACATATGCCATCTTGTTCGTAATAGTATAATAACTTAGCTAAAAAACGACGATTTTTTTGAATGGTCGTTTGAAATTTTTCTTGGCTCCATCCAGACTTTTGCATAAAATAACTTTGGCTGTCATTCTTTCGTTGACTATTCTTTGCATGTAATTCTTTTATTCGTTTTTTTTCATCTTCTTCGTTATCGTCCCTAGGCATTTCAATAGTGATGTAACGAATTTGCTCTTTTCCATATTTTACTAACAAAGCATCTATGACTTTGAAGGCTTGGCTCACTGTTTTGTTCACCGTTGGATTATAAATTTCTGCCAAAACATCTTTTGTTGGTAATTTTTTATATTCACTATAACGTTTTCTAACATCTGACTTTAACTGAAACTGTTCTAAGAGTGTATTTTGTTCTGAAGTGGCGTTCATTAGTTCTGGAATTAATAAGTGTAATGTTTTTAAAGAAAAACGATGCCACGATTGCGTGCTAATACTTTGGCTTAATTCTTTGTAGCGATCCAAAACGAGTAACTTCACAGATTCAGATAATTCAGGCAGTTCAAAAGCTAAAGTATTTTCAATCCCTTCGCGTTCGGTATTTAAGGTTAAAACTTTCGCTAAACAATCGATCGTTTCAGTTGGTAGCGTAGCCAAATCGATTCCTGCTTCTGCAAAAATTTTCCGCCAATTCCGATAACCTTTCAATGTATGAATTTCTGGTTTACCTTTTTTATCCAAACGCCAACCACTTAGTCGTTCTTTTTTCACACCTAGTAATTTAACCACATCATTAACGCCAAAACGAGTAAATTCTTTGGTCATTAATTCTGTTAAAATGTATTCTTTTTGCTCTGACGAAAGTGGCACTTCTCCATCAATTTTTAAATTGGTTAAATCATTGAGTAAATTATATTGTTGTGCAGATAGACTTAAACCACTTGCTCGTAATTCACCTTGAAAGTCTTTGCCAATCAATTTATCAAAAATATTTGTTGCTGGTTCTCCTTTTTTTTGAAAATCAGACCAACGACCATAAGGACTGTTATTGGCTTCATTTCCTGGCCCATGGTAATACGGTCGTTTGCGATAAATTAATCCAGCTTCCTCTGCAATACCAGGCTGTACAAATAACGCAATCCAATCATCTGTCAATTCGTTAGGATAAAAGGCTTGTTGGGTTTTAAGAATGGTTGCCAATTCATTTGCATAAGCAGAAACTTTAAAAACATTTAACTGATAATTACCTTGAGCATTGATTCCTGTTTTCACTCGATTATTTTCTTTCAGCCGCTGTAATTGGATTTGACCAGGTGTATATTTTGTTAACAGCTGAGCATTTTTTCTGACTTGTTCTTTATAATCTTGACTTTCTTTCGCTGCTTCCGTATCAACTTCGTCTAAGTAACTAATTCCACGTTTTTTTAAAATGTGAAGAGTCACTTTATAAATTTCTCCTCTGCTTAATGGTTCTGTCAATCCTTTTACTCTTAATTGGTACGGGCAACTATTTTTTAATGATTTATCTTCATAAAATCCAACAGCCGCAAGTATTTTTTTTGCATCTTTTAAGCGATTCGTTTTCCGTCTAATTAAACGACGTCCACCTCGATTTGTGCGTCGTTCTAAATTTTTTTCACTATTTTTCGCACTAAATAAACGGACACCTAAATCAATAACATTGCCTGTCCGTTCATCAATCACTGACCAACCAACACTACTAATCCCTAAATCTAAACCTATACTGTACATGAGAACCTCCTTTAAGCAATGACAATTAATAATTTAATTATACAATATTTTTTGTAAAGGGATACAATTTTCAATAAATAATTTTCAGAAATTTATGATAACTATTATCCCTTTAATTTATCATGATTTAGAAAGAAAAAAATAACAACTTCCACAATTTTAATCTACGGTTATCTGCTTGCGCCAAAATAATATATATGTTTTAAGCAAATGACGATAAATTTTACCATTAGATAGGTCCTTCCGTATGCAAAATCTACTACAGAATTTCCGATGGATTAGTGTGTTGATTATTAACTAAAAAATGACACATAAGTCGAGTCAACTTATGTGTCATTTTTTACTTTTAAGATAGTCTACTGAACAAAAACATTTCTCCCATCCTAGCAATCTCTACGTGATAAATCACTTAGATGGCAAGATCTTTGTCCGCAAAATTAAACTTTTTTAAATTTTCAAGAAACGACGCATTGAAATAACTGAACCTAGTGATCCAATAATCATTCCTGTTGCAATCATTAATAGATTAACTTTCCAGATAAAATCTTCTGGACGAATTAATGAATAATTCGAACGCAATAACTGCGGGTTAAACATGTTATAAACTTGATGGTAGCCTAACGTCATAATAATGACTGGCACGATTGCGCCAATCAACCCAATCCAAGCACCTTCTAAGAAGAACGGCCAACGAATGAAACTGTTTTTGGCTCCTACAAGACGCATAATTTGGATTTCTTTTTGACGAGATAAAATCGTAATCCGAATAGTGTTGGAAATTAAGAACACTGCAACGAATAAAAGTAATGCAGCAGCTGCTAAGCCCCAAGTTCGAACGGTTTGAGCGATTTTAAAGATTTTGTCTGAATTTACACCACCGTAATCGGCTTTAAAAACACTTGGGAATTTAGCTGCTTGTTTCGCAATATCTTTCGTGTCTTCTGGTGTTTTTGCACGGACATAATACACATCATATAATGGGTTACTGTCGCCTTCGAAAAGATTCCAGGCATCCCCCATTTGTTCTTGGATTTTTTTCAATTGTTGATCTTTGTTTGAATAAGAAATATCTTCAACATTGTCTAATCCTTTAAGTTGTTTTTCTAATGTTTTCATTTCATTTTGTTTTGTACCAATATCGACAAAAACAGACACTGTCACGTTTTTTTCGATATCATCAGCAAGTTTCGTTGCATTAAAAATAACGCCCATAAAAATACCAACTAAAACTAATGTAATTGTAACCGCACTTGCTGAGGCAACAGTCATCCAACCGTTCCGTTTTAAACTTTTGATACTTTCAAATAAATGAGAAAAGAATGTTCTAATCATCGTAGCCGTATTCTCCTTCCACTTGGTCACGGATAATGCGACCATTTTCAATGGCAATAACACGGTGACGAATCGTATTTACAATTGTACTATTATGCGTTGCCATCACGACTGTTGTTCCTTGTGCGTTAATCCGGTCCAACAATTTCATGATTTCCCATGAATTCTCTGGATCTAAGTTTCCAGTTGGTTCATCGGCAATTAAAACTTTCGGTGTATTTACGATTGCTCGTGCAATGGATACCCGTTGCTGTTCCCCACCAGAAAGTTCGCTTGGAAAAACACGTACCTTATGTTTTAGACCGACTAAATCTAAAACTTCCATCACGCGTTTTTTGATTTCGCGAGGACGTCGTCCGATAACTTGCATCGCATAGGCCACGTTCTCATACACAGTTTTCTTTGGTAATAATTTATAGTCTTGGAAAACGATGCCGATTTCACGACGTAAATAAGGAACTTCTTTATTTTTTATTTTCATTAAATCATGACCTGCAACTGTCAAATTACCTTTTGTTGCTTTTTCTTCACGATACATTAATCTAATAAAGGTTGATTTCCCTGCACCTGAGGGACCAACCACATAGACGAACTCGCCTTGGTCAATCTCTACTGAAATATTTCGAATCGCTGTTGTACCATTCGAATATTTCTTCATTACATCTTTCATTTCAATCATGGCGTTCTCTCCATCTCTTTTTTCTTCAATCCTACTCATTATAACATGTCAATATTGCAAACTTCTTGCATTAAGTTACATTTTTATTTCAATTTAATGAAGAGCTTAACTTAAGCGCTGTTTTAAGTAGGCATCAATGAAACCATCAAGGTCTCCATCCATCACAGCTTGCACATTGCCAGTTTCGTAATTTGTCCGATGGTCTTTGACCATTGAATACGGATGGAACACGTAAGAACGGATTTGTGAGCCCCAGCCAATCTCCATTTGTTCACCACGTAAACTTGCTGCTTCTTGGGCTTTCTTTTCCATTTCCAATTGATATAATTTGGCTTTTAACATACTCATTGCTTGCTCACGGTTTTTTAATTGAGAACGTTGTGCTTGGCTTGCGACAACGGTACCTGTTGGAATATGTGTGATTCGAACAGCCGATTCTGTTTTATTAATATGCTGACCACCGGCACCACTTGCTCGATAGGTATCAATTTTTAAGTCATCTGGATTGATCGCAATTTCTATTGTATCGTCTAGTTCCGGCATTACATCAACTGAACAAAACGAAGTATGACGGCGTTTAGCGGAATCAAAGGGCGAAATCCGTACAAGACGATGGACACCTTTTTCAGATTTTAGGTAGCCATAAGCATTGTAACCTTTGATTAATAAGGTGACACTTTTAATCCCTGCTTCATCTCCAGCTTGGTAATCCAACGTTTCAACTTGGAAACCGTGACTTTCTGCCCAACGTGTATACATTCGTAAAAGCATACTTCCCCAATCTTGTGATTCAGTACCACCGGCACCAGGGTGTAATTCAATTAGGGCGTTATTATGATCATATGGCTCATTTAGTAGTAAGGATAGCTCATACGTTGTTAAACGTTCTTGCAAGAGATGAATTCTTTCTTCCAATTCTTCTTGAATCTCTGCATCATATTCTTCTTGTTGTAATTCAAACATCACCGTTAATTCGTCCAGTTCCTCAGAGAGCTGATGAAATTGTTGATATTTTTCTTTCAAACTATTGGTTTCGTTAATTAGCTTTTGAGCCGTTTCTGTGTTGTCCCAAAAACCAGGTTCTCCCATCCGATTTTCCGCCTCGGCAATGTCTTCTTCTAACTGGTCTAAGTCAAAGAGACCTCCTGAAGCTAGTAATTTTTTGTGTCATTTCGTCTAATAATGTACGAATTTCTGGGTTTTCCAAAATGATTCCTTCTTTCTCTTTATTGTAAAAAGAGCAAAGGCGGGACAAATTGCCCCACCCTGCGTTTTTTCTTTAATTAAGCGTTTCTTCCATGACAATTTTTGAATTTTTTGCCACTTCCGCATGGGCATAAATCATTACGGCCCACTTTTTTATCTACACGCACAGGTTGACGCTTCGCACTTGTGTTGCTTTGTGCAGCTGCATCTTGTTCTGTTTCTGGATGTTCCGCTTGTCCTTGAGCTACTTGCTCACGTTGGACATTTTGGCGAATTTCCGATTTCATGAATAAACGTGTTACTTCATATTCGATTGAACCCACCATATTGTTATACATAGAATAACCTTCTGTTTGATATTCTACTAATGGGTTGTTTTGACCGTACGCACGTAAGCCGACAGATTGACGTAATTGATCCATTGCATCAATGTGATCTGTCCATTTAGTATCGACGACACGCAAGATGACAACTTTTTCAAATTCTAGCAGTTGTTCTTGACCATTCAATTGTTGAGATTTTTCTTCAAATACTTCTTGCGCACGTGCCACTAAGTAGTCTTTGATTTCTTCAGCTGATTTATTTTCTAAATCTTTTTTAGAAATCGTATCTTCATGGACAAGTGTTGAGGCTGCAAAATCGACAATCCCATCTAAATTCCATTCTTCTTTTTCTAATTGTGTATGGCTATCCACCACTCGGCCAATCGTCCGTTTTACCATGCCCATCAATACATCAGACAAGTCATTTTCTTCCATAATTACTTCTTGTCGTTGTGCATAAATAACTTCACGTTGCTCGCGCATCACGTCATCGTATTGTAAAACATTTTTACGTGTGTCATAGTTATTTCCTTCCACACGTTTTTGAGCAGACTCTACTTGGCGAGTAAACATTTTACTTTGAATAACTGCATCTTCTTCTTGCACATTCATTCGTTCCAAGAATGTTTTAATTCGTTCTGAACCAAAGCGTTTCATTAAGTCATCTTCTAAAGATAAATAAAATTGTGAAACCCCTGGATCCCCTTGACGTCCTGCACGTCCACGCAACTGATTATCAATACGACGTGACTCATGACGTTCTGTCCCGATAACCGCTAGACCACCTAGTTCAAGTACACCTAAACCAAGTTTAATATCCGTTCCACGACCAGCCATATTTGTTGCAATTGTAACTGCGCCTTTTTGACCGGCATTCATAATGATTTCGGCTTCTTTAAAGTGATTTTTCGCATTTAATACTTCATGAGGAATTTTAGCTGCGTTTAATTTATCAGAAAGTAATTCTGACGTTTCTACCGCAACAGTCCCCACCAACACTGGTTGTCCTTTGTGGTAACGTTCTTTAATATCTTCCACCACTGCATTAAATTTACTTTCTAAGGTTGGATAAAGTAAATCTGGACGATCGTCACGGATAATTGGACGATTGGTTGGGATTTGAATGACTTGAATATTGTAAATTTCACGGAATTCTTCTTCTTCTGTTTTAGCAGTACCAGTCATCCCGGCTAGTTTTTTGTACATCCGGAAGTAGTTTTGGAACGTAATCGTCGCCATTGTTTTTGTTTCATCTTCAATTTCGACGCCTTCTTTTGCTTCGATCGCTTGATGCAAGCCATCAGAATAACGACGACCATCCATGATACGACCAGTAAATTGGTCAACAATTAAGACTTTATTGTCTTGCACCACGTAATCAATGTCTAATAACATGATATAGTTTGCCCGTAACGCTTGATCTAAATGGTGCGTTAATGCTGTATTTTCAATATCGTAAAGGTTATCCAATCCGAAAGTTTCTTCAGCTTTTTCAATCCCTGCTTCTGTTAAACCAATTGTTTTAGACTGAATATCAATTTTGTAATCTTCATCTTCTTTTAAGCGTTTGACAAAATTATCGGCACGCGTATAGAGTGCTGTCGATTTTTCAGCTTGTCCAGAAATAATTAATGGGGTTCTTGCTTCATCAATTAAGATTGAATCCACTTCATCGACAATTGCATAGTTTAATGGACGTTGAACCATTTGGCTGCGATAAACAACCATGTTATCACGCAAATAGTCAAATCCTAATTCGTTATTTGTACTATAAGTGATATCACAGTTATACGCTTCACGTTTTTCATCAGAAGATTTAGAGTTAATGTTTAAGCCAACGCTTAAGCCTAAGAAATTATATAATTCTCCCATTTCGTTAGAGTCACGGGTTGCTAAGTATTCATTAACTGTAACAACGTGTACTCCTTCGCCAGATAGTGCATTCAAGTATACAGGCATTGTGGCAGTCAAGGTTTTCCCTTCACCTGTTCTCATTTCAGGAATGTTCCCGTCATGAAGCACAATCCCACCCATTAATTGGACACGGTACGGGAATAAACCTAGTACACGTTTAGCAGCTTCGCGGACAACCGCAAACGCTTCTGGTAATAGTTCGTCTAAGGTTTCCCCTTTTTGATAACGGGCTTTAAATTCATCTGTTTTTTCACGTAATTGTTCATCGCTTAGTTGTTCCATTGCACTTGCATGTGCATCAATTTTATCGGCGATTTTTTCTAATCGTCTTAATTCTTTTTTATCGTTTTCAATCATTTTTTTCAAAAAATTTGCCATTGGTATCTGTGTTCCTTTCAATTACCTCTTTTTATTTTTGTATCCTTTTTGTACAAGAAGCACAATCTATCCGTTTTATTTTATCATTACTTGACGAGAAAGAAAACCATTTCTCTCTATTTTACAGACATTTTCCTTTAAAAGAGGAACTTTTAAAGTTATTTTATGTATTTCTTTATTTTTTCTTTACTCCGTGCTTTAAAGATGTTTAAAGAGCTGAAATGCACGAAGGCATTTCAGCTCTTATTTTAAGCTTTAGTCTGTTTCAATCAAGCCATATTTGCCATCTTTACGACGGTAAACAATGCTTGTTCCATTTGTTTCAGCATCTTCAAAAATAAAGAAGTTGTGTCCTAACATGTTCATTTGTAAAACAGCTTCTTCACTGTCCATCGGTTTTAATGATAGACGTTTTGTACGAACGATGTCTAATTCTGAAGGTGTTTCTTCTGTTTCTTCACCAACTAAGAAGACAGCGGCTTTTGTATTGTTACGTCCTGTTTCACGAGATTTTCTGTTGATTTTTGTTTTAAATTTACGAATTTGTCGTTCTAATTTATCGACAACCAAATCAATACTTGCGTATAAATCAGGTGACGTTTCTTCAGCTCGTAAAACTAGATAAGGAAGAGGAATAGTAACCTCGACTTTGGCTGTTTTTTCAGTGTACACTTTCAAATTCACGTGAACCGTTGCTTCAGGTGAATCGCTGAAATATCTTTCTAATTTACCGACTTTTTTCTCAACATAGTCTCGAATCGCTTCGGTTACCTCGATATTTTCTCCACGTACATTATATCTAAACATAACAATTACCCCTTTCATCTACCAGTAAAGAAAAGATTAAAGGACCACTCTTTAATTCCCTTCTTCTTAATTTCATTATATCGAATAATCTGGGTTTTGCCAACAAAATAGTCATCAAATTTATGAATTCTTTTCTTTTTACCGCGCGAGAGTAAACGTATTCAAACTTTTAGGATAACAGTCATTGATAACAGCAGCTGCGTGAAAAAGAGTTCGTCCAGTGGTATAGATGTCATCCACCAAAATAATAGAACAATTTTTTAATTTTTCTTGATTTTCTTTTTGGATGGCAAATGGTTGTTGCAACTGCATCCTTTCCTTTCTAGTTTTCTTAGATTGCGGAACATTTTCCTCTTTTCTAATTAAAAAAGGGCTGTACGGAACATCAGCCGCTTCTAGTAAGCCAATTACTTGGTTGAAGCCTCGTTCTTGCATTCGCTTTTCGGATAAGGGCACCGGAATAATATAGTCCGCAGATTGTTGCTGAAAGTAAAAGTTGATTTCCTCGTTAAAACACATTCTTAAGCGATAGTCTCCTTGAAATTTATAGCGTTCCATCCACTCTTGCATTCCTTCATCATAATGAAACAACGCTGCATTATGAAAAGAATACTCTGGATAAAGCAGCTGCCACCTTCGACAATCTAAACAATAATACTCTTGGCTGACGCGACCACAGCCAAAACAAGTGCCTGTCATTGGCAGTTTCTGGAACTTTGCTTGGCAGTGCTGGCAAAGTGAAGGCCTCGCCCATTTTTTAAAACGTAAGAGCATTTTTAATGTTATCTCCAAACGAATGGGGCTTGCGCAATTTTTACAATCCATCTAACATCCCTCGTTTGCTAGCCAAGCGATTCATTTGCTTTATTTGCCGAATTGCCTCTTTCATGTCTCTTGTTTCCCCATCATGTAAAAATAAAACTTCGCCGTAATTGAATTCTTGTCTTCGATCGACTCGACCCGCAATTTGGACAAGTGTTGAAGAAGTGAAGACTCGATGATTGGCACCATAAACAATAACTGAGACTGCATCAAAAGTCACACCACGTTCTAAAATGGTTGTAGTGATCAAAATATCCGTTTTCTGCTGACGCATTGCTTGAACTTTTTCTAGACGAAGCTCATCGCTACCATAAACGGCGACAACTTTTTTGTCGGAAAATCGCTCAGCTATTAATGCATGCAATTGGTGAATTAATGAAATTCTTGGGCAAAATAGTAAAACTGAATTACGCACCAATAAACGTTTCAAATGATGTGCAATGATTTTAATATTTTTGCTAGAAAGACGTTGCCACGACTGAACCCAAAATCGGCGTGGCACAGGTAATGGCCTACGATGATATCTTGCTGGCAAAATACTGGCCGCTAACTTCTTTTGCTGTAAAAGCTTCCGCAATTCTTTCGTAGGGGTTGCTGTTAAGTACACCAAACTACTTCTTTTTTTTCGTGCGTTACGCACTCCATAATAAAGATGCTCGTTATTAACAAAAGGAAAAGAGTCGACTTCATCAACGATAAGTAAATCAAATGCTTGATGGAATTTCAATAATTGATGCGTGGTGCAAATCACTAGTTTCGTATAACGATACGGCTCTTGACTGTTTCCATGAAGTAAAGCAATTGCTTCGTGAGGAAAAACCGCTTGGATTCTGGGAAACAGTTCTAAGCAAACATCGACACGCGGCGAAGCCAGCGCAATCCGCCCCCCTTCTTGTAAGGTTTGGTGCAAAACAGCAAATAACATTTCTGTTTTGCCTGCACCTGTAACTGCCCACACTAAGCGATTCTCTCTTGCTTTTGCTGTCTCACAAAGTTCAACCGAGATCGCTTGCTGTCCCTTTGTTAATTGTCCAGACCACTCAAAAAAGACAGTTCTTGGGCTATTGGGCCTTTCTGGTAAATGACAAAATTTTTGACAAGAAGTCACACGGCCTAATTGAATGCACGCATGACAGTAGTATACATTTGTCGCCAGTCTGTTTTCTTTTTTGGATACGACTTCCCCGCACCGCTGACATTGAATTGTTAGGGGTGAACGCTCTAACATTGTTGATAAATAAACCAGTTTTGTCTGTATTGAACGTTCTGTTTCTTCAAGAATTATTTTACGTCCATGCAAGTCTTCCATGTTAACCACCTCAATTATAAAATACGCATTTCTCTAGCTTTTTTGCGAAAAAAAAGACAAGTTGCTTTTTCGAAGATTCTCGAAAAAACAACTTGTTTTTACTCTTTTTTATCTGCTTGTGCTAACAAACCCAAGGCTTGTTCCAAGACTTTTTCGCCGTTCATTAAGCCGTAATCAGACATGCTAATGACATCTGTTGGGATACCTTTTGGTGATAGACGCTTTTCAAAATCACTCTTCATATAACGAACTTGTGGACCTAACAATAACACATCGACTGGATTATTTTCTAAATTTGTTTCTGCTTCCGATGCAGAAGCCGCAAATATATGGGCATCTAAGCCTTGATTAAATGCTGCTTTTTGCATTTTTGTAACAAGTAAACTAGTACTCATTCCAGCGGAGCAAACTAACATAATTGTTTTTTTTGACATTTTAACAGCCCCTTTTACCATTGCCTTTTTCAATTTTCAACATTATCTATTAAAAATATTATAGTGTAAAGTTAATTTTTGTCAATCATTCTTGTTTTTTAAAGCGGATACAATCCTGGTTTAAACGTACCATGCTGACTTCAGCAATTTATTAAATACCACATATTCTTTTTCCAAATTCACTTGAACTACTTGATAACTCGCATTCAACCAACCATAAGCGCCTTTTTCTGGATGCTTATAATCGTTCGCCCACCAATCGACATCTGTCTTAGCAGTTTTTGGTAAACCAGAATGAGGGAATAACAATTCATCAAACTGGGTAAAGGTCAAGGTAACTTGGGAACCGCCATTCGTTTTCAAATAATGAGTAATTGTATCATATTTTTTCTGTCGTGTATGTACCATTTTCCAGCGCCTCCCTTTTCTCTATCATACCTTATTATAACGTTTTTTTCCAAAAATCTCACAAAAAAGATGAGAGAAAAAGTTGCTATTCAGTTGATTCTTTTTTATACTGACTTTATTACGAGAGAAAAGGATGCCCATATGTTAGAAAGCTATATTACAGTCAAACAAGATGGTTTCAGCGAGATTGAAATCAAGAAATCGCGGTTTATCTGTTCTGTAAAGCGCGTAACATCAGAAGAAGAAGCAAAAGCCTTTATCGCCGCAATAAAAAAAGAACATTGGAAAGCCAATCATAATTGTAGTGCTTTTGTGATCGGCGAAAAAAATGACATTCAGCGGAGCAGCGATGACGGCGAACCTAGTGGCACTGCTGGTGTTCCAATGCTAGAAGTCTTAAAGAAAAAAGAGTTAATCAACGTAGTGGCTGTTGTCACTCGTTATTTTGGCGGAATAAAATTAGGCGCTGGTGGTTTAATCCGAGCATATAGTCATGCTCTTTCCCACACTTTAGATGAAATTGGTTTAGTCATTGGCAAATTGCAACAAGAACTATTGATTACGATCGCCTATCCTTTATTAGGAAAAGCCCAAGCCTTTTTGGAACATAGTCCCTACACGCTTAAAGAAACTATTTACACAGAGTCTATTCAGTTAATTTGTTTAGTAGATGAACAAGCAACAGAAACATTTATAGCTGAAATGACGGATCTACTTAACGGTCAGTTGACAATTGAAAAAGGCGCAACGAGCTATCACGAACTACCATTTAACGAAAAAGGAGCACAAGCAAATGACATTTGAAGAAGTATTGCCACAGATTAAAGCAGGGAAAAAAGCCGTACGTAAAGGCTGGAGCGGTTTTGAACTTTTTATTGAATTACGTGATGAAATTGGCACCTCCGAAGGTGAATTTTTACAAGTTACCCCGTATTTTTTAATCAAAACTTCTGATGAAGGCTACAGCATGTTTTCACCAACACCTTGTGATGTCTTAGCAGAAGATTGGGTGATTGTTGAAGCATAACTACACACATAAGGTCTGGCAGATTACGGCGATTGCTCGTTCTTCCAGACCTTAATTTTTAAATGTTTAAAGGAGTTTTTCTTATGCCAAAAGAATTTGAAACAAAACGGATGCTTGTAACCGGTGCAGCTTCAGGGATTGGCCAAGCACAAGCAATTGCCTTTGCTGAACAGGGCGCTGAAGTTATTGGCATCGACCTAGACGAAACGGGGTTAAAACAGACAGCCGCACTGGTTAATCCAGATTCTACTAAGCCATTTACTTATTTTGTCGGTGATGTGTCTTCTCCCTCATTTGTGCAAGCCACGATGAAACAAATTGTGAAAAACAACGGCCAAATTGATATTTTATTAAATACGGCAGGTATTTTAGATGATTATCGTCCTTCTCTAGAAACTTCGGAAGCTTTATGGGATCAAATTTTAGCAACCAATTTAAAAAGTGTCTTTTTAGTGACCAATGCTCTATTACCTTATTTCCTCCAACAAAAAAAAGGAGTAATCGTTAATATGGCATCTATCGCTGGCTTAGTAGCTGGGGGCGGCGGCGCAGCGTACACTGCCTCCAAACACGCAATCATCGGGTATACAAAACAACTTTCCTACGATTATGCCAAATTAGGCATTCGAGCAAATGCGATTGCGCCAGGTGCCATCCAAACACCCATGAACGCAGCTGATTTTGCAGGAGAAGGCGAAATGGCTACTTGGGTAGCACGTGAAACACCCGCGGGCCGTTGGGCGCAGCCACAAGAAGTAGCAAAACTTTCATTATTTCTAGCTAGTGATGACGCTGATTATATCCATGGCACAGTTATGACCATCGATGGTGGTTGGACCATGAAATAAAAAGACTTTACAGAGTGTCTGTTCTTCAGTAACATGTAACACAGTGAGGCAACTCACACCATAACACTTCAGTTGGCTTTACTGCCCTTCCTTTGGTTATGGTTATCACTAAAACACGTCGTTGTTTTATAAAGGAGAATCTTAAATGAATCATTCATCAAATCCACAAACCAGTACGTGGTCAGCTACGGCGTTGGCTAAAATGGCGCTGGTTACCGCTTTGTATGTCGTTGTCACTGTACTTCTCGCTCCGCTTAGTTTTGGTCCGATACAGCTTCGTCTTGCCGAATTATTTAATTATTTAGGCGTTTTTAACAAGCGATATATCTGGTCCATTACACTAGGTGTTGCAATTGCCAACACCGCTTCGCCTCTTGGTATCATCGATATAGTCATCGGTAGCGCTGGCACGTGCGCAGTCTTATGGATTGCCTATTTGGCGACAAAAAATCAGCAAAATTTATTGATTAAACTGATGCTAACGGCCATTCTTTTTGCTTTGTCCATGTTCACTGTCGCCGGACCCTTAACGTTCTTTTATCAGTTACCTTTTTGGTACACATGGTTGACCGTTGGACTTGGTGAACTTCTTTCAATGACCGTCGGCGGTATCCTGATTTACGTATTAAATAAAAAAATACAGCTTGTAAAACGCATCGAAGAATAAAAAAGCGCTTGGGATTTAAACCCCAAGCGCTTTTTAGCACTATCCTTTAGGTTGAATGAAGTCTGCTTGCCATTTTCCAAGAGATGGATTGTAATCAAAATACCAAAGTTGTGAAAAATATTGTTTTTGATGCTTGTATCCCGATAAAACACGACCGCTTTGAGTATCTTCCTCGTAGTCAATACAAGAAAAATGAAGCATCAGTGAAAAACTGGTTTCACTAATATGATGATAATTCGAAGCTGGCGCTACTTTCACTTTTTTTACATGATTTCTGATGCCCGCTTGTTGATTTTCTTGTAATACTGCAAGATGTTTTTGATAAAGTTTTTCTGTATAGTTATCTTTGACTACAGACAAATTTTCTTGATCCCACGCTTGTTGTATTTCTAAAAACGTTTGTTGTATTTCTTTTAAGAGTGCCTTTTTTTCTTTTGATGTTCCAGGTAATGCTGCCCACATTTCTTGAAAAGCACCTTCATCGACTGGTTGATTTCTACGGCGTCTTTGCCAAATCATCGCGCCCCCAAAAAGAACAAAAAACACTGTTGAAATTAAGCCTTCCAGTGGCGTTGTGTTGCTGGATCCGGTCTCATGATGATGAACATAACTTCTTGATCCATTACTGCCTGACGAAAAACCATTCGAGGGATTGCCCCCGCTAGGACTTTCTACACGTCCACCGCCATAGCCTCCAGCTACAGCCACCGCTTGATTAGGCCATAAACAAAAGACCATGACACATCCCACAAAAACCAAAATTAACTTTCTCATTTTCTCACCTTTCGATCCTTTCAAACCAACAAATTAATAAATAGACGCAGAATACTAAACAAAGCGCCAAGATTAACAATAATTAATAATACCTTCAGCCATCTGCCATATGGTTGTACTGATTGATAACTTCGTTGATAAATACTCAAGCCAAACAGGACCGCTGGCCACATAAATATACTAGATCTTGGGCCAAATGAATTACCCTCGCCCCAAAAATTCACATGAATGGGCACATGAGCTGGTAAATCAGGATAGACCACCGCACTTAATAATAGTAAACTGACTGCTAAAATACTTGTAACAATAAACAATCCCTGACTAACTTTTTCAATCTGCTTTTCTCTCATTAATTTAGCTTTCTCCTCTAGTTTAATGATGGATATACTATCAGTTTATGCCTCCCTATCTGAATTTGCAATAAAAAAAAAGACAAGGAAACATCCAATTAAATGTCCTTGCCTCTGTTTTAAAAATCCTAAATCAAGCCTTTCACGCCTATATCTTTTCGATAGTACATTCCAGGAAATGAGTAATTATCCAATGTTTGATAAACTTTTTTGCGGGCTTCTTCAAGAGTCGAAGCAGTTGCTTCTGCTAAAAAGATTCGTCCGCCAGCCGAAACCAGAGCCTGTTCTGAACGAGTTACCCCTGCATAATAGATGGTTTCACCAGACATTTCGGGCAATGGTAGATTTGTCTTGTATTGATTAGGATAGCCTTCTGCTGCTACAACAACACCAACACTCGCTAACTCATTCCATACAATCGTTGGTTGCTCTTTCGCCAGCAATGAAGAAATTATTTCTGAAAGGGGACTCTCTAAACGTGCCAACACAACTTGTGTTTCTGGATCCCCAAATCGAGCATTAAATTCAATAACCTTGGGGCCAGTTGCTGTTTGGATTAAACCAGCATATAAAATCCCTTGAAACGGACGTTTTTCAGCCACCATTCCTTTAGCAGTCGGTTTCAGGACTTGGCTAATGGCTTGCTGAACCGCTTCTTCTGGGATCTGAGGCACTGGTGTGTAAGCACCCATCCCCCCTGTATTCGGCCCAGCATCCCCATCGAAAATCCGCTTATGATCTTGAGCAATCACCATCGGATATACCTTCTCATTAGAAACAAAGGCCATTAAGGAAAATTCTTCTCCTTGCAAAAATTCTTCGATTACGACCGTTTGACCGCTTGCTCCAAATTGTTGGTCCTCCATCATCGCAACTAGCGCCCGTTTTGCGGCTGCTTTTGTTTCGGCAACTACTACTCCTTTTCCAGCTGCCAAACCATCCGCCTTAATAACAATTGGTACTCCTTGCTGTTCAATATATTCTAAGGCAGGTGCCAAACGTCGAAAGACCCGATATTCCGCCGTTGGAATCTGGTATTTTTGCATAAAATCTTTCGCAAAACTTTTTGAACCTTCAATTATTGCAGCTGCTTTTGTCGGGCCAAAAATCAGTAATCCCGCTGCTTGAAAGGCATCTACAATTCCTTCAATTAATGGCGTTTCCGGTCCGACGAATGTCCAATCAATCTGATTATTCTTCGCAAATTGAATTAGTTCCGTTTGCTGCTCTTCACTGATAGGTACAGTCCGAATATTATCACCACTCATACCAGGATTACCTGGTGCACAATAAACAATCTTGACTTTGTTTTCTTGCTGTAATTTTTTGGCGATTGCATGTTCACGACCACCACGCCCAATCACTAATATATTCATCGGTTTCTCCTTTAAAAATTAATGTTTGAAATGACGAGTCCCAGTAAAAATCATCGCAATGCCATAATGATTCGCTAGATCGATTGATGCTTGGTCTTTAATGCTCCCACCTGGCTGAATAATTGCTTGAATGCCATGTTGTGCAGCATATTCCACGCTATCTGCCATGGGGAAAAAGGCATCACTTGCTAAGACGGCCCCTTGTAATTTTCCAGCTGCTTGGGCTTGATCAACTGCAATTTTTACTGACCCAATTCGATTCATTTGACCAGCGCCAATTCCCACTGTTTGACTTTCATTGGCTAAAACAATAGCATTTGATTTTACATGCTTGACTGCTTTCCAAGCAAAGTTCAATGCGTCTCTTTCAGCTGGTGTGGGTTGGCGCTCTGTAACTACTTGCCATGCTTGTTCATTTTCAACAACTGTATCTTGTTCTTGAATTAATAACCCGCCCATAACAGAAACTAATTCCGCCGCTTTTTTTTCTTGAGCATGAAAATCTAACGTTAACAAACGAAGATTCTTTTTCTGAGATAACAGTGCCAGAGCTTCTTCCTCAAAACTAGGCGCAATAATTATCTCTAAAAAGATTTGATGCATTTCAGCCGCAGTCGCTTGATCCACTGGACGATTCAAAACAACAATGCCACCAAAAATTGAAACTGGATCTGCTTCAAATGCCTGACGATAGGCTGCCAAAATCGTTTTTCCTGTTCCAATTCCACATGGATTCATATGTTTGACAGCGACGACCGTAGGTTCTGTAAACTCGCTAGCAATCCGGAGCGCTGCATCAGCATCTCGAATATTGTTATATGACAGTTCTTTGCCATGAAGTTGTCGAGCGGAAGCAATGGATAATGATACAGGTACAACGGATTGATAAAAGGTGGCTTGTTGATGGCTATTTTCGCCATAACGCAATGTTTGCTTACGTTCATAAGTAAGCGTCTGTTTCTCTGGTTCAGTTTCACCCACTTGCGTCGTTAAATAGTCAGCGATAAGCGCGTCATAAGCAGCGGTATGACGAAAGACTTTTGCTGCCAATCTTTTTCTAGTGGTTAACTGGCTAGTTCCAGTGCTGCTAATTTCACTTAATACCTGTTCATAATCACTAGGATCAACCACTGCTGTTACGTCTTGATAATTTTTTGCCGCTGAACGTAACATGCTAGGACCGCCAATATCAATCATTTCAATCGCTTCTGCTTCAGAAATCGCTGGTTTTAAAATTGTTTCTTTAAATGGATAAAGATTCACTACTACAAGGTCAATAAAGTGAATGCCTTGTTCAGTCAGTGCTTTTTGATGCGCTTGGTTTCCCCTTTTTGCCAAAAGTCCGCCATGGATATTCGGATGTAACGTTTTGACACGGCCATCTAACATTTCTGGAAAACCAGTGATGTCGTCAATAGCAAGTGTCGGTACCCCCGCTTCTTCTAAGACAGTCCTTGTTCCCCCAGTAGAGATAATTTCAAAGCCATTTGCAACTAAGCCTGCTGCAAATGTTGTCACTCCTGTTTTGTCTGAAACGCTAATCAATGCTCTTTTGGTCATTTCATTGTCTCCTTTACAATTTGTGAAATTATTTTGGGGTACCATTCGTGCTCAAGAGCATGAATTTTCTCTGTTAATGTGTCCAATGTATCTTCAGTATCAATCTTGGTGGTTGTTTGGAAAATAATCGGTCCTGTATCAACCCCAGAGTCAACATAATGGATAGTGATTCCTGTTATTTTCACTCCATAATGAAATGCCTCTTCAATTCCGTGAAGACCTGGAAAACTAGGTAACAGCGAAGGATGAATATTGACGATTCTCTTTGGATAAGCCTCCAGTAAAGTCTTGCCGATAATTCTCAAATAACCAGCTAACACGATTAAATCGATCCGATGCTCTTTTAAATGTTTCAATACTTGTTCTTCATACTGCCCACGAGATGGAAAATCAGATGGCGAAAAGCAAACAACGGGAATCTTGCGTTTTTGGGCACGGGTCAATACATAGGCTTCAGGCTGGTCACAAAAGACTAAGCTCAACTGCCCTGCGATTTTTTTTTGGGAAAAAGCTGCAGCAATCGCCTCAAAATTGCTACCATTGCCAGATGCAAAAACAGCTATCTTCATAAGGCTTCCTTAAAAATAACGGCTTTCGTTTTCCTAGGTACCAAACGACCAATTTCAAAAGCTTCTGGTAAAAGCTCCTGAACTTTTTCAACATGCTCTGGACTCACCGCTAAAATCATCCCTAAGCCCATATTGAAAATTTCATACATTTCTTCAGATGGAATTTCACCGTATTTTTGAATCAATTTAAAAATTGGTAGCACTGGCCAACTATTTAATTGAATCTCTGCAGCTAATGAAGAAGAAAACATTCTTGGTAGATTTTCTAAAAACCCGCCGCCAGTAATATGCGCAGCACCATGCACGAGTCCTGCTTTTAACAATGGCAATAATTCCTTCACGTAAATTTTTGTTGGTGTTAATAATTCTTCCCCTAACGTTTTGGGTGCCAATTCTGGAAGCTTGTCCGTTGTTTTAAACGAATGTTTCTTAAAAAAAACATTTCTTACTAAAGAGTAACCATTAGAATGAAGACCACTTGAAGGAAGACCAATCAAGAAATCGCCTTCTTTTACGTTACTTGGAGTCAAGAGTTGACTTTTCTCAGCAATACCCACGGCAAAACCAGCTACGTCATAAGCATCTACTTCATACATATCAGGCATTTCAGCTGTTTCGCCCCCAATTAAGGCTGCATTCGCCTCACAACAGCCAGCCGCAACACCCGCAACA
This sequence comes from Enterococcus sp. HMSC078F03, assembly GCF_001811595.1. NCBI lineage: Bacteria > Bacillati > Bacillota > Bacilli > Lactobacillales > Enterococcaceae > Enterococcus > Enterococcus sp. HMSC078F03. The sequence goes on along the minus strand of NZ_KV805556.1, from coordinate 71,390 downwards.
ATTGCTTCAACTTTAGCTGGATTAACGGTCCCTAACGCTAAATAATCTAAAAAATATAACGGTTCGGCGCCTTGTGCGACGACATCATTGACACACATTGCTACACAATCAATTCCGATTGTCTCGTGTTTCTGTTCTTCAATTGCCAAGAGTAACTTTGTGCCTACGCCATCCGTTCCTGATACCAAAACTGGTTCTTTAAGCTTGTAACTACTTAAATCAAAACAACCACCAAAACCACCAAGCATGCCCAACGTTCCCGTCCGTTGTGTCTTTTGGCTATGCTTTTGAATTCGTTCCACTACTTCGTATCCCGCCTCAACATTTACGCCAGCTTTTGAATAGGCATTTTCCATGTCAATTCCTCCTAGTTTCTTTTTTCAAGGATGCTTGATATTGTTCTTCATAATCATACAAAGGCGTTGGATAGTCTCCATTAAAGTAAGCCATACACAGCCCAGAATAAGGAGCATCATAATTTAATTGAATCCCATCAATCAGCCCTGCTTCACTCAAAAAAGCCAGCGAATCTGCGCCAATCTGCTCTTTGATCTCTTCAATTGAATAGTTTGCCGCAATTAGTTCGTCCCGCGTCTGTATATCAATGCCATAAAAACACGGATATTTTAATGGTGGTGAAGCAATTCTGACATGAACTTCTTGCGCTTCTGCTTCTTTTAATAAATGGATAATGCGTCGAATAGTGGTCCCGCGAACAATCGAATCATCTACTAAAATGACTTTTTTTCCTTTGACCACGCCACGAACTGCCGATAGTTTCATACGGACACCTTGTTCTCTTAATTCTTGTGTCGGCTGAATGAATGTTCGAGCGACATATTGATTTTTTACTAAACCTAGTTCGTAAGGAATCCGTGCTTCTTCTGCATAGCCGCTAGCTGCAGACAATGACGAGTTTGGTACCCCAATTACCATATCAGCTGCGACTGGACTTTCGATTGCCAAGTTCTTCCCCATTCTTTTACGAGCTGTATGCACATTAACTCCAGCAATAGTTGAATCTGGTCGTGCAAAATAAATATATTCCATTGCGCAAATCGCTGGTTGGACTTCCGTAGTGAAAACCTCTATTTTCAAGCCTTCATCAGAAATGATGACTACTTCACCAGGCGCCACATCTTGAATAAAGCGAGCCCCAACTGTTTCTAATGCACACGTTTCGGATGCCACAACGTACGCCCCATTGTTCATTTGTCCGATGGAGAGAGGGCGAAAGCCATTGGGATCGAGTGCAGCAATCATCATCGTTTCTGTTAATAAAAGATAAGCAAAGCCCCCCTTAACCAAATTCAAGCTCTCTTTTAGTTTATCGAGAAACGAGGCAGCAGTGCTTTTTCGAATCAAGTGCATTAAAATTTCAGTGTCTGAATTAGAATGAAAAATAGCGCCTTCTCTTTCTAGTTGTTTTCGTAAACGCTTGGCATTTGTCAAATTGCCATTGTGTGCTAACCCAATTTGACTATCATAAAATTTAAATAAAAATGGCTGAATATTATCCACGCTACCCGTACCAGCGGTTGCATAGCGTACATGACCAATAGCCGCCGTTCCTTCTAATGCATTCAGTTGTTCTTGCTTTTGGAATACTTCTGCTAATAAACCTAAATCACGGTGGCCATCTAATTTCCCAGAATTGTTCGCCACAATTCCCGCGCCTTCTTGGCCTCGATGCTGCAAGCTGTGTAAACCAAAATAGGTCACTTGTGCCGCATCAGGATGACCCCAAATACCAAAAATACCACACTCTTCATTTAAGCTTTTTGCTTCATAAGACATGGAATCGCATCCTCCCATAAGGCTTTGGCTTCTTTTGTTGAACAATTGATCACATCATCTAACGCATGGATAACCAAACCAGTTTCAGTCACTTTCCCAATGTGTTGGGCTTTTTTTCCAATTAGTGTTTCAAATTCTTCCTGATGCTGGGGACTAACTGAAAGAATAAAACGGGATTGCGTCTCCGCAAATAGATATTCTTTTTTTAATGGCAGTATCACCTGTAACCCCAGTTCGTTAGCAAAAACCGACTCGGCTAAAGCAACGGCAACGCCGCCTTCAGCGCAATCATGCGCGCTAGCAACTAGGCCTGCTTGAATTGCTTTTAAAACTAATTCTTGGTTTGCTTTTTCCTCTTTTAAATCAAATGAGCGTAATTGCCCTTCAATTCGGCCCAGTTGCATTTTTTGAATTTCTGAGCCGTTAAAATCTGCGTGGGTTTCACCGATGAGATAAATTAAGTCATCCACTTGTTTAAACGCTTGTGTGGTAATTTGTGAAACATCTTCAATCACGCCCACCATGCCAATCATCGGCGTAGGGTAAATGGCTTGACCATCTGTTTCATTGTAAAGAGAGACGTTCCCTGAAATCACGGGTGTTCCTAGCTGACGGCAGGCTGCGGCGATTCCATCCGCCGACGTCCATAATTCCCAAAAACTTTCTGGTTTATCAGGGGAACCATAATTCAAACAATCAGTGATAGCCAAAGGTTGTGCTCCACTTGCTACAATATTACGGGCTGCTTCTGCAACCGCAATTTGCCCACCAATTTCAGGATTTAAATACAAATAACGGCTATTACAATCTGTTGTCATCGCTAAGGCTTTATTGGTGCCCCGCACTCTTAAAACAGCTGCATCACTTCCTGGTTGCACCACTGTATTCGTTTGTACTTGACTATCATAGGTTTCGTAAACTGATTTTTTCGATGCAATCGTTGGCTGTTGCAATAGGCGTTTTAATAATTCCGTACTATTCGTAATTTCTGGAATGAAGGGCGCTAATTTTTTAAAAGCACGCATCCGTTCTGGTTCTTGATAGGCTTTCTGGTAGACAGGGGCTTCTTCTGCCAAAGCATCTACTGGTACATCTGCGACTATTTTGCCACTGTGAAAGACACGATACTGTCCATCATCTGTTACGGATCCAATCGCTACCGCTTCTAAGTCATACGTTTGAAACAATTCACAAACTTGCTGTTCTGCTCCTTTTTCCACACAGATTAACATCCGTTCTTGGGACTCAGACAAGAGCATTTCATAGGGGCTCATCTGCGTCTCTCTCTGCGGAACTTTATCTAGCTCTAGAATCAAGCCTGAACCTGCTTTTGATGCCATTTCAGCACTTGAAGAAACCAAGCCAGCCGCCCCCATATCTTGGATGCCGATTAAAATATCTTGATGATTTTTGATTAAATCAAGACAAGCTTCCAATAATAATTTTTCCATAAACGGATCACCTACTTGTACCGCAGATCGTTGCTGTTCTTCACCTTCACTAAATTCTTCTGAAGCAAAGGTCGCACCATGAATTCCATCTCGTCCTGTTTTCGCACCTACATAAAGAATGCTATTTCCGACGCCTTTTGCTTGGCCTTTTTGAATCTCGTCATGACGAATCAATCCCACACACATAGCATTAACAAGTGGGTTTCCTTGATAACATGGCTCAAAAGCAATTTCGCCGCCAACGGTTGGAATACCAATACAATTTCCATAACCGCTAATCCCCGCCACAACTTCTTGAAACAAATAACGTGTTCGTGCATCCGTCAGTTCGCCAAATCTTAACGAATCCAGTAAAGCAATCGGCCGCGCCCCCATACTGAAAATATCGCGAATAATTCCACCAACGCCTGTAGCTGCTCCTTCGTAAGGTTCTACTGCAGAAGGATGATTATGGCTCTCTGCTTTAAAAACAACAGCTAATCCGTCACCAATATCGACAATCCCAGCTCCTTCACCAGGGCCTTGAAGCACTTGTGGCCCTTCCGTCGGAAACTTTTTTAAAACGGGCTTGGAATTTTTGTAAGAGCAATGTTCACTCCACATCACGGAGAATAAGCCAGTTTCTGTATAATTAGGTTCTCTTTGCAAAATGGTCTCAATCTGATGATATTCTTCATCTGTTAGTCCCCATTCTGCATACAACCGTGTCTCCTTGATTTCTTTTGGTGTTGGTTCATTCATCATTGGCTTAATTCCTTTCCAAAGTTTTTAATGATTGAAGCAAAAAAGCTGCGTCCATCTGTTGAACCTAACAATTCTTCCATCGCTCGTTCCGGATGAGGCATCATTCCTAGAACATTGCCCTGTTCATTACAAATACCAGCAATATTCGCAAGACTACCGTTCACCTTTTCTTGATACGTAAAAACAATTTGGTTCTTTTCTTTCAGCTCTTTCAACGTTTTTTCATCACAATAGTAATTCCCTTCGCCATGCGCTACTGGTAAATGTATCGAAACATTTTCAGGATACTCGCTTGTAAACTTTGTGTGCGTATTCACTTTCAGTGGGACACTTTTACAAATAAAACGAAGCGAATCATTTCTTAGCAACGTACCAGGAAGCAAGCCAATTTCTGTTAAAATTTGAAAACCATTACAAGTACCAAAGACCATTTTGCCTTCTGCAGCAAAGCGAATCACCTCATTGATAATTGGCGAAAACCGAGCAATTGCACCACAACGTAAGTAATCGCCATAAGAAAAACCACCAGGCAATAACACGCCATCAAATTTTGCTAAAGAAGTGGCATCGTGTCGGACAAATTCTGCATCGACGCCCATCACCTCTTTGACAGCCCACAATAAGTCTGCATCACAATTGGATCCTGGAAAAACAATCACTGCCAATTTCATTTAAATTTCCTCCAAAGATAAAATTTCAAAACGATAGGATTCCATATTTACATTGGCTAATAGTTGATCACAAATTTGTTCAATTTTCTCTTCAATTGCTTCTGTCTGCTGGACGTGCATTTCAAAATACTTACCGACACGGATTTCGGCTACTTCTGTAAAACCAAGCCGATGGACTGCTTCCTTAACCGCTTCACCTTGGGGATCCAAAATTGATTCTTTATACGTAACATAGACTTTTACAAAATACATACGCGCTTCCTCCTCAATTAGCTGTTAGTAAACGTTGTAAAACTTCTTCATATACAGGAACTATTTCTCCTAATTCACGGCGATAAACATCTTTATCCAGATGTTCGTTTGTGTTTAAATCCCATAGACGACAGGTGTCTGGAGAAATTTCATCTGCCAGTAACAATTGATTGGCCTTCGTCCGACCAATCTCGATTTTAAAATCGATCAAACAAATATTGAGGCGTTGAAAGAGTTGACTAAGCGCCTGATTAATTTGTAAAGCCAATGCTTTAATCTCCACAATTTCAGCAGGAGTGGCTACTTTTAGAAATTGAATATGGTCTTCGTTAATAAAAGGATCATCCAGACGATCTTCTTTGTAATAAAATTCAATAATGGGCGTCACTAATTTAGTGCCCTCTTCAATCGCTAAACGCTTTGAAAAACTTCCTGCCGCATAATTACGTACGACAACTTCCAAAGGAATCATTTCTACGGCCTGAATTAATTGTTCGTGTTCAGATACTTTTTTGATAAAATGATTGGGAATCTTCTGTTGCTGTAAATGTTCAAAAATTAGACTAGTGATTTGATTATTTAAAGCGCCTTTCCCAAGAACTTTGTCTTTTTTTTGACCATTTAAAGCTGTTGCTTGATCAAGATATTCCACAAAAAGAACCGCTGCATTTTCTGTTTGATACAACTTCTTCGCTTTTCCTGTATACACAAGTGCTTTCTTTTCCATTCTTTCCCTCTTCTCGTTAGCTTCATGAACCCTATTCTTTCTAAGTCAGCTGATTTACATCAGACAAAAACTTACATTAGTTACAAAAAAACAATAATCGTTCGTGTTTGTCGAATGTAAAAATAAAAAACTTGCTTGGAGCAAGCATTTATTAAGTTACGTTCCAAATACCAACAGCCTCAATTTCCTTTAACGTTTCTGATAAGCAAGGTGTTGTAATGGTGACGTGGCCCATTTTTCTGCCCACTTTTGATTCAGCTTTTCCATAGTAATGGACTTGCCAAGTGGGTTTTGACGTGCATAACTGGTAGCTTTTTTCTAAGTGTTCACCTAAGAGATTCACCATAACCACTGGTTGAAGTAACTGGGGTAACCCAATGCCCCAATTGCTAATCCCTCGAATATGCGCATCAAATTGACTAAATGAGCAAGCTTCAATAGAGTAATGACCTGAGTTATGAGGCCGTGGCGCTAATTCATTGACGTACAACTCTTCTGAATCCGTTAAAAACAGTTCGATAGCTAAAACCCCAGATAAATTTAATTCCTCAGCAATGTGTTGCGCCAATTCCGCTGCTTTTTGTTGCACATTCTCAGAAATTCGAGCGGGCACAATTGATTCATGCAAGATATTCTTTCGATGAATGTTTTCAGATACAGGAAAGCTTTGGTAACCATGCTTATTCCCTGCAACGATGATTGAAAGTTCTTTAGTGAAAGGCACCCACTTTTCTAATTCACAAGTGGCGTTAGCTAATAATTTAGTCGCTTGGGAGAAATCCTCTTCGCATTTTAAGACGACTTGTCCTTTTCCATCGTATCCACCTTGAATAGTTTTTAAGACACATGGAAAACCAATCTTTTCTATTGCTTGTGGCAGCTCTTTCTGGCTTTTTACTTCCGCAAAAGGGGCAATCTTACAGCCAATCGATTGAAGAAACGTTTTTTCAAGCAATCGATTTTGAGTAATTTTTAACAATTCTGTTCCTTGTGGCAACTTTTCTAGTGGAATGGCCTTTTCTAGGGAGGCCACTTCAATATTTTCAAATTCATAGGTGATCACATCGCATAACTCTGCTAGTTCAGTTAAAGCAGAGGGCTGATTAAAGGCTGCCACAATTTGCCGGTCAGCTACTTGACCAGCTGGACTATCAGGCGTCGGGTCCAACACAATCATTTGGAAACCCATTTTTTTACCACTCATGACTAGCATTCGCCCTAACTGTCCCCCACCTATAATGCCAATAGTTGCTCCGACTTTTAAAGGTTTATTCAAGTTGTTCCCCACTTTCCATAACCGCTTTTTCCAATGATTGTCGTCTTGCTTGGATTCTTTCTGCTAACTGTAAATCATCAATACTTAGTATTTCTGCAGCTAATAACCCAGCATTGGTAGCACCTGCTGAGCCAATCGCAGTTGTTGCTACAGGAACTCCCCCTGGCATCTGCACAATAGACAACAGTGAATCAATACCGTTTAATGTTCGTGTTTTAACTGGAACACCAATGACAGGTAAGGTTGTCTTTGCAGCTACCATCCCTGGTAAATGGGCCGCTCCACCAGCGCCAGCGATAATAACCTTCAATCCTTTTGTTCGTGATTCCTCTGCAAAACGAAACATCAAGTCAGGGGTCCTATGTGCTGATATCACTCGTTTTTCATAAGGAATTTTCAACTCTTCCAACACAAGACAAGCAGCTTTCATCGTTGCCCAGTCTGAGGTACTTCCCATAATCACAGCGACTAATGGTTTCATGAATGTAATAACTCCTTCCGCCTTTTTTCACTGTTATTCTAACAATGAGAAAAAGAGATGTCAAAGAAAAACCGAAATATTATAGATTAAAATTATATAATGTTCGTGTTTATCAAAAAAAGAGTCATCTTTCCGATGACTCTTTTTTGCTATTTTTAGCGTTGCTTCCTCTTTAAGAAGAAACATCGCCTGTATTAATAACTGGTTGTGTGCCTTTATCAGTAATGATTGAGACTAGTAAATTATTAATAAGTTGTACTTTTCGTTCATCGGTAAAATTAATTTCTTGCCCTTCTTCGATCTGTTCTAAGGCCATTTGTGTCATGCTTACCGCACCTTCAACAATTGTTTGTCGAGCCGCTAAGATTGCTTTTGCTTGCTGTCTTTGCAACATGGAGCTAGCAATTTCAGTTGCATAAGCTAAATGATTCAACCGTGTTTCGATAACCTCTACACCAGCCACTGCTAAGCGTTCTTGCAATTCTTTGGTTAACTCCTCGGAAATTTGTTCGGTATTTCCTCGCAGAGTTACATCATTATCTGAAAAAGTGTCATAAGGATATTGTGTTGCTACATGCCGGATTGCCGTTTCGCTTTGAATTTCCACAAAGTCTTGATAATAATCGACATTAAATAACGCCTTAGCTGTATCGACTACCCGAAAAACGATGACCGCAGAGATTTCGATTGGATTCCCGTCAGAGTCATTGACTTTTAATAGAGAACTATTGAAATTTCGTACTTTCAAAGAAATGTTCATTTTTTGCGTAAATGGAATGGTAATAAACAACCCATTTTCTTTAATCGTACCTAAGTAGCGACCAAAAAATAAAATCGCTTTCGCCTGGTTAGGACTAACAATAGTTAAGGAACTTAAAAATAAAATAGCGCCAATTAACAAAATAATACCTAAAACAACAAGAACACCATTGGTATGACTCGCTCCATAAATAAATAAACCAATTCCCGCAATTAAAATAACTAATAAGCTCGCAATTCCTACGTAGCCACTCATATAAAATGTTTTTTTCTCTTCCATCTGTTTCACTCTCCTAACTCATTTATCTGGTCCTTATTATACACCTCATTGCCTTCAATAGAGTAACTTTTAACATTAAATAAACTGATTTTTTCAGTGCTCTTGTAGTATACTGAGAACAAAGAAATCCCAAGAAAAGGAGTGATAGAATGCGCTATTTAAGCAAGGACATTTTAGAGGAAGTCATCACTCAACGCCCTTCCGACTCTTATAAAAGCAATTTTGGGCGTGTCGTATTAATCGGAGGAAACCGTCAATATGGCGGAGCCATCATCATGAGTACCGAAGCGTGTATAAATAGTGGCGCTGGTCTCACCACTGTGATTACTGATGTTAAAAATCACGGCCCTTTACATGCAAGATGCCCAGAAGCGATGGTCGTGGGCTTTGAAGAAACAGTCCTTCTGACGGACGTCGTAGAGCAAGCGGAGGTTATTTTAATTGGTCCAGGTTTAGGCTTAGATGCTACTGCACAACAAATATTAAAGATGGTACTCGCCCAACATCAAAAACAACAATGGTTAATTATCGATGGCTCAGCGATTACCCTATTTAGCCAAGGCAATTTTTCCCTTACCTATCCTGAAAAAGTTGTTTTCACACCTCATCAAATGGAATGGCAACGTTTGAGTCACTTACCTATCGAGCAACAAACACTGGCAAATAACCAGCGCCAACAAGCAAAATTAGGCAGTACGATTGTTTTAAAAAGTCATCGCACCACAATTTTCCACGCAGGAGAACCTTTTCAAAATACAGGTGGCAACCCTGGGATGGCTACTGGCGGAACTGGGGATACCTTGGCTGGCATCATTGCTGGGTTTTTGGCTCAGTTTAAGCCGACAATTGAAACCATTGCTGGCGCCGTTTACTTACACAGTCTCATTGGAGATGATTTGGCCAAAACCGACTATGTTGTTTTACCAACGAAGATTAGTCAAGCCTTGCCGACATATATGAAAAAAAATGCCCAGCCACACACTGCACCTGATTCTGAACTATTAGAACAGAAGCGTTCGAGATAAAACCCAAAAAGGATAAATGGTGACAAATTTTGGGTTAAAAAGCAGGATTTAAGCCTGGGCCGAAAATCAAAAGCGATTTTCAGCCCAGGCTCTCTTTTTATTTTTCCTTATAAACATTTTTTAACGTTAATGGAGCGCCAAAGGTATGAAAATTCAAGCCTTTGACTTTATCATTTTGCAGGACTGTTTGTTCATTTTGGCTAAGTGGAATCATACCAGCAGTCGTTTCAATCACTTCTTTTTCAGCTGCAATCAGTTTCCCCCATCTTTTTTCTGGCTCTAAGGCATAGGTTGTGGTTGCTTCATCTAATAATTTGTCATAGACAGGGTTCTGATAATTGCGATCATTGCCCTTGTATAAAGTCATCAGGGTAGAAATAGGATCTTGATAGTCTGGTGTCCAGTAAATTAAGAATAAATCATAGTCGCTTTCTCGCCCAAAGTTCAATGCAGCTTCCGTTGGCAATACGGTTAGCTCTATTGTCAAACCAGGAAACAGTTCTTGTAGCGAGCCTTGCAAACTTTCACCAATTTTTTTGTAAGAACCATCATCTGTTACCATCAATTCAACGTTAACCTTTTCTCCTAATTCTGCTTGTGCTTTTTTCCAATAACTTTGCGCTTTTTCTTTGTTATAAACCATTAAATTACCTGCTTCTTGACGAAAATCGAGGCCCGTTGTGGGATTCGCCACAAAACCTTCCGTAATCGCACCATGTAAAGCTTTAGAACCATCTGCAATAATATTATTGACTAGATTTTCTTTATCTATGCCTAAAGCCAACGCTTTACGCAAGTTTTCGTTTGCAAGCGGCGTTGCTTGCCCTTTCCGTTTTTGATTTAAGCGCAAATAGTTCATTGTTGCTGTTGGGTACGAATGATACAACGTATTATTTTTATTCTGTTGCGCCAGTTCACCACTTAGTGTAGCCACATCTAATTGTCCATCTTCAAAAAGATTCAATGCAGTAGATGTTTCTTTGATAACCGTATAATTGATAATGTCTGAGCGCACGTTCTGGCGATCCCAATAGCGATTATTTTTTGCTAGTTGCCAGTCCATCTTTGTTTGCTGCCAATCTTTTACCACGAACGGGCCATTATAGACGACTTTATCACTAGCAGTTCCATAGTCCGCACCAAATTGTTCGACTACTTTTTGATTTTGCGGGAAAAATGTAGGAAAAGCTAATAAGGACGTAAAGTACTGTTTTGGCTCTTTGAGCGTCACCTTTAATGTATAATCATCCACAGCTGTGACACCAAGTTCATTGGGAGCTAATTTCCCCGCTGAGATTTCTGCCCCATTTTCAATTGTTTCAACGATGAGGAAACTATAGACAAAGCCGTTTTTAGGATCAATCATTTTTTTCCAAGCATATTCAAAATCATGTGCTGTGACAGGATCATCGTTACTCCAAACCGCTTCTTTTCTCAAAGAAATCGTGTAGGTTTTTCCATCTTCTGAAATCGTCGGCAATGCTTTTGCTACGGCTGGTACCAATTGGTCTTGTTCATCTAAACTATATAACCCTTCAAACGCTGCAGTTTGGACAATAGCATCTGGAAAATCCAATAATACAGAGGTGTTGAGTGTTGTTAATTCCGAGGGTGACATCAGTTGAACGGCTTCTTTGGTATTTTTCTGTTTCTTTTTATTTTCATTTTTATTGGTACACCCAGCTAAAAATCCTACCAATAAAACACAAACTATTGTGATTTTTAAATACTTTTTCATCTTCTTTCTCCTATAACTCTTCATTTTTTTATGCTCTTACTTACAGAAAGACAGCTCCCCTTTTATTCTGTCCTTTCCACAAGCATCCAGACAACGACCGCCGGCTCCAACCCATCATTATAATTAATGTGCCCCTCACCAGCTTCAATTAATTGGGCTTGTCCAGCTTTTCCAACTAAGTCTTGACCATCTTCTAAAATCGTATGTGCTTCGCCAGAAATCACATAAGAATATTCATCTTGTTCATGGCGAGCATATCCAGCTAAAGGCCGTTTTTCACCAGGCTGTAATGTAATAATGCCCATTTGAACTTGTGCATTTGGTTGGTTTTCTTTATCAAAAAAAATCGTCATTTCTTCTGATTCTGCTGATTTAATAAGCAATAGCTTTCCCTCCTTTTTTAAATCTTGTATCTTCCATTATTCCTTTAAATAGTATTAAAGTCAATCTTTTTATAGAAAATTCTGAATATTCTACACAAAAAAAGAGAACGTGAATTCTCTCTTTTTTATCTCTTTAAACTTTTACTATCCAGCCTTCTGGCGCTTCTTTGTCACCAAACTGTATGCCAACCAATTCATCATATAGTTGTTTGGTCACTGGTCCAACTTCTGTTTCACTATAAAATACATGGAAATCTGTGCCATTTTGAATCCCACCGATAGGAGAAATAATCGCCGCCGTGCCACAAGCACCCGCTTCGGAGAAGTCCGCTAATCGATCAATGTAAACGTCTCCTTCAAGCGCCGTCATCCCTAAACGTTCTTTTGCTAGCATCAATAATGAATATTTAGTAATACTTGGTAAAATAGACGCTGATTTCGGCGTAATAAAAGTACCATCTTTGGTTATGCCAAAGAAATTAGCTGCACCAACTTCTTCAATTTTCGTATGCGTATACGGATCTAAATAAATGCAATCACTAAATTCTTTCTCATGTGCTTCTGCACCTGGTAAAAGACTAGCTGCATAATTGCCCCCCACTTTAGCGGCCCCAGTTCCTCGGCCCGCCGCTCGATCATATTCAGAAACGATAAAGTTGGTTGGTGCTAAACCATTTTTAAAATACGAACCAACTGGCACACAAAAAATAGAAAAAATGTATTCTTTGGCAGGTGCTACACCAATATTATCGCCGACACCAATCATATAAGGGCGAAGATACAACGTACCGCCCGTTCCATACGGCGGTAAATAAGCAAGGTTGGCTTTCACCACTTCTTGGCATGCAGAAACAAAGGTTTCTACTGGCACTTGTGGCATCAGTAGACGCGCACAACTTTTTTGTAGCCGTTTGGCATTTTCATCTGGACGAAACAAATTGACAGAACCATCTGCACATTGATACGCTTTTAATCCTTCAAAACATTGTTGGCCATAATGTAGAGCAGGCGAACCTTCACTAATCGTTAACTGATTGTTATCTGTTAGCGTGCCTTCTTCCCACTTGCCATCTCGCCAATAACTAATATAACGAAAGGGCGTTTTAATGTAAGAAAATCCTAAATTATTCCAATCAAGATTGGCTTTTTCCATTGTCGTAGCACCTCAATTATTTTGATTTTTTATCTTAATTAGTGTAATTGTACCCACCAAAAACTAGAAAAGCAAGCCTTATTCTCATTCTTAACTTTTGTTATTTTTTCTTACTTGTCCATTTCTCCCTCGCCAAAAAACCTTGATAGCCGTTTCTTCAATTGCAACGGAATATCAAGGTTTCGAAAAATTATTCAGTATACTCTTTGGTTTCTTGTAACGTCCCATCTTGCTTATAGATTTTCAGCTTTGTTTGTTTATTCCGAGCAATTTCTTGAGCTCGTTCAACCGCCTCTTGTTTGTGGGTAAATGTATTGCTTGCTTTTTCAGCGCTGTCTGAAATCACCAACCATTGGTCGTCTTTATATTTAACGTTGACAGCCGCCGTTAATAATTTTCCAGCATGTTTATCCTGTTTATGCAAATCTCGTTTCGTAGGATTTGCTTCATGTTCGAAGGCCTTTTTTTCTGCTGCACTTGCCTCTTGATACCATTTCTCCGCTTGACTAATCGCAATTGGAATGGCACGATCATCAGGGTAGCCATCCGCAAGCAACGCATTGCCAATATCTATCGCTTTTTTCCGAATCAAAGGTGCTAAATTTTTCATTGATGTAGGATAATCATTCATATTCCAAGGCATCAAAATCTCCTCCTTAAATTCTGTCTATTACTAGCTTACTACAGAAAAGGAACATTTGAAAAAGAAATGATTACTTTGAATATTTCCTGAACCTTCTTGAGAGAATAAGCCTAATTTCCCGTTGGCCAAACTTCTCAATCTTTGAGTGTATGATTACTCATTTCCCTTTGAATCAGTTATGATAAAGGAAGAAATAAATAAATTTTTTTGGAGGGATTTTCATGAAAATGTCTAAAGTACTCACCACTGTTTTGACGGCAACTGCTGCTCTTGTGCTGCTTAGTGCTTGTTCATCTGATAAAAAAACAGATAGTAGTTCTAGTAGCAAAGAAACAGCTAATTCAAGTACAGAAGTAGTCTCTGGTGCTTCAATTAGTGCCAAGCCTGAAGAACTCGAAATGGCGTTAAGTGATAAAGGAAATTGGATTGTCGCAGCTACTGACAATGTCACTTTTGATAAAGAGGTAACAGTTGCTGGTACTTTCCATGATAAGGGGAAAGATTCCAACGATGTCTATCGTAAATTAGCGCTTTATTCTCAAGATGATAATAAAAAAGTAACTGCTGAATATGAAATCACGGTTCCTAAGCTAATCGTTTCTTCTGAAAATTTCAACATCGTTCACGGGACTGTCAAAGGTGATATTGAGGTGAAAGCAAATGGCTTTACTTTAAATGGTACCAAAGTTAATGGCAATATTACTTTTGATAAACAAGAATACAAAGATTCTGCTGACTTAGAAAAAGATGGTGCCACTGTTACTGGTGAAGTCACCGTAGCCAATAATTAAGTTATTACCAGACAATTTTAACTAGTAAAAAACCAATGACAAATGTTCAATCAAATTTGTCATTGGTTTTAGTTTGTAAACACAGTGCCAGCATTGGTAGATAATTACAAAATGAACTCACTCTTTGCCATAAGCCTAAATAATTAAATGGTTTTACCTGTTGTAGCTGTGGAATCCTTGCTAAGCCATATAAGCCGGCTGCAAGCATACATAAAATAAACAAAAAGCCAAAAAGGTTTTTATTTTTTTGCGAACCGTATTTACTATAGATAATGGTTAAGACGCCTGATAACAACAAAAAGCCTGTATAACCGACTGCTGATCCTCCGTTATGAAGCGCGGCAGCAACTGTGCCAGCGCTTGAAGTGTCTACACTGAAGAGCCCACTGAAAATACAATCAAATAAACCATAAGCGCCAATCATTGCCACTACTAACCAAGCACCTTTTTTCGTTTTTCTGGAAAAAATAGCATATATCCTAGGTAAACTTGCTAACATCAACATTCCCGCAATGATAGTTAACCGATTAAAGGTTTCCCTAACTGGACTATTCACATCACCTAATAAGCTAATTACTTCTGTCAATTGATTGTAACCTTGATCTTTGAATCCGACATAATAAGGTGTAAAAAAATCAAGTAAGACCCCTAAAACTAAAAAATAGCCGCCATATTTTTTTAAAAACTGCATCTATTCACCTCAATTTTGATTTTCTATTTACTTCAAGTATAGCATATCAAAAATTCCAAATAATGAAACTTTCTTTCCCACTAAAAAACTTTTCGTCAACGCGAGACGAAAAGTTTTACTTTAGGATTCAATAGAATCTACAATCTTATCATTTTCTTTTGATTCATTTAGCCACTCCGAGACAATAATTTTAATGATTGCAGCAACAGGAACTGCTAAAAACATCCCTAAGACGCCGAAGTACGCTCCCCCAATCGTAATTGAAACAATAATTAAAATCGGATTGACATTTAGGGCATCTCCCATAATTCGAGGACCAATAATATTGCCGTCAATTTGTTGTAAAATTAATAAAACTAGTAACACCGTAATGGCTTGAGTAACACCACCTGTGAAAAGCGTAATCACACCAGCAACAATTGACGCAAAAATCGAACCAAAATAAGGAATCATATTACAAATACCTAATAAAATCCCCAAAGTCACAGCAAATTTCACATTCAAAATACTTAACAAAATCGTTGATGAAACGCCAATAATACAAGCATCAAGAAATTGGCAACTGATAAATTTATAGAAAATTTTATTCGTTGTATTTAACCAAGTTTGTGTTTGCTTGTACACTTTTTCAGACAGCAATTTGTGGGCGGCCTTTTCAACAAATGTCAAAATAGATTGCTTAAATACCAGCGCATAGATTGAGATAATCAACGTCAAAAATGCATTTAAAAAGAATGAAGAAACATTTTTAGTCAACGTTCCTAATGAAAACAACGCTTGTGTCCATTGATTTAAAAAACGTTCCGGCGACAAATCTTTAAGGACACTATTTAAATATTTTTCAATCGCGGCTGTTTTTAAAATCCCTTTATCTTCTAAACTCATCACAAACTGAACCATGTGATCATAAAAAGTGGGTAAAGAGTTTGCTAAATCTACTAAATTACTAATGAGTAGCGGAACGATATAGTTTAATGTCAAGACAAAAATAAACAAAATAATCAGGTACAAAAGGAGTACACTCAAGCCGTGTTTCGCTTTTTTAACGACTGGTAAAGGAACTCTTTCTAGTAATCCCTCGATTTTTTTCTGACTTCCACTCAATAAATAAGCAATCACGAACCCAGTAATGAATGGGGATAAGATGCCTAACAAACCCGAAACACTATGGACAAAGTGCTGATAATTCGTGATTAATAAATAGCCAACAATCAGCGCCATTACAAATAAAAAGCGGACAACCCAGTAATTCCAATCAACATTGTATTTCTTCAATCACTTCACCTCTAAATAAATTATGCCTATCATTGTAATTGTAAACGATTTGTGGCAAAAGGCAAGTTTGTCCATTCGTTCTTGATGAAATACACAAAGAAGCCTGACACTTTAAAAAATGTGTCGGTTTATTCTGCAGTATAAAAATGAGGCACTAGACCTTGCTTCTTTTCATAAAAAAAGCAACTTGGGCTACAAGTACGTTTAACTTGTAGCCCAAGTTGCTTAGATAGACTAAATTTATTTTTTCGATTCCACTGTGACCGTAAAGTTATCCATAATGAAATCTTTATCGGCACCTGTTGTAAAAATACCAAACGTAGTGTTTCCTGAAGCATCCCCAATTATTTCTGCTTCATAATGCTTGGTTTGACCATCTGCTGCTGTCGAAGTCAACTCACCGACTGGCTTAAAGTCATTGTTATTTTTCAACTCCCCATTAATGGTCCCAGCAGTAAAGACATTTTCACCATCAGTTTGATAATCAAATTGGACCGTATATTTCTTGTTCGGTTCAAATTTAATATTTTGCGGAATTGTTTGAAGCATCAATCCTGCTCCTTGTTTATGGGCTTTCAAGGACCAGTTGCCTTCTAATACATCTGAAACAAGGTTTCCATTCCAACCATATTGTGTGTAAGGTTCATTTCTTTCTGATAAATGAATCCGTGGATCTTCTACACCACCAGCTGAGCCTTTAACAAACGGATATAACCCAACTGCTTGTGTGTCTTCAAAATCTTGCTTAATAACTGTTTGTTTGTCTGGATTCATGATATCCGTTTGACGCTCAACAATTCGTAAATCATCAAATTTTGTAACGGAATTGCCTTTATCAACCGCTAATGTCACCGAGCCTTTTTTGGCATTATCTGGGATTTCAAAATCAATTCGCATATTTTGCATATACTGCGGATTTTTCCTGCTTGTATGGTTAATATCTGCCTGAATGTAGTTTTGGGCAACCGAATTATTCACTGTCCGCGTATATTTTTTACCACCAATTTTAACAGTTACTGTGGCTTTGCGATCATGTGTTTCTGTGTTTAGATACAAACTATATTTTCCTGGTTTAGGAAGATTGATGTCTTGTTTGATTTCGGTTCTTTCTTTTTCTGAACTAAAGACATAATCACCGTTGGCATCTTTTTTAACCTCTCCATCACCTCGGAAAACTTTCCAGTTATTTTTCAAGGTATTGGCTTCATTAAATCCAGGATCTTTAAATGGTGTTCCTGTTCCAAATGTCATCGGTTCAATACTGTCAGGTTCAGCAATGACATACGGCGTATTAGCCTCGGCTTGGATGGTCACTTGGTTATTTGTAGTGGCAATTGCGCCTTTGTCAATACGCCCTTGATCTGTTAATTCATATAAATGTAAATTCGTTTTTCCTTGCATTTTCTTATCCAATGACCAAGTGCTGGTACCGCCTTTTGGATTCCAATGATATAGTTTGTCTTGACCATTGACATTCCAAGGCAGTAGATACGCATCACCTTTTAGAACTTCTGTCTCATTTAACGTAATGCTTCTTGGCGAATTAGCATCTGCTTGAGTAACGGTCACTTTTTCAGCACCGTTCGCTAATTTAATCGTGCCATAGATTTGACCATCTTCTGCTGTTGTAGTTTCCCAGTTTGTAATTTGGTAATGCTGTAAGAACTTAGTTGGGACATTAATGGCAAAAGTTTTTTGGCGATAGGTATTAAAATTGGTTTTACCCACCCAACCTTCATAGGCTTCAAATTCAGCTCCACCTAACAAAGGGTTGTCGGAAATAATCCAAGTGTCTTTTTGGTGATTCCGAATAAAACGAACGATTGTACTGTTAAAGCCTTTTGTTGTTGTACCGCCGTAATCTTTTTCTGCAGACCAATGGTTCCAAACCGAGTCATACTCTAAAGCATTCGGAAATTCATTGGTTGTAAACCAACCGAGTGAATTAATTTCTTTACTTAGTTGACGACTTGCCCAACCTGATTCGCCTTGGTTGCCCCAAACATCAACATAAATATAATCTAGATTCGGTGCTTTTTGTTTTAATTCTTTAAAGCGCTCATAGCGACGACCACTCAATGCATCGGGTCTTTGTTTAATAAAATAAGACGGATCTAACCAATCCCAGCCACGCTTCGTTGGATCAACTAATTCCTCATTAAATCCTTTTGCTTCTGGGTAAGACTCGGTGTCATTAATATGCACACCGAAAACGGCATTTAATTTATGGCCTTCATCAATTAATTGATTCAACGCTTGTTCCCCACCAGGTCGCTGACCAATAGCACCGTAATCTGGATGCGCAGAATCATGTCCTTCATTTTGATACCCTTTTAGTAAATTCATTTGTCCTAATCCATCTGTTAAATTGTAAATGCGTTTTGATTCGTCTAACGTCACTAAGAATGGGTTTGTCGCCTGACTAGCAAAGTTAAAAGGAATCCGTTGGTTGACTAATTCAGGGACTTTTTCCGCGCCCATTGGGTTATTCATAATTGAACGGAACCCAATTGCCGCATCTTGCCAATCCACCCGCTTGTCGTCGTTGCTATCTTTTGAGAATTTAACTTTCACTTCTGGCGTTTCTCCAGTTGTGTAATCTTCCGGTGCATCAAATGGTCGATAGGTCCATGCCCCACTTGACAAGGTTGTTACAAAACCAGTCGCCGCTTCTTTTGTTTGTTTATGGATTCGATTGTTATCACTACCATCGACAGAGCCGTCTCCATAGGCGTTCGTCCAAAAACTTGCAGCATAATTCGCTGTATTTAAGAAACCGTACATATATTTTTTCGTTTCTTCTTGGCTTGTTGTAGTTAAATCTTGGATAGTATCACCATTTTTATTTCCGTTATTTGCATTTGTCCCAGTATTCATCACAACGCCAGCAAAAGTCGCCCCTTCATCTGTACTATTGACAGAAATCAAGCCTTGATTTGGAATTGAAATTGTGTGTATTTTGGTTCCTTCTTCACGAATATCTGAGAGTTTCATAGCTAATTCTTGGCCTTCTGAAACAGTCAATGTCGTTGTGAAACGCAGACCAATTTCTGGGACAGCTACGTTATAAACGGCTTGATTTGCTTCACTCTTCTGTTTTTCAGCAGTTGCTTTATATGCTTTGCCATCAATCATTACTTGGTCAATTTTCTCGTGTTGGCCATTAAAAATCACTTGATTACTCTGAGGGTCTTCGTAGCGAATAATTCGTGGAAATTGTGGATCAACCACGGCTGTTAAATCTGCAGAAGAGATTTTGTCGCCTTTTTCAGCTTCATTGTCTTTAGCAACAACAACGCTGGCTTTTGCTTTGATGTTTGTATTTTCCAAAGTACCGTCGACTTCAAAAGTCCCTGGTTCTTTGTATGCATCAGGATCGATTTCATCCCAACGGACTGCTTCATTGGCTTCTTTACCAGTATTATAGGTCACTTTTACTTGTTTCGGTAATTTTGGTGCGACACCAATTTTTGTAAAAACTTTGACTGGCGCAATTTGTGTCACTTCTGGCACAATTTCTGGAATGCTATCTACGGGGCCATTTTTAAAATAGTCATAATTGACAATTTTTTTGTCGTACCACAAACGGACACCCACATGTCCGGCTTCTGTTGGAATTTTGTCTCCGTTGGCCAAAACAGGTTCTCCTTCGTAAATCAACGTGGTGTTAAGCCAGATAGTAATTTTTTCACCAACATAACGTACTTTCAACAAATAATTCGTATCTTCATTTAACGTTGGCCCAGAAATCGAATCATTCCACGAATTAGGGCTTTCAACTAACCATTTGCCATTCGCGTTATAGCCTACAAAAACCCAGCTATCTTTGGTATTACCACGTATAATCACACCCGTTCGACCGCTTCCAGCAGTGTATTTAAACTTTGTTTCTACTTCACCATCAGCTAATTTAGGGGAATCTAAATTTAAAGATACGGCATTATTACCTGCTGCTGCATCTCGTGAAATCGCCAATGACTCTCCTGCTAATTCTCGATTTGTTTTACCAATCACATCTTGCCACTCACCAATTTTCCCTCCTGGAAAATCAGATTGCCACAATTTTTCCTCTGTTGCGGTAGGTTCCACCATTGATGAGCTTGTTTCAGTGCTGCTGTTTGTTGTTTCTTCTGCAGACGTACTTAATGGTACTAAAATCGTTGCGCTTGCCAATAGTGTCAATGTACTAAATCGTTTTATTTTCCCATGTTTCATCTGATAAATCAGCCCCCTAACATTTTTTGAACACGCTTTCATTATTAGCAATTAAAGGGGCGTTCCAAAAATAAATTCTTTTATTTTTGGAACGTCCATCTCTAAATCATTTTCTTAAAAACTTTGATTACTTACGACAACAAGTCAGAATTATTCATCCTCGTCATCTACTGCAACATTTAGCAGCAATTCGTTGACTTTCACAATACTTTCTGCTGATTCATTAACATAGTCACCTTCGATCGCTAATAAACTTGCATTTACATAGCTGATAACCATCGGTAAATTCATCCCAGTATATAAGTCAAACGAAGCACCTTGCATAATTTTTTTAGATAAAATATTACAAGGTGTCCCCCCTAATAGATCAGCAAAGACAACAAAATCTTCTAACGATTCCGTAATCGCTTCAAATTTTTCTAAAAAGTCAGCTTCACCTTCTTCTGGTAATAAAGCAACAGTGGAAATTGTTTCTTGCGGTCCCATAATCATCTCCGCACTTTTTTTCAATTCCTCGCAAAAACGGCCATGACTTACTAAAACTAAATGTTCACTCATCGATTTTCTCCTGTCTTACTTATTTTGAAATAACACCTAACGCAGACAATGCGACACAGACAATTAATACGATAAAAATGGCTTTAGTAGACGTCATATTCTTTTTACCTAGCATCCAATAAACGCCACCGACAATTCCTGCAGGAAGTAGACGTGGTAAAATCATATCCAAGTTATTTTGCATGTTAAGTGTTACATCCCCAATACTTGGTGCCCATGATAGTTTGACATTAACCATTGTTGCCACTAAAGCGCCAACCATGAAGACCCCTAGTAAAGTTGCAGCATCTGTTAAGGCAGTTAAGCGGTGTTGCATAGTTGTTACCAAAGAAATTCCTTCGCGATACGCAAATTCCAATTGTTTCCAACGGAAGACCATCACGGCAATTTGAGCAACAATCCAGATAAAGATACCAGTTGGGTTACCATTAATCGCCATGTTGGCAGCTAGCGCCCCAAAAATAGTTGGAATTAAAGCTGCGAAAATTGAATCCCCAATTGCTGCAAACGGTCCCATTAAACCAGTTTTCAAACCTGAAACTGTTTGTTTTCCAGCAATGCCTTCTTTTTCTTCAATGGCCAAATCGATCCCTGTAATAATCGTATTAAAGAAGTTTGAAGTATTGAAAAATTGCGTGTGTGTTTTCATCACTTCTTTTAATTCAGGCGTATCATCCCCATAAATTTTACGCAATTGTGGCAAAATCGTATACAAGTAACCTGATCCTTGCATTCTTTCGTAGTTCCAACCTAATTGGAAAGTAAACAAGCTTCTGCGATTAATTTGTTTAAAATCTTCTTTCGTCAATTTATAATTAGATTTCGTCATCTTCAATCTCTCCTTCGTCTGAATCATTCGCTGCATGTTCTTTTTTTGCTGCTGGCCCACTCGGAATCATTTGACCATTTTTGTAGCTAATTGCGGCTAAAGCGAAACCAATTAAAGCGACTGCTAACATTGGTAGTGCGTTAAATACACCACTGAAGTCTTTCACAACGCTCGCAACAGATGTTCCTAAAAGTTGCATGTTTGTAAAGATTGTTCCTAGTAAAGCAGTTACAGTGAAACCAAGAATTAAATAAGGGAAATGTTTTTTCACTGGTAAGTAACGTAGTAAAATTGCAAAACCGACCGCTGGTAAGACCGCCCCAGCAACAGACAAGCCATCACCTAACCATTTCAAATCGCCATTTAGGACAGATACAACTTTTTGTACTAAACCACCACCAAAAGCAAGTGCTAAGAAGACTGGAATCATTCGAGAAAGAGACCAAGGTAAGGCACCCATTAAGAAGTTACGTTCAATTCCTTTGTAGTTCATATCTTCGACCATTTTATCAATCCGATGTGCAAAGTAGGTATTCGCAAAACGAGCCAAAATGTCTAATTGAATCATTAAACTAGCAACTGGTACTGCAATAGCAGCGATTGCTTGTTCAGGGTTCATTCCTAAAGACACAGAAAATGCTGTGGCAAGAATCGTACCTGAGTTAGCATCAATTTTGGAGGCACCCCCGAAAGTCCCAACTCCTAATACAGTTAATTGCATGCTTCCACCAATAATAAGTCCTGCTTTAATATCCCCCATCACTAATCCTGCAAAAAGACCTGCAAACACTGGCGCACTTAATGAAGAATAAATTTGTAATTCATCTAAAATTTGGTATCCTGCGTATAATGTTAATAATAAGATCTGCCACCATAAGATATTCATTTTTTGTTCCCTCCTATTTTGTTATCAAACTCATAAAGTCTTCCGCTTTGTCACTTGGCACCATTTGAGCAATCAGATGGACACCTTTAGCATTTAACTCTTTAAAAACCTCAATATCTTGATCGACCACATTGATTGACTTAGTAATCGACCGTGTTTCGTTTGTTTGAGACATGTTCCCAACATTGATTTCTTTAATCGGCACCCCAAGTTCTACTAGTTTTAATAAACGATCTGGTTTCCGTACCACAATTAGTAAACGTTGTGAGTCGTATTTTCCTGCTAAAATATTTTGAGCAGCTTTTTCAATTGGTAACACGCTTAGTTTCACGCCAGCTGGTGTTGCTAATTTCAAACCACTTTTTTCAATGGCATTCCCTGCAACCTCATCATCAACGACCATAATTCTGGAAATATTCAATTTTGTCGCCCATAAATTTGCTACTTGTCCATGAATCAAACGTCCATCAATTCTTACGCCAATAATACTCATTGTAATCCCTCTTTCATTTCTTTATATAGTGGTTCTTTTACTAACTGAATTTCTGGTTGGTACGTTCCTTCCGTTTCAAAAATGACGATCTCATTTTGCCCTTCTTTTAATAATCCTTTGGGAATATATAAGGAAAGCGTCGGACCAACATTCCAGAAACGACCAAGATTGGTTTGGTTAACAAAAACAATTCCTTTGCCGAATTTAGAAACATCAATAAATGTATCTTTCACTTCTGCTAACTCCAGATGATACTGGTAAAAGCTTGGTTGATCCGGTTGCCATTCTCTTGAATAGTCTACCTGTTCACAGCTTGTCATAGGTAAACAATATTGTTGCCATTGCGTCATAAAATGTAAATCTGCCATGACACCCGTTCGAATCCCTTTTTTCTGAGTATCTGCAAATAATTTGTGCCCGTAATTGACACGACCCATATTTTCCATTAAAACATCGATTTGATTATTCTCTTGCGATAGTATAACGTAAATATCTTCGCCGATTTCCGTTTGATATTGCGTTGCTTGATGTATCTGATTGACAAATAATTGCAGACGATCACGACCGTCAATCACTCTTAGCTTTTCTTCTGCAGCATCTTTTTCAATGCTTGTTCGGTAAAGAAGGTAGCCTGTATTTTGTCCTAATTGTTCCATGGTTTGCGGATAAACGCTGACCACTGGCTGACTAATCGTTTCTAAAGTCGCAAACAAACTCACTTTGTTTGTTAAAGGAATTGCTGTTTGCGCAAAAGAATCTTTTACTAATGGTTCAGCTTGTGGTAACGCAGGGTACTCTTCGTGAAGCATTTTTTGTAACGCAAAATACTTTTCGGTTGGGTTCCCTTGTTCATCAAGTGGCGCATCATAATCATAGGAAGTGATTTGTGGTAAATCAATGGTTCCTCGTGCGGAGCAGCCATTCATAAACCCAAAATTGGTGCCGCCATGAAACATATATAAGTTGATACTGCCTAATGCTAATGCTTCTCTAACTGATTCAGCCAATTCTTGCGGATCTCGTTTAATAATTGGCTCTTTCCAACGATTAAACCAGCCATCCCAAAATTCCATACACATTAGCGGCCATTTTTTACCATGTTCTTCAAAAAAGGCTTGCATCATACCGAAATTTTCTTTGGCTTTTGAGCCAAAATTTCCGGTTACTAAAATATCATCTTCAATCATGCTACCTGCCCGCAATGTTGCGCGCCATGGCCCGTCAGAAGTAAAAAATGGTGCTGTCACGCCACGTGCAATCATCAAATCGCGAATCGCCCGTAAATACGCTTTTTCTTCGCCAAATGAACCATATTCGTTTTCGATTTGAATCATTAAAATATTGCCACCGTTAGCAAGTTGATGCGGAACAATTTTTTCCATTAAAACATCATAATATTCCGCGACATGCTTCAGATAGGTTGGATTATTCGAACGCATTCGTCCTGGTTCATTTAATAGCCAGGCTGGAAAACCGCCAAACTCCCATTCTGCACAAATATAAGGAGACGGCCGCACAATCGCATATAGTCCAAGTTCTTGTGCTAATTTTAAAAAGCGCTCCAAATCTAATATTCCCTCAAAATGAAATGTTCCTTTTTGCGGTTCATGTAAATTCCATGGCACATATGTCTCAACTGTATTGAAGCCTAAAGCTTTCAAGTTATAAAGTGAATGATGCCAATCTGAGGGATCTACACGAAAATAATGAATGGCGCCTGATAAAATTTTAAATGGTTGATCATTTAAAAGAAACTCCTCTTTAATTTCAAATCTGTCCACATTGCCACCCTTTCTAGTAAACGCTTTCAATTCCTGGATAATTGCTAAATAAAGAAAGCTCTTTATTTAGCAATTTCGACTACTTGGATGTTCATAAGATGTTTGTTCACGTTCTCTACGTCTACATGCCCAGTCATTCTTTCTTGGGCATTAGCCATTCCAGCCGCCATGCCCCATTTTAGCAGTTCGGCAGCTGGGGCATCCTTGGCTAGTCCATATGCAAGACCAGCAATGGTTGCATCTCCTGAACCAACAGGATTTTTAGCTTGAATCGTTGGAATTTTCACACGATAGAACTGATCGTGATGTTTGGCAATTGCACCATCTTTTCCTAAAGATACGACAATCCATTCAATTCCAGCAAACATTGGTTTTGTTAAAGCTGTTTGTACAGCTGCTAATGGATTTTCTGAAAAATCTTGCTCTAGCAATCCTTCTAGTTCCTCTAAATTAGGTTTAATTAAATACGGTTTCCATGGTCCTTGAAGAACTTGCCTTAAATTATCACCAGAAGTATCTAGTAGCACTTTAAACTCTTGTGCGTGAGCTTTTTGAACTAATTCTTGATAAAAATTTGATGGTAATCCTTTCGCTAAACTGCCAGAAATTGTAACAATTTCTGCTTGCTTAATTAATTGATCGAAATTTTCAAGGAAGTTACTGATTTCTTCTGGGGAAACAGTTGGTCCAGCTTCTAAAATTTCAGTTTGATTCCCCTCGTGCAAAATCGCAATCGAATCACGCGTTTCTTCTTTGATTGATGTAAATGCTTGGGGGATGTTTGCTTTCTTTAACTCGTTTGCAATAAACGCCCCATGAAAACCACCAAGAACGCCGGTAGCTATAACATCTCCACCTAAATCATGAATGACGCGAGTGACATTTAGTCCTTTGCCACCAGGGGTTTTGGTCACCTGACTGGTCCGATTAACGGTATCAAGCTTTAGATGATTTAATAGGTAGGATATATCAATTGACGGATTCATTGTTACTGTTACTATCACAGCTATGCCTCCCAATTACCCTTCGTTTACTTGAACTTTTGCATGCCAAGAGCTGGCGGTTGCCGCGATGACTTCATTTAAACTTTCAATGTTTTCTCGGCCTTCTGTTTTTAACCAATCACAAGCCGCAGTTTCTCCTGCTTCAACGAAAGGTTTCACGCCATTTTTCCACGTAGCACGGCCACATAAAACACCATTAAATGTTGAACCAGCTTCTTTAGCGAAACGTAGTGTTTCTTGGAATAGTTCTGTTGAGACACCGGCACTTAAAAAGATAAATGGTAAATCAGTGGCTTGACTTTGTTCTAAGAAATAATTCGCCGCTTCCTCTTTTGTATACGCTGTTTCAGCTGGCGCAAAACCTTCTACAAAATTCATATTAACTGGAACTTCCACTTTCAATACATCTACTTTATATTGGGGTTTAGAAAATTCTTTCATCATTTCATTCACTTTATGCGGTTTAACTTTTGCATATTCTAAAGAAGTCGCATCTGCTATTTGTGCATCGTAAGAAACTAATTCTAAGTAAAATGGTAGGTCTTCTTCTGCACATTCACTCCCTAAGCGTTCAATAAATACATGTTTTTGATGATTGATTTCTGGATCCTCATCCACATCATAGTAGAGTAAAAATTTAATCGCATCTGCGCCTTCTTCTTTCAAGCGTAAAACAGACCAATCTGCTAGTAAATCAGGTAATCGTCCCGGAGTTGTTGCATCATAGCCCGTTTTTTCATAAGCGAGTAACAATCCAGCCTCGGTATCGCGTGCTTTTGCAGCAGGCAATCCATATTCTGGATCCAATAAAATGGCGGACGCATAAGGTGTCAATTCTTTCGAGACTAATTCTTTAAACGTTTCAATTTGTGCATCAGTTGGCTCTACATCTAGCGCTTTGATCATTTTTTTCAAGGCACCTCGTTGATCAATGGCTAATGCGCTAATGATTCCTTCTTGGGTTGACAAACGATCCATTGCCGCTTTTTTTCCAGCTGTTAACGTAAGCATAGTTCCTCCTCCAAATGTTGTATTATTTATAGTCATAAATCGTTACGCCTTTAACCACACGATTCACTGTACCTGTCGGTGAAGGGGTATCCGGTTTATTTCCAACTTTAATAGATGTTAAAAGTGCGACTGTTTGGGCTACCATAATATCTGCTAATGCTAAATAGCCATCAGGTAATAGAGCAGTTTCTGCGGAATATTCAATAGTTGAACCTGAGAAATTACGTTTGCCGGGTTGAGCAATCGCAAAAACACCCGCCGCAATTTCGTCACCGTGAACTTCTTCTAAGATATCCAAGTCATAATCTCTTGTGTATGGTGTATTATTAACAAAACCAAACATTATTGTTTTTTCATTAATAAATGATTTTGGTCCATGACGGAAGCCCATAGAAGAGTCAAAAATTGTGGCAACTTTGCCGGCTGTTAGTTCTAAGATTTTTAATTGCGCTTCTCTTGTCAAACCAGCTAAACTTCCAGAACCAACATAAACAATTCGTTCAAAATCAAGGTTAACAATTTCATTTAATTCTTCTTCACGGGATAGCACTTCTTCACCTAATTTAATTAGAGCGGTTACATAATCTTGTTTTTGCTCAAAGGCTGTTTGATCAAAGAGTAGTAATGTACCCAAGGTCATGCAAGAAAAGCTACCAGTCATCGCAAAACCACCATCATTGGAACGTGTTGGCATTAAGAATAAAAAGCTGTTTTCTTCTTTTTGGCTTATTTGTGCCAGTTGTCCTTCTTCGGCACAAGTAATCGCTAAATGATGAATTGTTTCAACCACTTGATTAGCTACTTCAACTGCCGCTAAACTTTCAGGACTATTTCCACTTCTTGCAAACGAAACTAACAGTGTTGGTTCGTCTTTAATCAGATAATCTTCTGGTTTGGCCACAATATCCGTTGTTCCAATACTTTCGAATGAAAAGGCTTGTGTGTCGCCGTGTGCTCGGAGATAAGGTACAACCGTATCACCGACATATTGCGAAGTCCCTGCTCCTGTAAAAATTACTCTTGTTCGTTTTCCTTGCGCTTTGGCTTGGACTTCTTTTAAAAAGTTTTCCAAAGCTGTTTGATTTTCATGATAAAGTGTCACGGTTTCTTGCCAAAGCTCAGGTTGCTGACGAATTTCACGTGTCGTGATTTCCGCTCCTAGTTGTTCTAGTTCTTCTTTTTCTGCTGTAAACATACTTAACTCTCCTAACTATTCCGAATATGGCGTATCTGATAATGAAATTGGTCTGCTCGTGCCACACTCAACGTAAATTCAATAATTTCATTTTTCATGTTATATGTCTGGCGTGCTAAATGAAGGACTGGCGCTCCTTCTGGAATCATCAATAATTTGGCATCTTCTTTTGACGCAATGCTAGCGTATAATTCTTCATCAGCTAAACGAACGGTTTGCTTAAAATCTTCCGAAAATAGATCATATAATGGCTTGCTACGTAATAATTGATCCGTAAGTGATAAGAAAAATTTCACAGGCAAGTATGTGTCTTCAACCATTAATGGCTCGTTATCAGCAATCCGCAACCGACTTAATTTAAAAACTGCCTCTCCTAACGACAGATTCAAATGCTGACAAATAAATTTATCCGCTTCCAATTTTTCGAAGGATAATATACGGGTATGTGGTTTTCGACCCAATCCTTTCATTTGTTCTGTAAAACTATATGCGCCAGCTAAATCAGCGGCCTCTTTTTTTATATCTGAAACAAATGTTCCTTTGCCATGACGACGATAGATGGAACCTCTATTTTCTAGTTCTTGTAGCGCTAACCGGACCGTCGTCCGACTCACTCCATATTGTGCAGTCAATTCACGTTCAGAGGGCAACTTGTCATGAGGAATCATGCATGTTTCGATTCGTTCCTGCAGCAAATCAACAAGTTGATGATACAAAGCTTTGTTTTTAAAGGCATTTTCCATAACTTTCTCCTTTACCCTAACTGGTTATAACCACAAACCAATAGTACGGTGGTTTTTTTTATTTTGTCAATAAAAAGTATTAATAAATATCTTCATACCGCTATAACCTTGAAATGATAACGTTTACATTTTTTTATTTTTCTTTATTGTAATATTTTTTTCCTAAAGAAATCATTTTTTTATAAAAAACCACCCTTAAATATGATACCAGTTAATAAAAAAAGATCCTCTAAAAGAGAATCTTTTTTTGCTCATTTTTCATATACAGATAAATATCTTTTATTTTTTTAATTTCGGTGTGCCGTACATTTTAGGTGTAACAGGCTTTAAGTTAGGAGCTTTTCCTTCAATTTTTGGTTCTTTTAACCATTGATATTCTCCTTCTCCATCTAATGCTTTACCACTAGCCCATGAGCCTTGACTGCTTGCATCTCCTTCAGAAAAGTTATAGAAATCATAGGCAATATCCAAACGTTCTTCTTCTCTAGGAAAAGTGCTTGGAACTAAGATAGAGCCCTCTTTTGTTTCCAGTTCCTTCACAGCGCTTGCCCATAAATTTTGATGATAGCTATCTCTAGCTAAAAGAACAGAAAGTAAATCTTTCACTCCACGGTCATCAATCATTTCATAAATTCGAGCAACTTGTAAGCGTCCTTGTGATTCTGCATTTAAATTAGCACGAAAATCAGCTAACATATTTCCACTAGCAATAATGTACCCACCACTCCAGGGATTTCCAACACTATCTGCGGGACGTGGCCCTAAACCAGCGACAATTGCATGTTGGGGATTCATCCCAGAAATAATTGCCCCAATTGTTGGATCTTTTTTCATTGCTTCTTCTTGATCTTCCACTGGTGCTCCTTCAAGTAGACGAGCGACCATTGTTGCAAGCATTTCAACGTGGCCCAACTCTTCAGTAGCGATATCCATTAACATATCTTTATACTTTTCTTCTCCACGACAGCTCCATCCTTGGAATAAATATTGCATTGCTACACTCATTTCACCATATTGTCCACCAATTAACTCTTGAAGATACTTTGCAATTAACGGATTTGGTTTGTCTGGTTTCGCCTCAAACTGTAATTCTTTTTGGTGTCTAAACATGATTCATCCTCCTATATAATAATTTTTAATGCTTGTTTATTTTGAATAATCTTTTTTGTAAAGATGATAACCAAAGGCTACTGAGATAATGAGCGCACCTAGGACGACTAATAAAAACCCGAAACCAGAACTTTTACCTGGTAGGCCGCCAGTATTCATACCCCAAACACCAGCAATCATCGCTGGAATTGAAATAATTAAGGCCGCTGAATCAAGATATTTCATTAAATGATTTAATTGGTTATCCATCATGCCGCTAAAAAGATTGCCAATACTTTCTAAAAGGTCTCTATAAATCGAAATCATTTTTTCGGTTTGTCGTTGTCTCAGTTGAACGTCATAAAGTAGTTTTTTATCTGATAATCGATGGACAAACTGGGAAGATTGCCAAAGTAATTCTAATGTGCTTTTTTGATCCTTTAACGTATGATCAATGTAAACGATTTCTCTTTCTAAATCAGCTTGTTTGTACAACTCCTTGTTTTCTGTAGTCATACGTGCTTTTTTATCTAGACGATCGATCCGTTGTTTTTTTCCTTTAACTCTTCTACGTAATGTGAATAGATATCTAAAATCGCATACGTTATTAGTTTTTCAAACGTATCTATTTTGCAACCATATTTTTCTAATAAACGATCAAAAAAATGATTGTTTTCGTTAGTACATGTAATTAAAAGGTTTTCTGAAGAAATAAAGGAAATAGGTGCTAAACGTTCCTCAATGTTCTCGCCCTCCTTCAAAAGGTTCATAAGCACTAGCGAAATCGGTTGTTTCAACGTCGTTCCCAAAAGAGTTTCAAACCGAGAAACTTCTTCTGGATACGACGTACCCACAAAAATATCTTTAGGAAAATTATACTCTTTAATTATTCTTTCAATTACCTGAGTTTCACTAGTGTCAATCACTAACCAATTAAAATCTTTTTCTTCTGTCTCCCTCACTCGTTCCCCACCAATAAAGTAGTACTTGGGCATTATAAATCTCTCCTTCTAAAAAATATTTCGAGTAAACGCACAATGCCTAGCGCAAATTAGTCTTCTTTACGTCTCCACTTTTCTGTAGTAATTAATTGAGGTGTACCTCTATTATTCTAAATAACAAGGGTTATCAAACATGTTCAACAGCTTTACTATTTTTGGCATAAGAAAGATATTTACTAAATGTTTTTGCACAACGAAAGGCAGTCCTGTTCGCATATTGATCATAATAACGCTTGGTATACCACTGAAATTCTTTCGTCCAAGGTTTGACATGGCCAGTAAAGTGGATAATGGATGGTGCTCTTCTCGTTTCTTCATATTGTCTTTCTCCATAAATAGTCGGATGTTTTTTCGCTTTTGACAGAATATAACCTTGGGCATTCCACTTAGGATGTAACTGGGTCCAACGGTCGTGTAAAACCGCATTCAATGCATCTTGATCATGGAAACGTAATTTATCTGGATTTTCTTCAATAAATCTTAAGACTTTAGTGGTTACATCTAAATTCAACCATTTTTTAACATCGATTAGCAACAAGCCTGAGTTAAAATAACACATAGATTCTGCAGGAATCGCCATTTTTTCCAAACGTTGATGGAACCCTGCATCTTCTACAGCGGCGATGATATTTTCACCTAAATCAACTGTCCATAATTTTGCGACATCATCTAAGGCAATCATGTCACAATCCATATACAACAGCCGTTCGATCTGGCTTCCTCTAAACAACTCTGGAATAGCAATCCTGTAGTAAGCTGTTTTGGGGATTCGCTCACTGGTTACAACATTTTTGAAAAAATGGGGGTTGATTTTTAAAAATGTTAACTCTGCATTGATTTGGGTATGTTTAATCGTAAAATACAGTAGTTGCTTGCTTTCAAAATTGATATTGTCATCAATCACATAAAAATGAACAGCTGCCGCTGAAGGACTATTTTCTAAAATTGAAACAAACATAGCAGCAAGATGCGGTACAAAGTTGGTATTGCAACATGAGACAATCGCTAATTCTTTTCTATTTTCCATTTCTTGCACCTACTTTCTTTAACTTGTTTAGATAAAGAGCTGTATAAGGATGATTTTCTAACGTATTCCAGGGTTTATCGTGACCAGTAAAATGAATAATCGCTGGCTCTTGATTTCCCGCTGCATATAATTTTTGGTAAGCCTCATTAGGCGCTTCATGACGATTAAAAACTAAAGACGTCTGCATATTCCATCTTGGTTCTAAAGCTAGCCAATCTTCATAAAGAACGGCGTTTAAAGCATCTTGGTCATGATAAACTATGCGGTCCCCATTTTCTTCTAGATACTGAATTGTTTTTTGAGTGATTGCTTTCTCGTTCCATCGGTCAATATCAATAATCATGACTCCTGAATTAAAATAATAATCGGAGGAATGGATGCCCAAACGTTTCAAGGCATATGCTTGACCAGGATCAATAACCGCGCCAATCGTTTGGTTCACTAATGGCGTATCATACAACTGGACAATATCATCTAAAACAAGCGTATCTGCATCTAAATAAAGAACCTTTTTATAGCTATATTTTTGTAAAAGTGACGGTAAAGAAATGCGTAAGTAAGCGGTCGTTGTAATATGATCACTCACTAAAAAATTTTGATAAACTTCTTTGTCTGCTGTTAGAAATTCAACAGTCGCACTTTGTGAGTTACTACTAACCGTTTGTCGGAGTGCTTTTTTGCTAGATAGCGACAGCCCATCATCAATCACATAAAAATGAACAGGTCTCTCCGCATGACAATTTTCTAAAACAGTTGTCATCATTACATTCAAATAAGGAGCATAATTTTCGTCTGAAGCTGTCACAATTGGCACAATCTTCTGAGTTTTTCTCATCAAAACCACTCTCTTCTTTCATCTTTTTATAGCTAAGTTCATAACCAGAATAGGACCGAAAAAATATTTATGCAAATCATACGCTTTAATAAACATAATTAAATTATAAAAAAAATATATTTTATTGCTATTAAAAAATATTTATGAGGAAACAAAAATAAATAATAGACCTCTAATTTAGGGATATATTATGCAAAACAAAACCTACTTAATACTGCCACTACTATTTTTTTACTTCGGATAAAAGTATTGCTTCTAGATTTTCTTATTTGTTTTAATATTAAAAAAAATATTACCAATAAAAAAATGACTACTCAGTTAAGTAGTCAGTTTTTTGTTTAATAATCTTTAAAAATATTCTCATTTTCAAGGCTTAACTTCTGATAACCGCCATCTAACATTTCCTGAATACCGTCCTGGTACAACCTTTAAAGGATCAGCTTTAAAACGAAAATATAGATCATAATCATTTAAACTTTTAGTTACATCCTTACCTTCTACTTCTTGCTTTAGAATTAACTGTTCATCTTTGGTTAATTGAAAAAGTAATGTTTGAGTATTCTTTTCAAAAAAACAAAGAGAGACCTCTTGTCCCCAGCTTTCTAGTTGTTCAACGATAGTTGCTAGTTGTCCGCTTAATTCCCAAGAGTAACTACTTGTATTTGTAATTGTCAACGAATCATTCTCTGGTAAATTTTCTATTTTCATATAGAAATAACCATCTTCACGCTTCGTTTGAACTAATTCGTTGATTGTCAAAGTGTTTCCAACAAAAGCAGTAGGAACTGTTGTTAATTCTATAATTCCTTTGAAATCAATGGCTTGAATTTTGGTTTCTGATTGATTTCCTTCAGCATCTACTGTATACATACCTACGTAATACATTTTTTCAGGTTGAAGCTGTGAAGTTTCGTATTCAATAGTTGTTTCAAAATTCTCCGTTAAATTTTCTCTCGAAAGATGTGCTTTTTCAATGAAAGTAGTCGTAGCTAATTCTTCTTCTGAAACAATAGGACTCATAAATAGTTTAGTGGACGTAGAATTTTCATCTTCAATTTGAACAGGAAGGTAGGCCTTACGTTTTTGTCTTACAATTTGAGGAGACTGAGCTGCCTCCGTTGCAGAAGAATGACCAGTTGTAATTGTCGGCATCCATTTCCCTGTTAGCTTGTAATAATGGGCAGCTGGATCCCCGGTAGTCACTGGTTTAGAAAAAGCATTCCCGGAAAAAGTACTAGAAACAGGAACAGTTAAATCCAGCAGGCTATTTATTTGAACGAGCTTATTTTTCACTTTGAAATAAAGACCATACAACGTGCCTCTTTCAAGTGCCGGTAATGTAATGACTATTTTGTCTTTTTCTCTTGTAAAAGGGAGTGCTTGTCCTCCCGTTGGTTGAGCGCCTGTCCCAATTTCTTGAGCACTCCCGAAGTAAACTTTATTCTCTAGCACTTCAAAGTTATCAGGGAGTGTCATTTGGATCCTCGTCCCGGCTTGTAAACGAAGTAAATCACTTGTTTGTAAATAATCAATCGCTGTCATATACGTGATTTCTTGACTTCTGTCGACAGAATGAACTTCGTTTTGAGGAATCCCAGTGTCTGCTAGCAATTGGTTATCCGCTGATTGTGCAACACCCGTACGTAATTGCAAATCTACCAGCCCTTCCACATTTGTAAATGAAATAGCTTTTGCTTGTGCATAGCCCCCGTTTGCTCCAGTAAATCCAAAATAAACACGTTTATTTTCATTTAAGCCTAAGTTATTTTTAAACTCCGTATCCACAGGAATCGTAATATTTAAGGCATAATCAGGAACAGAATAGGTAAATGTTCCCGCTTCTCGTTTAAATTCCACGATAAATTTATG
This sequence comes from Enterococcus sp. HMSC078F03, assembly GCF_001811595.1. Taxonomy (NCBI): domain Bacteria; kingdom Bacillati; phylum Bacillota; class Bacilli; order Lactobacillales; family Enterococcaceae; genus Enterococcus; species Enterococcus sp. HMSC078F03. Next base: position 36,717 of record NZ_KV805556.1, on the reverse strand, counting down.
CCACTTACTATCAGATAAATCTGTCACTCCTTTTTCATTTCGGTGATGAAGGACTTTGTCAATCTTAAAAATACCATCTTTTGTATAGGAAGTTTCTGCCCCCGGATAAGCCCAGGCAATATGATGACCTTTGGAACTTGTATCACGATCCATCATGCCATCGTTTGCAATAAGATTACTATTATTGTTATAGAAGGTATCAAATTCAATCGCCAAACTGTTAGGAATTGCCCCCTTACTTAATGGTGTAGAATCTCCTGTGTTTGCCCATACTCCAATCGTTGGACCAGCTTCTTCGGCTATTGCTGTCGGACCATTACTTTGCATAACAAATGTTAATCCATCACTATCATTTGTTACATTTTCAATATAAAAAGCCATCTCAATTTTAAAATCATTTGTAAAACTCACTGGGTTATTAAACCAAACTGCCCCACTAGAACTCGGTGTTGTATCATTAATCTGAACATAGCGGTGATTTTCAGATCCACTTGGACTTCCCGCTTTTCCTACCGTCGAAATCATCGTTTGATCAATTGGCAATGTCTCAAACGCTGGTTCAATGATTGCTGCTAACCCTTCACCGGGAAAGAAAAATAGGCCACCAAAGAAAAGTAGTAAATAGGAAAGTAAAAAAACAAGCCGCCTAATTTGCTGGGCTTCATTCTTGATTCACCCTCTTTTTATTTTTTAATTGGTAATATTTCCAAAGTAAGCCCAGAATTGCTAGTAAAAACACAATCAGCATTCCAACTAAAATTGAAAATATAATAGATTCATCTTTCTGTTTGGTGAAAAAGACTGTTTTTTGATTAATTACTTTCGCTTGAGCAGCAGAAACAGTAAACGAGTCATCGAACACCCAGTTGCCTTTTGAGGAATGAATTGCGATATGAACATTATATGTTCCAGATTTTAAGGTTTCTTCCTTTAACTCTGTTAAAATTGGAATCAAGGAGTTAGGAGCAATTTGATAGTTGTCTGCTTTTTTCGTACCAATTATTTTTTTATTTGTTTTATCATAGACAGTTGTCTCAACGTTTACCTTACCAAATGCGGTAGGCTGGTTGTTTATCAAGGTACTTTTGATAACTACAGTATCATTTTTTATGACTGGCTCAGTTTTGTCAAAAAGTAAATTAGGCTCAGGCAGTGAACCCAAATCGGTGCGTAACCTGACACCGATTTGGGTTAGATATTTTGCCTGAATCATTGAATGCATTGCTTTTTCTTGGTTTGGGGAAGTAATTGTTTCAAAAGCAAAAGCACCTAGCACTTCACCAGTAATTTTTTGTCGTTGACTGTCTAACTGAAACGAAACTTTTTTACTTTCAGAAGGCTTCAGACTTATTATTTGTTGTTTTGGTTCAACAAATTGAGTGAATGACTGCCCCTGATACATTTCTGCAGTTTCACGGCTTTGATAAGCAATTATACCCGTAGATGTTGTATAACTGTTTAAAGCACTCGCTTTTACTTGCAATGTTTGTTCAGATGTATTTGTAACTAGAAGAGTCAACGTTTGTTTATTTTCCTGAAGATATAAATCAAAATATGTAGCTTCTGATACTTGATTTTCAGGATACTCGGGTGTCACAGTAAAAGCGGTCGTTTCCGCCTCTACAGACATTACTTTACTATTTATGCTAAAAAATATGCTACATAATGTGAAAAAAAATAACAAAAAAGTAGTGTTACTTTTAACCGTCATGCTCTCTCCTCCTAACAGCCAAAATTTCAACTCTGTTGTTGAGCCATTTAACTTACAGACAAATTACTAATTTTTTTGTCTAGGTTGCTTCATTCAGGAGTATAAGCGTTTGTTAACACCCAAGTAACCGTTCCACTGTAGCGACCACTATTAATATTTTGTTTTGGAAAAGTTAACGTCGTGTTTGATAAATCAAATTCATTCGCTGCCAATCCAGTTGTTCCGTTTGCACTAGCGACAAGTGTCGGCTCAGTCGTGCCAGCGTCAATTGTTGTCGTAGCAGTAACTGTCGCATCACCTTTTGCCCGTGTGGTTGCTAAATTCAATTTCGCAGATTGTAATTTTACGTTATTTTCATTTTTAATATCTGATAGTTTTAACGACAACATCCAGCCGGATTCGTTTGGCCCTCGATAATCAGATACTTTCGTTATCTCTGGTGTTCCAGTCAATGTTTGATCAGATTCCGCAACATCTTGAATCGTTAGCTCTCCAAAATTAAAGTTAGAAACTGCATCTAAATTTAAGATTCCTGGTTGAATTGTCAAAGATGCTTCACTTGTCAATTCAGCTGTTGGGTTCGCTTCAGCGGCATACGAATTGATTGCTCCACCTCCCAAAGTCACTCCCAGTACTGCTATTGTTGATAAAATACTTTTTTTCATCCTATCCCATCCTTTTTAAAATTTTAAAAAAATGACCTTAACTACCTAAAAGATAATTAGCCTGAATTGGAGCATAACATAAGATGTTTTTACTTTTAAAAAAAGATGTACTATAAGTCATTTTCATTAGAGAAAGACCTTTCTATGATGGTATAATAGGGAAACAGTAAGAAACTTTCAGAGACCAAGGAGGAAAACTGGCGTGTATGGTCAAACAATCAGAAAAATTCGAAAAGACAAAGGGTTAACTCAAAAAGATGTTTGCCAAGGAGTTGTGACACTGAGCTATTACAGCCGAATTGAACGAAACATTAGTACCCCTACCATCGATATATTTATGGAGATCATAAAAAATTTGAATGTTCGATTAGAAGAATTTATGTATATTCACAATGACTATCAGAAAGCTTTAAAAGATCAGACTTGGTTTGAGATTACCGAACTTTATCATGCAGGAAATATGAAAAGTCTCGAGGACTATAAAACAGCGATTTTAACTGGAAAACTGCCACACGAAGAAGAAATTACGATTCAATTAATTAACCTGTTTATTTATCGTTTGGGTGGCAATGTCGTCGCCGAAAATATAGCTCATATTGTTCAAAACTTGATGAACTTAGAAAATTGGACTAGTAGGGAAGTCACGATGTTCATTACGATTATGGACGAAATTCCTATCGAAACCTTGTTAATTATTGTCAATCGATTGCTCAAAAAAAGAAATCTTTATTCTGCTTCTGATGGCTACAATTCTCCATATAGCAAAATACTCATCAATACCATCCTTCTCTGTGTAAACAACAAGTATCTCAACGAAGGGCTAAGTTATTTGAAACAGTTTCGAGCAATGTTAGAAATTCGAGATTTATACGGAAAAACAATGGCTTTATTCTTAGAAGGCTTGCTTTGCTATGCCAAAGGAGCACCACTTGCGGGTACAAAAAAAGTTAATGAGGCCTTTCAAATTTTTCATTTATTAGAGATGGATAATTTTTCTCGCAAATATCAGCAATACTTTGAGTATATTAAAACTATCTATTAATAGGTTCATTTTTGTGACTTTTACAGTATTTACTATTGTCTTTAAAAAAACTATTATAAAAGCGAAGGACAAAAATCTAAAATGATTTTTGTCCTTCACTTCATACAAGATCCTTTTTCCCTTACAAAAGTTATCCTTCTTAAATGATCTATGGCGTAGTCGGATAATTTTGGACTGTCGTTTGATTGCCATTTTGACTAAACAAGCTGGTTGATTGTGCATTTTTTTGTTTTTCTACTTCTAAGACTTTGTTTTTTTCAAAAGCCACATCATAGTTGTAGTCCTTTGGTTGAACTTCTTGGAATCCTTGTGGTTTATAAAAACGTAAAAGGTTTTCCTGATTTAATTTGTCAGATAAACTTAACGATTTTTTCACCCAATCGTTATCTTTCGTGACTTCTGCTTTTAAATCTGCTGGAACTTGGTCTAATTTTTTCCCTTGATTATTGTAGATTTCCCCACCTAGATAAGAAAATTGAGGCGTTACAAAATCGCCATTTCTAAAAGGAACCACTTGTTTATATTGAGGAGATAAAAGGTCCGTGCCAAAATGGATATAATTTTTATCATCGACACCTAAAAGATGGTACAGTGTCGGTAAAACGTCAATTTCTCCACCATATTCGTGCATGATTTTCCCTTGCGTATAGCCTGGCATGTAAAACATCAAAGGTACTCTTTGCAATTGCGCATTGTCATAGTTTGTCCACGTTTTTGGATCGCGGTTGAAGGCTTTACATAAGTCCTTGTTGTTTGCATCTGAAATACCGAAGTGATCACCATAAATAACAAAAATAGAATGATTGTATAAACTTGTTGTTTGCAAGTAATGGAAAAATTGTTCTAGCGATTGATCCAAATAGTGCGCTGTTCGAACATAATCATCCACAATCGAATTGCCTGTGTTCAATTTAGGAAACGGGAAGTTTTGGTCATCCGTATAATAAGGGGTATGATTGGTCACAGTTAAAAACTTCGCATAGAATGGCTGCTGTAAATGCTCAAGCTCACTAGCTGATTCACGCAACAATTGTTTATCTAAAATACCGTAACCTAGCATTTTGTCATCTTTTGAAAAATATGACCGATCAAAAAAGTATTGATATCCTAAGTTTTTATACACATGGTCTCGATTCCAAAAACTCCCCACATTTCCATGGAAAACAGCGGTTGTATAGCCTTTTTGTCCTAAAACTGCGGGAGCCGCTTCGAAAGTATTGTCTGATCCTAATTGTGTAAAAAGAGAGCCTTGCGGGAGCCCGAATGTTCCTGTTTCTAACATGTTCTCCGCATCACTCGTTTTTCCTTGCCCTACTTCATGAAAGAAATTATCAAAACTGATTGTCGCTTTGTTTTGATAGAGCTGATTTAAAAACGGTGTAACCTCTTGACCTTGGACTTTCATATTAATCAAAAATTGTTGAAAACTTTCTAAATGAATCACAAATACATTTTTTCCTTTGGCAATCCCGGCATACTGCGGATTAAGCGGTAAATTATTTTGCTTGGTAAATTTCATGATTTCAGGTAATTCGTTTGAACTAGCTTCTGCTCTTACCTCATTTGACATGGCTGTTTTGACACCATCGATGGCTGTGAATGCATCCAAGCCAAGATATTTTACAATATAATTACGGTCAAAAATTCTTTGAAGCAATTGAGGACGATCGGTTTCGCTTAAAAATAAGTTAACCGAAAAGAGCAAGACACTTAAACAACTAATTGAGATCGCCAATCTTCTGTTGATAGGTTTAGTCATGAAGACTTGATGATTCCGTCGCTGTTTAAAAGAGTAAAATACCAAAACGAGCAGCACTAAAGTATCTAGCCAATAAAAGACATCGTGGACCCTCATTAAGGCAAGTAAATCACCAGAAATCCCTTCTGAAACTTTTGAAAAGCCAAAAACAGATTGGATGGTAATAAAGTCAGTGAATTCACGATAAAAAATAATATTCAAATATAAAATTAATGTATTTAAAACATTTAAAAGAGTTAAGCTAAGCATAAATGTTTTATGCTTTTTAAAATACAAACTAAAGCCAAATAATAACAGCGTAGTAGCAACTGGATTGAACCACAAAATTTCTCGTTGGAGACTGCCCTTAACGCCCAATGAGAAATCTAGGTAATACGCCAGAATCGTTTTTGCCCAAAAGAGTAAAACAAAAAATAAAAAGAGTCCTAATCGGTTATTTATTTTTTTCATCTAAGTTTGTCTTCCTTTCCCTTCAAAAAAATCTTGATTTGTTAAAAATAAAACCTAACTCTGCGCAATGACTTTTTCGCTAGCGGAGAATTGGATAAATAACTTAAAAAGATAATCGCAATGGCGCAACATCCAAATAAAAGCCATACGTTTGTAAAAGGTGTTCGAGTAAGGGAACTAGTAATAGGCTTTGTAATTAAAAGACTTGGTAGCGCCACCCCTAAAGAATTGCCAATTTGCTTACATGTCACCGCAATGGCTGCTGCCGTTCCTGACTGAGAAAATGGCATTCCTTCAATCGCTGTAATGGTAATCGGTGAATTTAACATCCCAAACCCAATGCCTAAAAAGATATAAATAACAAATAAAATAATCATAGGCGTTGTTTTAGTTACAAATAATTGTAAAAAGCTAACAGCCAACATTGAAATACCACAAAGCATAATAGGACGTTTCGTCCCTATTCTCCCTACCATTTCGCCGGCTCTCGGGGCAACAAGAAAACTAACAAAAGCCAAAGGAATGGTTGATAAGCCAGCTTCCAACGGGCTGAAGCCTCTCGTTTCTTGCAAATATAGCGTGTTTAAAAATAAATAACCGTTATATATGATAAAGCCAAAAATAGCTAAAAAAGAAGCCGATGTAAAGGGAATAGACAAAAAGAAGCGCGGATTGATTAACGGATTGTCAATGTTATATTCATAAATAAAGAAAATAACAATGGCTAAGCAGCCGATTATCCCAGTACTTAAAATATCTGGCGCGAAAAGCCCTTTTCTAGGTAGTCCGATAATGGAATAGATAGAACTAAATAGAAAAAGAATCATCAATGCTTGACCAACAAAATCATTTTTCACCGTCTTCTCTACTTTTGACTCAGGTACAAACTTTTGTGTAAGGATGATTGCCGTAGCAATGATCGGTACATTAACAAAAAAGACATACCGCCAGCTAAAATAAGAAACAATCAGTCCGCCAATAATCGGGCCCATTCCTAAGGAAATCCCTGTAACAGAGCCCCACAAGCCAATTGCTTTCGCTCGTTCTAACTTTTCGGTAAATACCTGTGTAATAATAGACATTGCTACCGGATTTAACATAGAACCACCAATCCCTTGCAACATGCGAAACGCAATCAATTGCCCTGGGGTTTGCGAAATCCCACATAGGAAAGACGCTAAACCAAAACAGGCTAAGCCCAATTGAAGGACTCGTTTACGGCCAATTCGGTCTGCTGTAGACCCAGATAACAATAATAAGGATGCTACCATTAAAGTGTACCCATCTGTTACCCACTGTAATGTAGACAGATTCGTGTGAAAATCACTTTGAATGGATGGTAACGCCACATTGACAACCGTAACATCCATGGTCACTACAAACAAACTCATGCAACAAGTATACAAAATAACTTTTTTTCTATCGATCATAAAAACAGTCCTTTCTAGCAACTACATAAAACAGGAAAAGCAACAATGACACTTAAACTTCTAACGACACGGTTATCGCAAGTACTCACGTATCAACAGTTCTTTATATTCCTTGCCATTTAGTTATTTTATACTTAAAAAAGTAAATCTTTAGATAGCCAAACTATACACCAGAACCCCTTTAAATTGAACCGTAATAGATACGATTTATCGATTCTTAAGTTATTAAATAATTGAACATTCCGTTCAGAAATATCGAACAGTCCCATAATTGAGCATCTCTTTTAAACAATGAACAACAAAAATAGCCTTATCCGCAGCAGAAGTAAATCTAAGCGAATAAAGCTATTTTTAGTAACTATTCCAAAGTAATTTTAATGGCTAAGTCTCTAGCAACTTTTGTAAAGTTGCCTTGATTTGACCAGGTTGGACAAAAACCGAACTGGAAACATTTCGGTATAAATAAAATTTTTGTTTTCGTTCAATCGGTAAAAAGAAGAGTTTAGAATCAATTTCCTGCAGTTGTTCTTTCCGAAGAGAGATCACCGCATAAACTCCTTTACTTTTTTCAATGAGACGAGTAAGCATCAACGTATCGTAGCAACAAACAAGCGGACTTGTTAATTGCAACATTTCTAGCACACTCTTGGTAGCTTCTAAATGATCTAAGTGATGAGGCAAAAATAGAAATGGATAGTTGGTCAAACAGATGAAACCTTCTTCCTCAATTTCTTGTTTAATTTCTCTTGAAACACAAAGATACATTTTTAGTTCAATTAATTGTTCTTTCTTTAAAACTGGACTATTCACATCTGCAGAAGTAATCACAAAATCCAACTCATGATTCTCCAATTTATTCAATAACTCAAACGATGAACCATGGTAACATTCCCAAAAACGATTCAGTTGATCCTCATTTTCTGTCACTTTATACATCAAGGACGTATTTCCAAAACCTAAACGCATCACTGGATTCTCAATCATTTCATGCAGATTAAGTTTCATTTTCTTGGCCTCGTTTAAAATGATATATACAGATTGGACGATTTTATCACCATAGGAATTTAACGTCAAAGAATTCCCGTTACGGTCAAAAAGTAAATGGCCCAATTCACTTTCCAAATCTTTTAATGACGCACTTAAGGTTGATTTACTAACATGGAGTTCAGAGGCTGCTTTGGAAATACTATTATATTTTGCAATGGTATAAAAATATTCTAATTTTTCAATAGTCATCTTTTGTCATCCCTTTTATTCAAATTCATTTGCCCACGTAACCTGTTCAAAACACGCCTCACTCTTTATCAATAGCGTAGTTATTTTTGCTCTAATAAGCTATGTCCATCTTGTTATTTTTCTATAACTAATAGTAGATGGATATGAAAGTGCCTTTGGTAAAACTTTATCTCGGAAATAGCATGAACATTCGCAACAAATTCAGCTTATTAAAAAAGGCGTCTAGCTTTTTCTATTTTACGCAAATTTACTTAAGAAATTCCATTTCAATTCTTTTCTAAAAAAGGTAAGATGGACACAACAAATGTTTCAGTTTCCATGCCCATTTACTTTAAGGTTCAGCGTTATCTACTAAGTATGAAGAATGTCAAAGAAAGGTTAGGTACTCCCAATGAAAATCAATTATTTAGGCACGGGTGCAGCAGAACGGATTCCAGGAATTTTTTGTAATTGTAAATTATGTAAGTACGCTCGAGAGAAAAAAGGACGAGAAATTCGTACACAAACTCAATTAATTATTGATGATGTCCTGCTGATTGATTTTCCAGGGGATTCTTATTTACACTTGTTGCAGTATGACTTGTGTTTTGCAGAATTTGACTCTTTACTAATCTCTCATTGGCATTCCGATCATTTTTACGGCGAGGATTTGGCTTATCGAATGTCTGGTTATGCATTAGATGTTCCCAATCGTTTAACTGTTTATGGAAATGAAGCAGTTAAGACGTTTTATCAGCGCGCCTTTGATTTAGAAGGTCGTCAAGACAATACCCGATTACATTATCAGGTTATTCAGCCCTACAAGTGTTTTACTATTGCGAACTATACGATTTATCCCCTTCCTGCACAACATGGAAATTTCAGTGAAGATTGTTTTATTTTCGTTATAGACGATGGTAAAGATGCTTTTTTATCCACCCATGATACAGGTTACTTTACGTCAGAAATGTTTGAATATCTTGAAAAGAGCCACTTACTTCTTAGTATTGTTTCTTTAGATTGTACTAGTCAAACAAACGAAACTGGCAATAGTCATATGAATTGGGAAGAAAATTTAAAATTAATTGCAGAATTAAAAGAAAGAAAACTCGTCACAGATAAAACGATTTACGTTGCCAACCATTTTTCTCACAATGGCGGCTTGTCTTATGCGGAGATGGCGGCTTTATCTCAAAAGCATGAAATCATTACGAGTTATGATGGTTTAGAAATACTAACTTAATCGGATTATTTGCCTTCTTTTCAGCACTATTATATGCTTTTAACCGATAATTACAAGGTACTTATATCGTAACTTACACTATCTTAAAAAACAGAAATACTCGAAATTTCCCGTGATTCTGGAAATTCCGAGTATTTTTATGGTTCTTTACGCTGCTGGCACAGCGGATAAACGTTTATTTTCTTCTTCATTCACTCGATTGACAATAAAGTTATAATTCACTTCATTTAGTCTTTGACCATGGTTTCCTGTTTGCTTAATGCCACCATTGGAATGAACACCAACTACTTCAAACTGATCATTATAGATTGGTGAACCAGATTGACCACCAGTTGTATCGATATCATAAAATAGTAATGGATTTTCTAAGTCTGTAAAGTTAGATGTGAACAAATCATTTTCATGAGACCATTGTGTGTGGTTTTTCTCACCTGGATAGCCTGATATTGTGACATGGGTATCTGAAGATTCAAACTTTTTCAAAACAAATGGCGTTAAAATTTCTCCCAACTCTGGGCCATCTGGACGATCGTTTTGTTTGCCGACAGTCACTACCGCAATATCCGCATTCGGGGAAAAAGCTACATCAATCACTTTGAATTTGCCAAATGGTGTCGCACTGCCATCTCGACCTGGATAAAACCAAGCATCATCTTTGGCATTCGGATTTAATACTTTGGCATTCTTAAAACTTTCAGCCACATGATTATTGGTGACAATTGTATTAGTTCCAACAACAAAGCCTGTTCCTAAAGAAATATAGCCTGGTTTACTGGCAGGGGAAATGATTCTTCCGATTGACGCAAAAGGCGCTTCGGTTGTATCTGCCACTTCTTGTCTTCTGTCTTCAGGGTCCAGTAACGATCTTTTTTGTCGTGAATGACTTTCGGCAGGAACGATATACTCTTCTGCATTTGCAGAGAGGCTAAAACCGGCTATCAAAGTTACTAAAATCAGAAACAAAAAACCAGCACTAATTTTTCGTATGGAGAACTTTTTCATAAGATTATGCCACTCCTTATCCATTTTTATTTAATTGGGGAATTTTTTTCATTCATTGACCAGAACAGATTCACTTGGTTGGTTTACTTGAATATCCTCTTTAGCTCCGATTCCAGCAGAGTTAAAGGCTGCTGACACCACTGAAGCTGCTTCATCGCCATATTGAACTTTTGCAGCAGCAAGCATCGCATCACGAGCATCACTGAATTGTGCTTTAGGTGTTAAGTAATTTACTAACGAGCTGTAGAAAATAGTCTGTGCTTTTTCAATGCCTAAGTTCTGGATAATGGTGTAACCAATCCGATTAATAATTCCACTATTATAATGAACACCGCCTTGATCATAATAAGGCGTTCCTTTATACCGTGCTCGATCGTCGTATTGAGCCATGGTTTCTGGTTGTCCGTGTTTACTTGGCGTTTGTAAATTTCGAATACCTGTTTTTCGGTCAACACTCTGAGTATCCGCACCAATTTCTGGATTAGATGCACCCGAAATAATATAACCCATCAAATCAGAATAAGATTCATTCAACGCACCTGATTGTCCTAAATATTCTAAACCGGCAGTATGTTCCGTCACACCATGTGTCATTTCATGACCAACTACATCTAAAGAGGAAGCATACGTTTTTCCTGTTGGTGTACTTGTTTCACCATAACGCATTGCTTTTCCATCCCAAAAAGCATTGTCATAAGCATCTGGATGTTGTTCATCAACAACTGACAAGATGGGCATCCCTCGATCATCAATACTGTGTCGTTGGAAATGATCTTCATAATATGTTTTCACAAATTTTCCATGCGTATAGGCGTCAACAGCATTCTGATTTAATGTCGCTAGTGATGGTGCTTGAATAATAGAATAATTATTTTTGCCATCAACTACTGCATGGTAAACCCCTGTGTTATCCGTTCCGTGTAAAGCAATTCCCGTATTGTTTTTTTCAACTGGCACATTAAACGTTACTTGAAAAGAGTTTTTTAACGTTACTTCACTACCGACATGTTCCGTTAAATCTTGTTTTTCCATAATTGTTCCATCTGTAGCGTTCACTTTATAAACCAATGATATGGGGTCACCAGTTGGCGAAGAAGTTACTCTGACTTTATAAAATAATTGCCCTTCATTATTTACACGTTTGTCAATAGCTAAAAAGACAAGATCTTTATTTTCCGGATTATCAGAAGCAATAATTTTTTTAACTCCTTCTTCACCGATTGCATCAACCGATTGAATTTTCACTACTTGATCAACTGGATTTCCTGTAACACTTGTTACTGCACCGTTTTTATCTAAATGAATAATCACATTATCTGAATCAACAGTAACGCCTTCCGTTTGCTTTTCTAACTTAAGATGCTTCATCCCCCACGCATCTTCTTTTCGATCTACAACCGTATATTGTTCAGCAGCTGCCTCAGAAATTGCCTCCTTTTCCAACTTCGATAAAACTGTTGAAACTTCACTTTCTGAATAAACTTGTTCTTCTGCTGCTACAAAAAGTGAAGAAAATAGACATGAACTTCCAACAAAGATGCCTGTACCTAAAATGTATAAAATTTTATTTCCCTTCATCAAACGATTAACTCCTTCCCCAGTTTCCTTTTATTTCTTTTCCCAACAAAAGTATTGCTTTATCCTCCCTAATCTTTCCCGTTAAACGACTGCTCCTTTCCCTGCGTAAATATTTGTTGCTATTTTCATTATAGACAACTACCTAACCGGCACTATCTAAATTCCTTAATCAGCCGACATTTTTCCCTGTATTGCCCCTCATATCTCAATACCATAGTAAAAAAGTTGTTAACAAATTCATTCGTTAACAACTTTTTTACTGTTATGATTTTTTTCAATAATTAAATGTTGAGTAACCGATCCTTCATTGAAGGACGTTTGCAAATCAAATTGATCTGAAAAATCAACAATTTCTTTTACGTATAACAATCCCCAACCGTGCTCTTCAGGGTTACTTTTAGAACTAAATTTGGTTTTCTTCATAACCCTAAAATCAAATTCGGCTTGGACACTATTTGTTATCACAAACTCTTGTGTTTCATTTTTATTGAAAATTGAGATTGCGAACATTTTCAATTCTGATTTTGCACTGTTTTCAATCGCGTTATCTAATAGAATAGCCAACAAACGAATCACAACCACTAAGTCGATTGATGTATCAAGAATAAATACTTCTGGCACATCAACAATCACTTTTAGTTTTGCTTGCTTTGCGGTATTAATTTTCATACTTATGAGTGCCTTAAGTTCCATATTTTTCAAACGATTTAACTTCATAAGTTCAAATTCTTCATTATCAATAATTTTTTTGGTTGGTGCAATCGTTTCTTCATAAATTCTTTTGATTTCCAGAATATCTTCGTATGAAATAGCAATTTGTAAACTATACAATAAATTTTTATAATCATGACGAAACATCGCTAGCTCTTCGTTAATGGATTCTATTTTTTCAGTATAAATCGTTAAATTATTCAATAATTGAGTGTTGATACGTTGTTCTTCCAAATAAGCTTCAATGACTAAGCCAATCAGAATTAAAAATAAACCTACACTTATTAATAACTCCAATTTAGAACTATTTACCGTGACAAATCCTCGCATAAAGTCAGGTGAAATCTCTGGCGAAATCAAAAACACAAAAAGTAACAACAGAATCAACAATAAAAGTAAACAACCAAAAAAAATTCGGCTATTTTCTAACACACGATTTAATCTTAAAAAAACACTATTGGGAATTTTTAAAGCAATCCAGATATTTATAAGCAACAGAAGAACATTTGAGGCAATCCATAATAATTTATTTTGATAAATCTGTTGAAAAAAAACACTTAAAATCGTTTGCTCCGTGTAATTGATAAACGAAACCATAAGCAATGTAAAAACGGATAAAAATATCGCTTTAAAAATTGAGAACCTCTTTTTGTGAATGAGTAAAAATCCTGTAAAAACAACGACTGTCAGCGCATAAATCAACCAAGAGTAGCCCAACATTAATGCCGCAAACGAACAAAGATTAATGACAATAAGCAATGAAAGTAACGGTATTTTACATTCAATCTTGATCAATGTTACTCGTAAAAAGACAAAAACGATAAAGCTAGATACAAGCAAAACGTTAGTAGCTAATAACGACAAAATCATTTTTCAATATTCTTTTTAGGTTTTTCAGTTTGTCCCATCCATTGTCCAAATATATTGGGCGAATTTTGATTTAATCTAGGCTTAGTTCCCACACCATCACTGACTTTTGCAACTCTTTTTTCAATAACATTTTTAATTATTTTTTTACCAAATTTCATAAAAACACTTCCTTCAATTAAATTTTTTGTTACAGGGAGTATCATCAGACCTTGGATGACGAGACCGTAGAGTATTACTGAAGCAATCTTTTCTTTGACAAACAGACTACATAAAATAAGTAAACACACCCTTATAAGGCTTTGCTTTTTGAGCACGTTTAAATCAGATGGCTGAACAGGTTCAATTGCTGTTCCTTGTGGCGCATACCAATAAAATAATACGACTAAGAGGCACATCAATAGAATTTTATAAATAAACGGTAAGCTCACAGAAGAATTTTTCAATACAAATGGTATGGCAACATAGATAACAATGCTTTCTAGACGACAGAGCCATTTGGTTTTTGCATGCCAGCCACCTGCGACAGGCCGTAAAAAAATCAGTATGACGTATACAATAAAGGTTTCGCTTAACGTCCCAAATAAAACTGATAAAATCAGAATCATCAGAAAATTAAATAAGCCAGAAAAATAAACGGTTAGATAATACTTTGTCCATTGTGTTTTTCCTGATTGATCTTCCTGATCCATATCCATAATATTTTTTAGAATCCAATCGATTAGCATATCGCCCTCCTCTTCAAGTATTGCACTAAATTATAACGAATATAGCGACTAATAGATAGATAATTCCTTAATTAGTCATTATCCCTCCCTAAGTAAGAAATAGCGCCTTGACCTGAGTATAATATCTTCTTGAGACTGGTACTTCCGTTCCGTCTCTCATAGTTAAAAGATGCGTTTTATAATTTAATTTTGACGCATATTTTTTATTGATGATGATTGATTGATGGACTCTAATCAAATCTGGATGCAGTTGTTCAATTTTTGATAACGTTCCATAAAATTCTCTTTTAAAATTTTTACCAACCATTGATACACGATGATCGTATTCTGTTTGAAAGAAATAAATATCATTAATATCCATTTTTATAGAAGATGCTTTTAAGTTAATGATAATATATTCACTTTTTGTCTTTATATTTTCTTTTTGTTGAATATATGCATCGACACATGTTTCGACCTCTTTTTGGAAATCTAGAAAATCCACGTTCTTTTGAATAAATTGAAGAGCTGAAACCATATATTTGTAGGAAGTTAAAACTAATTCTGTGTGAGTAGAAATAAATACAATCAGACTTTCACTGTCTGTTTTTCTGATTTCTTTGGCAACCTCAAATCCTGCCTGGATATGATTGTTCATTTGAATATCTAGGAAAAAGATATTTAGTTGGGCGTCCTGGTGTGCCACTTGTAATAATTCATCTGAACGTGAAAATAAATGGATTGTTTCATTATAAATATTTCTTGAATGTAGGATATTTGTTACCAATGCTTCTAACGCTTTTGCTTGAATAATTTGGTCTTCTAATATATAAATAGCCATTTGTTCACTCATCCCTTTCTCAAGAAGATATAAAATTACACAACAAAAGACAAATGATTATAATGTTCAATCAATTTATACACCAATAAAAGAGATAAAAAATTGATTGTCTGTTAGTATATTCACATAAATTTAGTATAGCGATTTCAGTAGTTTCCTGCAAACAAAAACATAAAATAACAAAGCATCAAGAAAGAGTACTTTGGACTATTCATCTTTTACTAACGAATCATGAGGACTATTGTCTCTTCGTTGATGAAAAACAAAGAATCAACCGCCAAACTGTTCTTGTCATTTTATACATGACAAAATCAATTCATTGGTCGATTCTGGTTACTTTAATTTGTTAGTTCACACATGGATCATTGTGCTAATTTTTTACTTAAACATCCACACTTCTTCCTGTTGAATGAGTCGCTTAAGCGCCAATGTAGGTCACGCCACTACTATAAGCAATTACATTAGGTAAGACACGATACGAAATCGTTTGATCATTGATGACATTGCTTTCAGAAATAATGATTCCATCAGAAGTGACCGCTTCAACAAAAGCAACATGTCCATATTGATTATCTGCGCCAGCAACTCCTGGTTGGAAACTAATCGCACGACCAGCTTTAGGCAATGAACTAACTTGATAGCCTAATGCACGTCCTTTTCTTCCCCAGTCACTGCCATTTCCCATAAATTCATCCACAGAAGTGCCCAACTGTTTGAAACGATTATAGACATACCACGTACATTGGCCCACGGGATAGCTACCACTTCGATTATAATTGATCCCATCATAGACTGGAAAATGCATTTGTTGCTGTTCCGCTTCTGACAGCTCATTTTTAGATTGGATAATCAAACCGTCCACTGTTTTTGGTAAATCAAATTGCGTTAAGTTATAAACCGCAATTAACGAATTTAATTTATTATCGTATTGCTTGTCTGTTGCATATTTACCTGTTAAAAAACGCGTTGCTTGAAGGTAGTTTTTGGCTTCCGAACGCCACGCTGGTTTATAAAAATCTTGATTTCCGTCAATCCCTTGTCGGAGTAATTGAACATAATCTTGCAGTGAGTCATTATAGCCACCGTAATCGCGAAACCCAGCGGAAATTGTATAAAGTTGGCCCCTCTGATCAGCCTCTTTTGTTGAAAAGCTAACACTATTTCCTTGGAACGAACCTTTCACGCCAAAGAGATTATAATAAGGTTCTTTGGCTAGTTGACTTTCGCCAGAGCCACTTTCTAAAATAGCCTGAGCTATCATCACTGATGCAAAAACATCGTATTTTTCGCCAAGTTCTCTGGCTGTCTCACCAATTTTTTTAATAAACGCTGTGGTTTGTTCTGACTTCTGCATTTCAAATGACGCACCATATGTTGCTAAAACTTCTTTGCCATACTCCGTTAATGTGAACTCCTTAAAAGGATTAGTCACTACCAAGCGTATTTCCTCTTTTGAGTCTGGTTGTTGTTTGGCAGTATAGATATTCTCTAACTGACCAATTACTTCTGGTTTCTCTTTAGAATCCGCTTCCGCTGCGGCAATTAAATATTTTCCTTGGCCAAGATAAACACCATTTTGAAGCGTTTTTCCTTCAGCTGTTTGCCAAAAAATCAGATCACCAGGTTCTGCCTCCTCTATAGAACGAGCTTTACCAAATGTCATTTGTTCTTGCGGTGTACTGCCAATGTCTATTTTAAATAATTGTTGGTAAATTTTTTGGGCAAGGAAACTACTGGTCAATACTTGCTCCGTCAAATTAAATTCTTTTTTTGTTTTCCCAACGTGTCTTAATGCTTCAGCCACCACGACTGCCCGTTTCTTTTCGCCAAAAGACGACAACAGTGGAAGTTCGTAGCCTTTTAAATTTGAAGAAGCTATTTCATCTACTTTGAGGGACGGATTTAACGATACAGCCTGATTTTCTTCAACAACGTTATTGGTGGCTTCAGGAACTTGAATAGGTTCTTCAGGTTCTTGCTTGGTCACAGGAACTTGTAGTGGTTGCGATTGTTCAACAGGCTGCGTGATTTCTGATGATACTGTCGGCTCTGTAGGTTCTTTTTTTGTTTCAGAACTAGTATTTGTGGTTGTCGTTTCTGTCGTTGAATGACTCGTTGATTCCGTAGTCGTATCGGTAGAACTACTTGATTCAGATGACGAACTACTAGTGGACGTTGTCGATGTAGCAACAGTTGTTTCGGTTGTTTCGGTTACTTTTTCTTCCGAAGTAATTGTTGTTGCTGAGGACAGAGCTGTTTGTAGTGAGCTACTTGGTAATTCTGCAGCCAACGTAACAACTGGAGCGACTTCCAAACTCAGAAGAACGAGAATACTTGTTAAAACAAGTAGTTGATTCTTGATTTTCTTTCTTTTCATTCGTAAAAATCCTCTCCTATTACTTACTTGCGCATTTGCACACTGTTTTTGTACAAATGCGCCTTGTAAGTTAATGATACGCTAATTTTGGTCTTTTTTATTTTTGAAGAATAATTTTCCTAAACCAATACTTACTATCAATAGAAAACCACTGATTGACCAGATTGGCGAAACAACTTCATTTGCTTTTGGCAAAGTACCAGAAGTGGTGGTTTTTGTTGTCGTTCCACCTGCTGCTGTGCCCTTTCCTGGACTGGTTACGCTACCAGTCCCGCTAACCGTGCCATGATTTCTATTGTTGCCTGTAGAGTTGCTACTGATTGGCTCTTCTGCCATTGCTTCAATGGCTTGTGCTAAAATACTTAAACATTTGTCCACAGCTTCTTGCGTCGCATTTGGGTCCTCAACAAGTGCTTTTGCTTGTTTAATTGCTTCAGCTAAAGCTTCTTGCGATGCTTTTGTAAATTGTTTTCCTGCTTTAGGTTTCAAGGTTTCTGCTTTTTGAAGCAGTTCTTTCAACTTTGTTTTATCCGTTTGAAGGACTTGTTCCTCTAAACTATCCAAAGCAGTTTTTACATTTTTTTCAGCAGTATCAATTTGTTCTTGCCGAGCATTTTTATCAGCTAAAATCCCTTCCGCTTGGTCAATTGCTTCAGTTAAGCGCGCTTTAGACTCGCTGGTAAATTCTTTTCCGGCAGATGGTTTGATTGCTTTTGCTTTGGCTATCATTGCCTCTAAGGCTTTTTTATCTGTAACTAACGCTTCTTCTTGTAACCCTTCGATGGCGCTAGTTAATTCAGCAACCGCTTCATCAATCATTTTTTGATTAGCTGCTGGGTTTTCCAATGTGTTTTTAGCTGCTAAAAGCGCTTTTTGTAAATCTTGTAACGAGGAGGCAGTAAATTGGTGCCCTTCACTTGGAGTGACTTGCTGCGCTCGTTTGACTACTTCTTGTAATTGGTCTTTATTTACAAGGGGTACTTCTTTTAATTGAGCCATTGCAGTTTCCAATGCGTTTAGAGCCTCTGAGACTTCTTCTTTTGTCGCCGTTTCTTTCGCTACGATTGCTTCAGCTGCTTGAATTGCTTCTTGCAATTG
The DNA here is from genome assembly GCF_001811595.1 of Enterococcus sp. HMSC078F03. NCBI lineage: Bacteria > Bacillati > Bacillota > Bacilli > Lactobacillales > Enterococcaceae > Enterococcus > Enterococcus sp. HMSC078F03. Next base: position 18,021 of record NZ_KV805556.1, on the reverse strand, counting down.
TTTTTCTGTTTCTTTTGTAAATTGGTATCCTTCTTCCGGCTTTCTTCCTCGGGCTTGAGCGATTTGCTCTTTTAAGGTTTCCTTATCAACGGCGACGGGTTGTTCTTTTAATTGTGCAATTGCTTCACGCAATGTTTTAGTCGCTTGGTCTATTTCTTCTTGGGTAACTTTTTCTTGAGCAAATACTTTTTGAGCTGCTGCTAATGACTCTTCGAGAACTTTTTTAGTTTCTTCGGTGAATTCTTGCCCATCACTTGGTTTCTTTGTTAGCCCCTCTTGAATTGCTTTTTCTAAATCAGCTTTATTCGCTACATCAGGCATTTTTTCCAACTGTTCTACAGCCTTTTCTAGATTTTCCACAGCAGCAGAAACGTCTGTCTGTGTGGCTTGCTCATTGGCTAGAACAGCTACTGCCTCATCTAAGATTGGTTTAAAGATTGCCCAAGTTTCAGGTGTATATTCTTTTTCGACACGTGCTTGATTTAGCGTAATTAGCGCTTGTAATAACTCTTTATCTACTAGCTCTGTTGGCTTCACTGTTACAGAAAAATCTGAAAGTGTGGCTTGTTGGAATCCTTGGCCCACTAATAAGCCTTGACTCATATCAAATTGTAATGACTGCTCAACAGTTGTCGCACGTTTTACGCGAGTTGTTTCTTTTACTTTAACTTTAAAGGTAACTAAGTCCATTGAACCGTTTAACAATTGTTTATTTCCTTGATTACTAAGAACTAAATATAGATTCTCCACATCATTTGAATGTTTCCGATATTTAGAATAATTTTCCATGTGTTGTGTATTATTCGTGGTTGCAGGCTGACCGACAAGTTCAAATTTGCTAGAATCAAAGGACATTTTTGTGCTTAACGCATTAATATTTTTTAAGTCTTGACCTTTAAGTGTAAAGGTTAATGTATCGCCAGGAAGATAGGTATCCTTGCCATTTTCATTAACCACAGCAAGGGATAAACCGCCCGCAATTTCTTCGACATCAGGTATTTCAATCCCACCATCTAATTGTCGTAAAACATAACTGATATCATAAGCATCAATTACCCCATTTTTATTTAAATCGCCTTTTTCAACATAGCCATTAAAATCACTGTCCAACGATTCTAAGCCTGTATAGTTTCGATAACTCATTGCATCATTTTCATCAATCGTTCCATCGTTAGTAATGTCTCCATGTAAGATTCCTTCTGTTCCTGGTTGTTTGTAAAAGAGCATCTCACGACCAGAGCCAAAATTACCCACCGATTTTAATACCTTCATTTCAACAAAACGATACGCTTGGTCCTTCGTTTCAATGGTTTTTGTCAAAGCATCTTGCTTCCAGTTAATAGGTTCTGAAAACTCTGTCCAATTAGCTCCATCTTTCGACGTCCGATACTGGAGCTGCAAAATATTTCCGTTGCCGGCATTGTCTCTTGGCAAGTATTCAATTTTATCCATTTGATACTCCGCACCAAGATCAAATTTTAAAGTCAAGAAATTCCCATCACTTGGATTAGCGATGCCGGTTGACCAGTTCGTATGCCAACCTGTACTTAAATCTTTATCTGTTAATTTCTTCAATTCTGCGCCTGGTTGTTCTGGTAAATTACTTGTTGCTTTGACTTGATTAATTGTTTCTTTATAGGGATCATCTTGTGTTTTTCCTTTAATCGGTTCACTCCATTCAGAAACCCCATTTTTTCCAACAGCTCGAACTCGAAAAGTATGTTCGCTTAGGAAGGAAAATCCATCAAATGTTGCTGTATTCGTTTGAATATTTCCGAAAACAGTCCCGTCACGCTCTACTTCATAACTTGTTGCCTCAGTTACTTGATCCCATTGAAGAGTCAAAGAAGATGGCGTTGTTTTTTCTTCATTGATTGCGACATTTGCCGGAATAGTTAACTGGTCATCGACCGTTGTATTTCCTCCGTCAATCGTTCCTTTATTAATGAAACCATTGACAGTTATTTGAACATCTTTGGCGGTCACAGATTGTTTCGCTAGTTTTACTGATAACGCTGATTGGTTCAGTTTTTCTCCTGAAGCTTCAGAAAGATACTGATTCACTTGGAATTCTTTATCAAAATAATATAGATTTGTGCCAGCTAAAAATTCTTCTTTATTAGCTGCTTCTTTCAAGGTTACTTCTGTTCCCCCCACCATTGCTGTTACACTTTCGGGTGCTTCTGAAGCTAGCAAATCAAGCGTGGTGCTTCGTTCATCAACAAAGCCTTTGTAACTTCCTTTTGTCGGTTCGATAGTAACGGTCAGATCCCCTTTTTCGTTTGATTTAGGGCCTTGACTATTTATTTTAGTCGTAGCTGATTGCCCAGCTTCATAACTAGTTGAAATTCCGTCATCTTCATACATATTAAAAGAAGTGGCGCCATTTGGATAAATCAAGAAAGATCGTTGATCCCGTTGGATTTCCTTTGAATTGTTGTTTGGATTCGTCATTGGGATAATACTGCCATCTTTGACGAAAACGGGCACCTTCCAGAGCGGTGTTTTTACTCCATTTAAGACACGGCCACCTTGATATTTTTCGCCTGTAAATAAGTCAACCCAGACTTGTTTTTCATCTGGTAAATAGATTCCATCACGGATTGAATTTCCTGCCTCATCTTGATTGCCATTATAAATTGGAGCAACGAGTAAATTGGGTCCCCACATATATTGGTATTGAGAATCTTTTGTATATGCTGTTCCTTCATTAGGAAATTCTAAAGCCATAGCCCGTACCATTGGTAGTCCATCAACTGATTCCTTGGCAATACTGTAGTTATAAGGCATCATCATTGATTTTAATTTTAGATACGCTCGGTTCAAATCTGTGGCTTCTTGATCAAAAGCAAATGGCGTTTTCGGATTGGAGCCCCAGCCGTCCATATTTAGCTGTACTGGTGTAAAAGTTTTCCATTGGAAATCACGTATGTTGACCTCTTTATTTTTTCCACCAAAAATTCCATCCATATCTGAACCAACATTTGGTTGGCCAGACAATGAAGTCCCGATATATGTTGGGATATGGAAGCGAATATATTCCCATTGACCACCCGTTTGATCGCCTGTCCAAATACCAGCGTGCCGTTGGGTTCCGGCCCAACCATCTAATGAAACAATCATCGGACGAACTGCGCCGTCTGTTTCTTTTACAAAAACATTTGCAGCATCTTCTACACCATTTAAGCCAAAGGAATACCCATACCCGACCCACGCCACGTCAGTTTTGAGGGCTTTAACACCAGCGACACTAACTTCTTTCGCAATATCCCGTTCTCCTTTTTTAGGATTTTTAGGATCAGCTGGATGGAGATTAGATTGAGTCCATAGCCCCACTTCAACACCATTTGCTTGAGCATAATCAGTAAATTCTTTTAAGTTTTGTACATCGCCATCCAATGAATCTGTTTGGCCATAGCCAGCACCGTAGCCGTCATTTGGCAAGAACCACCCTAACGGCATATCGTTTTTCTTATATCGATCAATAACTGCGCGTGCAGAAAATTGATAATTCTCTTTTTCTCCATTTAAAGATTCTAGCGTGCCATTTAAGTTTCCTAGATCGCCTGGTTGGTATTCTTTGTAAAAATTACCATCTTCAAACTTAACTGCTCCCGCGGTTCCTTCTGCTACTTTCACCCAATAGTCCCGATTATACGCGTTTAAATGTGCTTCATAGAACCCGTATTCTGGCATCAAAGCTGGTTTCCCGGTTAATTCATAGTAATCTTTTAAAATACCTGCTGAGGAATCATTAAAGAAATAAAAAGCATCAAAATCTGTTCCTTCGTGCGTTGTTGTGGTTGTTTGTGGATCATGACTTCCAAAATCATAGTTGCCAGGTTTCCATGTATTTCGAACAACGCCATACCCTGCAGTTGACCAATAAAATGGGTTAGGCGATGTTACTCCGCCATCTACCCAATTGTTCGTATTGACAATCTGGATAGCTGTTCCTTTGTGCGTAAATCGACCATTTTGAGTTCCTCCGCCAAAATAATTTTCTTGACTACTTTGTTTTAACGTTTGTGTAGCTTTATCATTTTTAAAGGATAGCGGAGCGGTTTCTTCTAAAATGACTTGATCCTTTTTCTTGTCTAGAACCTTCATCAAAGCGCTTTCTTTTTCGAATATAATTTTTAAACCATTATTTTCTAGAGTAAATTGGTTTCCTGAATCTGTGACGTTCGTTTGCTCAAAGGCTTGTGTGCCATAGTCGGCCATTGTTTTAGCCGTAATTTTCGCAACATGCTTTGGATCATTTGGCGTTGGATATTCTTCAAATTTACCAGTTGGATCTAGATGATAGCGAAAAAGATGGTCGTTTAAAATACTAATTTGTGCTTTTTTTCCAGAAGCATACGTAATGACAAAGTTTTTCTCCGCTTTTTCAATCGACACAATTGCTCCGACTGACGTTGCTGAATCAGCTACGTCTTCTTTTGCTGTTTGCTCTTGCGCATCAACCACTTGAGAATCCATCATAACAAGCGAATGGAACGCCAATACAGACGAACTCACTAATAAAAATGTCAACCAGTGCTTTTTACCGTAAATTTTTTTACCCTGATACTCTTTGTTCATTTTTTCCTCCTTAAAATTGCTTCCCATAGAATAGTTCCGACACAATTACTCACAAAATCCAAAACCCAACAAAGTTTTATCCAGATGAAAAGTCATAACGATTTTCTTAGTTTACTGAGACTGTTAGAAAGTCAGTTTCAGTAACCCCTTCATAAACACATCCTTTCAATAAATTATTAAATGAAAACAATCTATTTTCATCTTATATAAAAATTTTAGTACAGAATCACAATTTCCCAATGAATACGTTTTCATTTGTCGACTACCAATTTTTCACTTTTTTAATAACATAATTATCGTATGATGGTTTTTTTGTGTTTGTCAACGGTTAATTATAGCAGCCACCATTAACAAGTATTAACCCTTGATAAACCTGTTAATTCACTTATAATGATGATTTTATTGCGAAAATATCCACATCAGAAAAAGAAAGACTTTTTTCAAAAATCTAATACCTGTTGCTCAAATTTAGTCTATTTAAAAATATTAAACACCCTCCTGCTCAGCAAGAGGGTGTTGATTACTCGTTTTTTAGTGATTGATTTGACTTGCTGGTGTGAAAAGCAAACTAATGATGATGCCAACTATCAGTACCGCTAGCAATATAAAAATTAACTTTCCAAACCGGTGATAGGGATTGATCGAAAGCCCAATTCCATAAACTTTTGGAACCCACAAAGGAGGCGTTGGATTATCTTTTTGATCTTTATATGCTATCTTTAAAATCTGCCACGCAAAATACAACAATGGTAAAACCATAATTACCCCAACTATACCTAGCCATTTTGCTAATGAGTCACTAGTATGCAAAAGACTGATTGTCAGAATTGGTACAAACAAAAGAATAAAGCTAATTGTGGCTCCCACTTGTGCTTGTTTAAGCAGTCGTCTCTCACGGAGAGTAAGATTCGCAAACATTCCATCCATCCTTTCATGGTTTTCAGATTAAATCAACGAATCACTAAAAAACTAAATTAACTGCGAAAATCAATGACCATTCGCCCGCGAATTTTTCCTTGTTCCATTTCTTCAAAAATAGCATTAATTTCTTCTGGTTGTCGTGTTTGACAAACAGGAACAACTTTTCCTTCTGCACCGAATTGGAAAGCTTCGCTTAAATCTTGACGGGTTCCAACTAACGATCCGACTACGTGAATGCCATCAAGAACAAGACGTGGAATAGATAAATCCATTGTCTCAACAGGCAATCCAACGGCGACAACCGTTCCTCCCGCACGGACTGCATCGACTGCGCCATTAAATGCTGATTTAGCTACCGCAGTGACTACTGCTGCATGGACACCACCAATTTCTTTTTGAAGTTGTGCAGCAAAATCAGGATCTTTAACTGGACTAATTAAAAGATCCGCACCCATTTCTTTCGCAAAAGCTAACTGATCATCATTCACATCAACAGCTACCACTTTGGCATTAAAGACATGCTTGGCATATTGTAAAGCTAGATTACCTAGCCCACCTAATCCTGAAATCATTAGCCATTGACCTGGACGAATCCCAGATTCTTTTATCGCTTTGTAGGTTGTTACCCCTGCACAAGTAATAGAGGAAGCTGGCTCTGATGCTAAATTTTCTGGCACTTTCACTGCATAACCGTCTGTGACGATGCATTCTTCGGCCATGGCACCATCAACTGTATATCCAGCATTTTTTACTGAACGACAAAGCGTTTCTCGACCAGAAGTACAATATTCGCAATGTCCGCAGCCTTCATAAAACCATGCAACAGATGCACGATCACCAATTTTTAAACTAGTAACGTCTTTTCCAACCTCCGTCACAATCCCAATTCCTTCGTGACCTAAGGTACAACCACTAACATCGCCAAAATCTGCATTCTTAACGTGTAAATCCGTATGACAGACACCACAGACTTCCATTTTCAACCGCGCTTCATTATCTTTCAATGGACGCGATTCTTTTTCAACAATTTTTGTTGTTTTTCCTTTTGCTGCGACAATTGCTTTATACATGGTTCTTTCCTCCTTGTTTCTATTGTGAATCATTGAACAATAATAGTATAATACTACTTTCCAAAATAAGGAACACCAATGACTTGCGTAAATTAACGCTAATTTGACAGTTTATCCTTGCTAGACAGCTATTCTTCCCTTATGTCATAGATAATTCATACTGGCATGATTTTTTCTGCATAATTGTCAACTATTTTAAAGGCAGGTTTTACAACCTCATTTTTCCCTTCTTTTTTCCCAAGATATAGCAGACGGTACCTAAAATAACTAGAATTAAAAAGGCCATGAGGTACTTAAGCCAGTGAAGGTTTTTGGCTTTATGATCAACAGAACGCTTATTATACTGATCAGCTTGCTTCTTGTTTATCGTGAAATCTTTTGAGAACGTCCAGTTCCCCTCATGGTTTTTCAACTTAATGGTATAGGTATAGTCTCCAGGTTTAAACGAATCTTTCAGTAAAATAGGCAGGTCAAACCTTGTGTTTGGTGCAAAACTCAGATTATTTTTCTTTTCGTGAATGATCGTTTTGTTTGTTCCTTTTTCTTTAACAAAAAAATCTCCTTCGACTTTTGATAATAACTTCCGCTGTGGATTTTTAATTTCCATCGAAACAGTATTGTGGCGGTTAATTTGCCCAATTTTAACAGAACCACTTTCCAATTTTGCAGGTATGGTCTCTGCTGTTTCATTCACCCGAATAGCAATCGTATGCATATAAACATTTTGAATCCCACCCTTGCTTTGGTCCCCAGCTATCTCTACAGGTCGAATCGTCACTCCACCTAATAAAATTCCTGAAAATAACTTTTCTGGCATCGTTATTTGAAAATCAATCGTTTGTGATTGTTTACCAGGAACACTAATGTCCTTCCTATTGGGACTAATCAAATCACTAAGTACCAAACTCATCGATGGATCTTTTTCAAAGCTACTTTTTGTATAGTCAACTATCCCATTACTATTTGTTGTTGCTGTATTTACCTGAACTTTAAATTTTTGAGGGTTCGGCGTAGTATTGGTTATCGTTAATTTGAATGTATCTTTTTGTTTCGGAGTAAATGTCATATCAAAAAAACTACTGGTTTTGTTATTTTGAGTTGCTCCGAAAACGGGTGTGACTGTATACGCATTCGCATTGTCAATTGTTGCTGAACTATTGGTATTAGACGGCTCTGCCCAGGCACGCATCGCTCCACCTGAACAGAGAATAGTCAATATAAAAAGTATCTTTAAAATTCTTTTCAATTTATCTGCCTCGTTTTCTTACATCGTTTTATGTTAAATTCTTAGGCGGGTGCTCCATCGATGGCATTCCAGACGATGGTCCCAGAGTAGGTATTTGCAGCAATACTTTTAGGTATATTTAACGTTGCATTTAAATCGGCTGTCGTGACAGTGTCTGATAAACGGATATCACTTTTATCTAGCGAAATAATGGTTGAAGCATCTGTGGTTAAATCAACGCCCGTAAAGGTACCTTTTTCAGAAGATCCGTCAGGTTTTTTAGTGTCTAAATGAAGTGTCATTCCGTCTAATCCAGTGACACCTTTTCCTTTATCTTCTAAATTCGCTGTCAGATACCAACCTGTATTCGTTGTCCCACGATTATCATTAATGATAAGTTGCGACTTGCTTTGATCTGGTTGCGTATGATCTTGGCCGTCTTTTGTCACCGTCCCAAAGTTAATTTGTGCTAATGGTGTAATGGTTAATCCGCCACCCAAAACCGACACATTCGCTGTGGTATTGGTATTATCAGCCGCATTCACAGTTTGTTGTCCAATTAAAAAAATCCCCGTTCCTAAAGTGACAGTTAAACCAATTATTTTTTTATTCATTATTTTTCCTCTTTTCTTTATAAAGTCCAACGATTAATGTACTTCCGAGTACCACGATTCCTAAAAGCGTCTCTTGAGACGTAATCTCGTTTGTTTTTGGTAAAAAATTAGGTTGTCCTCGTGAAGTTGGCATATCGTTAGTCTGCGGTATAAGCTCATTGGGATGCGGAACAATATCCTCACTCTCTTTCACTATTACCATGACTTTTGTGCCAGCTTGTGCGTCAGTTGTCTTGTCTTCAGCTTGTGCTTGAATTGGCAAACCGAGAATAAAGGCAACAAACAATAAATCATAGATAAACCATTTCACAGCTATTCCCTCTTCCCTTACGGTGTTGCTTCTAAGTTCCAAATTAACTGAGCTTCATATTTATCAGCAGGTGTGACTTTTGAAATAGTTAATGTGGGCAATAATTGTAATTTCGTCAAAACTTTTTTATTTTTGATAGATTGGTTACTTACGCCAACTACTAATTGTTGCTCATCGTTAACCATGATATTTTGCTCAGTTGTTACATAATCGACTGACTTTGGATTTAGCGTGAGATCAAGCCCTGCGTCTTTCCACGCTTGTGTTTTCTGATCATTTAAATTATAGGCTACTTCAAGCTGCCAGCCAGTTGTCCGATTAGGGTCCCCCGTATCTTCAATGTTCATCTCACAACTTTTTAATGTCTGTGTTTGATCTTGGCCATTAAATTTTACATTCTCAAAAGGCATTAGTTGTTCAGATAAGTGATAAAAGTCTAGACGATTAGAGTAATAGTAGGTCCAATTAACGGTAATACTTTTACTAAAACCTACTATTTTAGAGATATCATAAGTAATTCTATAGACGCCCGCTACTTCATCGTTTACCTGATCAGGCGTATAGCGAATCGTTATCTTGTTATAAGGAATAGACTGCCCATCATTATCTGTTGCACTATCAAAAAGACGCTTTGGATCGAAGGGCGTTCCCACAGAAAAGCTGCCGTTATGTGCACCAATATGAGCTGAAGAGGGAATGACTTCTAGCGTAGTCTGCGCCTCTAATCCTAGGTATTTATAATCAATTTCATATTTACCAACCACTTTTGTATCCACCGTATCTACTGGAACCTTTTGCTCTCCGTCCAGTTTATATATGGTGACACTTACGTCTCGAAAATCACCTTTTTTACCGTCTGATGTTTGTAGGCTAGTCACTTCACTTTCTGGTTGCCATTGAGTATATTGATAAACCGTATCTTGGGATTTAACTTTAATTTGCGCTTGATCAATGTGCACAGCTAAACTTTTCTCGTTTGAGTAGCTTTTAGATGTATCATCAACATCAAGAATTCTAAATGTTAATGTGTAATCTCCTGAAGTTGGTAAAGCATCTGCTAAACAGTTAAAACTAACGCAATCATCTGTGACTGGTAAATTTTTTAAATCTTGCTCCCCAATTTTATGAAAATCAGTTTGGGCAGCACCTGAAACTTTTTCTTCAATCTGAACTTTTCTAGTTGTCGGAGCCTTAACGGTTAGTTCTACTGGTATCTTTTGTTGCGGGTGAAATGTGGTTTGACCTTTAACAAAAGCTGCCTTTTCTAAACTTGTCACTTGGTATGGATCTGTTGTGACGCGCATATATGTTTTATCTGTGGGCTCTGAAGAATCCGTTCCTGGCGGGTTGACTAACGGCAGCCCACAACCATCTTTGCCACTAAACAAATAAGTTGTTAACCCGTTTTGTTGTTGTGAAGTGACATTCACATTGGCCTTAGGATCAACTGTGTGAGTATGAAAATTAACTACGCGAGCAAACCGTTGAGCAACATACCCATCTGTCCAATTAAGCGGATTGTCTTGTCTTTGGTTCATCGTAAACTTTGGTGATAAAAAATCCCCTGGTAACATCGTTTTGCTTTCAGGTATTTCAGGGTATTTAGAGGCATCTTGGGTATTGTAATTAGATAATGGATTGTCTTTATCGCCGCTGTCCCATGGCGAGATATAAGAAGACCAAGTAGCCACTTTTCCTGTGATTCCAGTGATAATTTGATGATTCAAATTATTTGGATCATGATTTGCTGCTGCCGCTAAACTTGTCGCACGTAACCACATATCCGGACTAAGCAATATCCAATTATGATTAACCGTATTCGTTGTATCTGATTCGTAAGTTCGACCAAAAAAATCTGCCGACAACGAAAATTGATCACTTTCAGTGCCATCCGACAAAACATTTGATACTGGTAAGCGATGTTTCGTTAAATTTTTATTGAGGGAATAATCCTTTGAATCGCCATCCTTCATTAAAGTAGCTACATCTAAATCAAAATGAAGTTCAAATTTTATGGCCGATTTGTCAGGTTCATTTTTCCAAATTTCATAAAGTTTAGTAAAAGAAAAATTAATAGTGTCCCCACGTTCACAAAACATCACCTGATGCTCAGTATCAATTCCGCTATAATCTTGATCAGGATCACCCCATCCTGGTGAACCATCTTCTGAAGAACCGTTAAACGTCCGCATTCCTTTTGTGTTAACAATTGGTATCTGTGTGTTTTTTTCTCCACTAATTGAATAAAAATTTTCTGGATTATCCGCATAAGCCTTGTCATAAGCCGCTTTAAAATTATCTGCACTTATATTTTCTGGCAAATGAAACATCAGTCCATATTGCATTCCAACAGTACCAAAAGAAAGAAACTTCAATGCTTCTGTTTGAGAAGTGTCCACTGTTCCATATAATTTTACGTGTAATTTCCCTCCAAATGATCCATCTGGACCACCACCTCCGTCATGGCTTATCTCCATTCCATAAGGTAAATCAGTTCTCAAATCAATGGCTATCCCTCCCGCTTGATAGAGCGAAGCTGCTTCGCATTCTTGAAAGTGCAAGCTCAAAAAACAAGAAATCGATACCAATAGTAGACAAGAGTAAAAGAAATAAGCAATGCTTTTTTTCTTTTGTAGGTTGGCATTTTAATTTTTAATTGTTCGTTGATTTTTTTCATTGCTTACTCACCTTGACCTTTTTTGGAATTAGAAACTAAATAATAATTATTCTAACTACTGCTAGCTTATCAACATTGAAATTGCTTTGCCACACACAATTAATGTATAAGGCTGTACATTAATTGTGATGGCCGCTTCTTATTGCGCTTGTGTTAACATATCAATACAAAAATTTAAAGAAAGTAGACTACAATGAACCTAAATTTTACTTTTGGAGGTCCATAACATGTTTCCATCCTACCTAACGAATGAGCTAGAAATTTTATTTTATATAGTCAAGCGAGCTCATACGTCGTTAAATGAAATTTCTTCCAATTTAAAAATTTCAAAAAGAACGGTCAAGGAAAATCTGATAAAAATAAATCAAGAATTCGAGGATACTTATCAAATCCAACATTTTATTGTCTCTAACAATAATGGCATTGTTTGTGTAAATCCAGCGTACCGAAAAAGCGCGGTCGAATACGCCTACACGTTAAAACTCAATCTTTTAAAAAACAATGTACAATTTAATTATTGCGTACAATTAGTCACACATTCTTCCATTGATAAAAACGAATTAATTAAAGTTTTATATATTTCTGAACATTATCTGGTAAAAATCACGAAACAACTGAATAACTTTTTTAAAATTTTTGATATAGTAATCGTTAGTATTAAGGGTATTTATCAATTAACTGGCAATGAATTATCGATTCGAGTGTTTTCTTTCATTTTCCTACAAGATTCCTTTCAAGAATTGGCTTGGCCTTTTTCTAAAATAAGTCTTGAAGAAATAAAAAAAAGTCTACCTGATGCACTTCTTGAACGATCCTATAAAAATGTCCGAATGAAGAAAAGAGCGTTTTATATTTTATATGCGATATTTAAAACTAGAACAAGTGCACAAAACTTCTTAAAGATGCCGCACTCTAAAAACCTGCATTCTTTTTTTATTCTGATCAATCAATACAGTCATGTGACTTTATTTTTTCTTGAACACTCCTTCGCTGACATTCAATGCGAAACAAGAAAAACTGAAATTTTATACTTTAATTTTTTATCTCGCATTTTTATCCCTTATATCTTTTCGGAAAAGCAAACGAAACAAATAGAAAAATTATTTATAGAATCTAACCATCCTTATTGTGTCTTATCAAAAAAATTATTTAAGCAAGTAGCCTACTTACTGACAAATCAGCATGATTATCAATACGTTTACTATCTTTCTATTTTTAATGCTTGGTACTTTTTAACGGAGGGCAATTATTATACTTTTTTAACACTTTATTTACCGCAGCCAGAAATTTGTACTCCGTCAGATGTGGCATACTTTAATCGAATAAAAGGAACGGTGGAAAAATTAGTTCACCAAGAAACGCATTTAGAGTTACTCAGTCAACTGCTTTACACATTGTCTGTGTCCGAAAAAAAAGTACAAGTGAGAATCTATTTACAAATTATCAAAGATTTTTATGCAAATTATTTTATTAAAACACGGTTATCCTCCTTATATAATACAAACGCAATCTCTATTACCGAAGACTTCACAAATGCGGATATCATCATCACAGATTCCTTCGAAAAAGCTACTTCTAATCAAGATATTTTCTACTTAGATTCCATTGAAAATGAAGAAAGTTGGCATGAGCTTACAGAATTTATTCAACAAAAATATATGGCTAAACTTAATGTTGGCTTATAATTGTGAGTTTTCTTAAAAAGAGCAAATTTGAAAAAAAAAATTAGAGGTGTATACTAGCAGAGGAATAATTTTTTAGCTTTTAATAAATTTTTAAAGAAGGAATGTTTTGTGAAATTATCTATCAAAAAATTTTTTGAGGTCTTCTTAGAATCGTCTTGGGCGTATAGTCGCCCTATACTAACTTTTGATACAAGACAGAACTGGTTTGCCCTTGTTCTTAGTATCATTATTGCAAATGCTGTTGGTGCTGTTCTAACAATAGTCTTTCCTTTCGCTTTTGTTTTAGTAAATGTTGGTAGCTTTTTGGGCACTGTAATTTGTGTCTTACCACGACATGGCCCTCCACAAAGAAGTGCCATAAATGGTATTTTAATGATTTTTATTGGTGCCAGTCTGGGGATACTTTTACAGTCGTCAAGTATATTCATTATTTTATTATTCGTCCTTGGTTTGTATTTTTCAGGGATTGTGAGAAACTTTAGTATTGGTCTGTATATTCGATGTCTCTTTGGGACCATTTCTTTACTAGCTGGTGCGCAATTAAAAGGCAATTTGTCTATTGGTCAATCTTTTGAAGGTCTGGGTGCAATAATTTTAGGTATGTCCATCCTTTGTTTAATCTATTGTCTTTATTCTAAGCCGCAAAATAATGAAGCACGAAAATTAGTAGCCGATTTATATGAACAATTATATTTATTAGCACAAGGAAAACCCGCACGCTATGTCCATTTCAGAATAAAAGTACGCGAATCTGTTGAAACAATGCCATGGGTCAATCATCAAAAAACACCATGGATTTATCCCTTGGTTTCACAAGCAGATGCAATTGCAGGTTCGTTAGATTCAACCAATGCAGCTGAAAATCTTCCTGCTTTAAAAGCAATTCTACTCTTTTTAAAAGGAGAACAATTAACCTTTCCTCTTCAAGAATTTGCTTTAGCAAACACCGAAATAAAATCAGCAATCCTTTTGATACAAAACAAACAATCCTTTAAAAAAATCTCATTTAAATCTTTCTTACCCACAAAAGAAGGACTTGCAGAAGCCAAAGAGATTCTTCATTCTTACAAAGGCAGCTCTGCTAGATTCGCAATTCGTTTAGCTTTAACAGGTTTAGTTTGTCATTTTTGTTCGCTTATTCTTAATTACATGTACCCTTTGCCTTTAGCTAATCACGAATTCTGGGTAGTTATTTCTGGTTGTTTGATGGTTATGCCAGGGTATCATGGTACACTCGGCAAAATCACTTCAAGAACTATTGGTTCTATTTTAGGTGGTTGTTTAGGCATCTTTTTGTCTCAATTAATTGCTAACTTAACAAACCTAAATCCTTTATGGCCAATGTTATTGTCTTGTTTGCTAGTTATATTGTATGAAACCGTCCGTAAATTAAGTCAAGCATTTCTAATGCTAAGTGTGACCACTTGGTTAACTTTCACATTAGGTGGTAGTTCTGCAGGCTATACAAGAGTTTTTGATGTAATTATTGGTGCGCTTATTGCTTTTGTTATGTTTTTTATTTTCCCAACATGGCATAGTCAAGTATTACGTAAAAATATCAATAGTTGGTCAAAAACGATCAGCTCTATTTTGCTAGCGTTAATCAATGAAGAGACCACGTTGCCTAGTGATGCTTGGGTACTAGCTTATCGGGTACAACGTAGAGTAAACTATTCTATTCAAGAAATTGTTCTTGAATCTCCTATTTATAGTAACGATGCCTCTGCTGAAAGCTTAATGCAACAAAAACAACTAAATGATCAACTGTTGGAAATGCAAACTGCTATGGAAGAGCTTCTTTTAGAACTTATGAAAACACAACACTACTTAAAAAAATTAGCACCAGTTAAGCCGGACACACTAAACACTGAGTTACTTAACTATTCACAGCAAATACTTTCACTCACGAATCCCCAAAATAATCGACTAATCAACCAGTCCAAACAATCCATTTATTTTCCTCAAATTGAACAATCACTGGTAATCTTAAAAAATTCTACAGCTAATTTCTTTTTAGCAAATATCAAATGATTAAATAAACAAAAAGCCTAGGAAAAATCCAAAGGGAATTTTTCCTAGGCTTAAAAATGGCTTCTATTATTCTTATAGCACCAACAGTTCTGCTATCTATTGGTTACTTGCTAAAATACTTATCTGTGTTCTTTGTATTTATTTCTTTTTGATTGAATATAAAAAACAAAAATCCTGTAACCATGGCCCTGAATAATTGATTTGCCAATACTATCACCCCATTCTGCTTCTTCTCCAATTTCAACTGATATTGATAAACTAACGTAGTTTTTGTTTCTTGATCCAAGCACTTAACTGAAATTTCGGTTTTCAGTACTCCCTCTTTTTATCTTTCTAAATTTCCTCACACCTTCAATTTTCAAAAGATTTCTGAATCATTGTCCAAAAACCTAATTTTCACACTTATGTGACTTCAAAAAAAGTCAAAGTGATTTTTTACTTAATTACACACAAAAACACCCTCTTGCTGAGCAAGAGGGTGTTCGTTTGTCGAATAGTAAAGATTAACGACGGATTTCTTTGCTAGTATGAATGTCCTGAAAAGACTGATTTGTAGCTGTTATTTTTCAACTGACTACCAGTTGACTACATTTCTCATGTATTTTCAATAGATAAAAAAGCATTTAATGGTGAAACTTTTTCTGTTGACGTGATATGTCGATAAATTTCAGAAGTCGATTTGTCTGTATGACCTAACCGTTCTTTTAAAACATCCCAACTACAATAACTGGCACACAAACTAGTCATTGTATGTCTGGTTAAATGTGTATGAAACGGTTTATCGATACCTGATCTGGCGACACATCTTTTAATATGAGTATTGACATAATCTCTTCGAAAAGGAATTCCTTGCTTCCCTTCACCTAAATAAACAAATAAGTAAGGTTCTTCAATTTGAAAAGAAATTGTTTTCTTCATCTCTTCTAAGTAATGAATTAGTCTTTTTAATTTTTCCATTAAAAATGGTGTAACCACTACTCGTCTAGCTGAACTAACGGTTTTCGTTGTTTCAACTGTAAAATCTTTGGCTTTACTACTTTTAGATATTTGTTTAAAAAATAAAATTTCATTATTTTCAAAATCAATATCTTGCGGTTGAATCGCCAACGCTTCACCAATTCGGCAACCAGTATAAAACAAAACATGAAATAAGGTTGACATTGGTAAATCCTCGTTTACTATGGCATAGTTCAATACGGTTTGTAACTCGTCTTTGGTTAAATATTTTTGATTGACTGAATATAAGGATTGCTTAAGCTCTTCCACTGTTTTCTGATATTTAGGAAAACGAACGCCTTCCATGGGATTTTTATGAAGAATCTTTTTCTTCACACAATACTTAAAAATCAAATTTAACGTTTGTCGAAGGGCTTGTAAGGAATTCTTAGCATACCCTTTGACTTCACCATCAATGCCACGTTCTTTCAGAACGAACAATAACTCTTCCAAATAATCTGAATCTAACGCTTCTAATTCTTTCTCACCAGTCCAACGGTTCAACGTTTTTAAAATTTCTTTCTTTTTGTCGTAAGTTGCTCTCTTTTGCTCATTTAAAGAACGATAATACTCAAATCATTGATCAGATATTTCTTGAAAGGTTGGATTGGAATCAATTGTATTCTTTCTAATCTTCTTCCGTTACTTTTGTTGTTTTTTCATCTTTAAGTACTCTAATTGAGCAGCTCGTTTTGATTTGAAGCCACGACGAGTTGTTCTAAATGCTTGAAAGTACCAAGTTACTTGACCGTTAGCTGCTATTTTCTTTTTAAAACGATCCTGTGTTTCCAATTTGCAGATCCTCCTTTACAGAAGGAGCCAAATCAACTGCTTTTTCTTTGGATAATCGCGTTCCATAAAATAATTATACCGCGCTTTTGCGAAATTAAAAATACTACAAAGACCGTAATAATTCCAGATTTTCACGAAATTCATCTTGATTACTCATCTCCAACCATTCTAAAACTTCATCTCTCAAATAATGTCCTCTAATTTCTAACCAACACATTGGAAAGCTTCCTGTTTTAAATAATCGATTCAATGTGCTATCACTGACTTGGAACATTTTTCTCAAATCTTCATTGGTTAAAACCAAGGGTAATTGTTGCCTAGCCAGGAGTTTTTGAAAACTTTGGTTCATCTTTTCTACTAGGTTCTCTAACCATTCATTTTGATTTTCCTCCAAAAATTATTTCTCCTTTCTTTTCTTGCTGTTAAAAGCTTGCATCATTCTATCAGCTGCTTTTGTCAGAAGCATCATAGGAATTTCACCTCTCCCCTCCATTATGGCGAGCCTCACGGAAGTATCATTAATACATTTACGACTCTTGGCCTTAGTTGACAATTAAGTTGTTTTAGAAATTATTCGCTCGAAGAATTTTTTTCTTGTCTTGGCGTAGCTAAAACATGCTCCTCGTAAATGGAAGGTACTGATAGATTTTTATTTAGTTTTCAAAGGACATGAGCAGGAAATTTATTGGTTGTTTCCTGTTTCATATCTATAACAATTTGGGAGGGAGAATTTTCAAGTTATACAATAATTTTATAAAAAAATAGAGTAGGTTAGTTGAAATTAAACTAATCTACTCTATTTTTTACTCTATATTTCCCAAAAAATACATGGTAAATTATCTTGAAGTTTGCTAATACATCTATCTCTTTGCAATATTATGTCCTGATTTGTTTCAAGAGATTCTGCTATATCCATTGACTCATTTAAAAAATCATCGAATTCCTCTGCAGTTAATTGATCATCTATTTCAGAAATAATACTATTTAAAAATAATCTACTAAGCAGGTTGCTATTTTTTATAGAATCTTTAATCAATGTGGCTGCTTCATTTGTAATACATGATTTACGTTTATTTATATTTAAGAGAGTGTAAAATATTTTGTGTAAATGAAAAA
>NZ_KV805555.1:0-21505 GCF_001811595.1 Enterococcus sp. HMSC078F03 | reverse complement strand
GGCATCACTACACGCCCCAAACCATGTCCAATATGACTAAATCATTTACGGAAGAAGTCACTTCATTTAAGGAACGTGAGCTTCATGACCGTTATGCCGCTATTTATATGGACGCAACCTATATCCCTTTAAAGCGGAAAACCGTCGCCAAGGAAGCCATTCATATCGCAGTTGGCATTCGCCCGGACGGTTCAAAGGAAGTGTTGAGCTATGCGATTGCACCAACTGAATCTATCACGATTTGGGAAGAGATTTTAATAGACCTCCAGGAACGTGGCGTGAAAAACGTCCTCCTTTTCATCACGGATGGCTTAAAGGGGATGGCAGGGGCCGTGCAGCGGTTCTACCCCAAAGCCCGTTTTCAACATTGCTGTGTGCACGTTTCCCGTAATATCAGTCACAAAGTGCGTGTCGATGATCGTAAGGAAGTCTGTGATGATTTTAAAATGGTGTATCAAGCGTCATCTAAAAAGGCGGCATTGGAAGCACGTGGTGCTTTTGCGGAAAAATGGAAAACCAGTTATCCAAAAATGGTGGAATCGATCCTTTCGAACGATTACCTGCTCACTTTCTATGATTTCCCATTAGCCATACGCAAGACTATTTACTCTACGAACTTGATTGAATCCTTTAATAAGCAAATCAAGAAATACAGCCACCGCAAGGAACAGTTCCAAAATGAAGAGTCGATGGAACGTTTCTTAGTCTCGTCTTTTGATACTTACAACCAAAAATTCCTAGGTCGCAGTCATAAAGGTTTCCAACAGGCCGAAGGCGAGCTCGAACAAATGCTGAGTCAACCGATGGAGAATTGGAAACAATCTACAGTAGGGAAGAACCATTTACACAAAATTATTGACGCTCCCAAAAGCATTGTTTTTAGCAGTTTAATATTATTCTTTTTCAATTAGACTGACTTGATTTAGTTACGGAATAGATACTTTAATGTGTTGAAGAAGCAACGTCCCGTGTTTATTTACTAAAGCATCCAATATTCACATTAGCCCTAAAATAATTGTCATACCATGTTACATTTGATATAACAGCGTTCATTTTAAAAATAGCTGTTAGTGTGACAAAACATTAAACCAAGTGTGACAAAAAACGTGATGAAAGCTTTCCGGAAACGTATGTGAACAAGTATATAATGATTTTGTCAGGAGGATAGTCAAAATGAATAAACGAATTCGTGAAATACTCAAACTGATTATTAAAAACCCTGAAATGAAACTTTCCACTTTAACAAGTGAACTTGATTTGACACGTCGTCAAATCAATTACGCGATCAATCAATTTAATGAAGAATTGAAAACAAAGAACATTCCGTTAATTCAGAGAAGTCATTCTGGAAATATTACGGTACCAATCGAGGTTATCCAAATGATATCACAGCCTGATTACGACATAGGTGATGATCAGGAACTTGTCGTTCTCACTGATAGTGAAAGACAAGCATTGATAGTGATGACTCTGATCGCTAATATCGATTACATCAGTCTAGATCATTTGGTAGATGCGGTTGATGTTAGTAAGACGACTGTTATGGAAGATATCAAACGAACGGAACCGTTCATCAGAAATTATAGTCTGACAATTCGATATAATCGGATGAATGGTTACCAATTGGTTGGTTCGGAACACCGTATCTTACAGCTGTTATCGGATCTAGTAAAACGGTATCCGATTTTTCGCCGAGAAATGATTCGCAGAAAATTGGCACAAGATGTTTCTGAAGAAGAAATCGTCCATTTGATCCATAACATGGAACAAATGTTGCATCTTAGTTATTCTGATGAGTCGGTAGACTATTTGCAGACATCAGCGAGATTTTTAGTAAGCCGTGGGATCAAGATGTCAGATAAGCACGCGTTTTTTCCCGATGATGTGACGGATACTCCTGAATTCCGAATGCTGATGATCTTGGTACATGAAACAGGTTGGAGTCTATCCAAAAGTTATATGGAGTGGTTCACGTTATTATTTTTAACTTCCAATATTTTTGAGAGCAAAACTACTCAAAATTATGATTCGGATCAAGAATTGCGAAAATTGATCAGCCAAATGGTTGAAAATTTCCAAAATCAAACGTTGATTTTGATCGATGACCGAGAAGACTTTGAACGTAGGATACTGAGTCATCTGCGTCCAGCCTGTTTTCGAATACGCTATAACTTGAGTTTAGGAGTTTATTCAATAGATAGTCTGATCAAGGATAGTAATCATGCGATTTTGATTGATTTGATGAAAGAATTGATTATTCCTATTGAGAATTGGCTAAATAAGGCCTTTCCAAATGATGAATTAGATCTTTTATCCTATTACTTTGGCTATCAATTAAGTAATCATAATAAATTGAATAAGCAACGACAAAGGGCTGTAGTTGTTTGTACTAATGGTGTCATGGTCTCAAAGTTAGTACGAGCCAATATGGAAAAACTTTTTCCAGAGATCCATTTTTTAGCTTCCCTATCTGTGCGTGATTTCTACAAATTTGAAGCTGATTATGATCTGGTCTTTACTACGACGCCACTAAAAAGTTCTATGCTGCAGTTTATGATCGAGCCAATCATGACATATCAGCAACAAATCAGTTTACGATATCGAGTTTTGAGTGATTTAGGAATTACTAAGGTTGATCGAGCAATGGATGAATTGTTAACAATCATTAGGAAATATGCAAATATCACCAATCCAGTTTCGTTGCGAGAAGAACTGCAGTACTTTTTGATCAAGGAAGATGGAAGCACGCCGCTGGACAACTTCAAGGTATTGCCTTCATTGACTTATTACTTGCGGCCGAGTTATGTACAAATCGTTGAAGAAGAGATGTCTTGGGAACGAGCAGTGGAGGTGGCTTGCCGACCGTTATTGGAACATCAAATCATTGACTCGCGTTTTATCGCTGATTGCTTGGATCAAATCAGACAACCGGGATATGCAGGTTACTTGGGAATGAAGACTTGCATTCCCCATACAACGGTCGATAAAGGTGTAATCAGTGACGGTGTCAGCATTTTAGTTTGTAAAAAGCCGATACGATTTCCTAATGGTGAAGATGTCAGCTTGATTTTGCCGCTTTCATTTTTTGATTTAACGAAGCATCTGCGAGCCATCAATCAAATCGCTGATATCGCCAAAGATGATTCATTGATTGAGCAGTTATTGATTGCTGATGACGAAAAGACAGTTTATCAACTATTAAGACAAAGATCTTAAGGAGGAAAACATGAGACTAGCAGATTATCCTAAATTGACAGTGATCATGCGTGGTTATACTTTTGATCAGGCAGATGCTATTTTACAAGCAATGCAGGAATTTGACCATCAATTTGCCGTAGAGATGACAATGAACACAAAAGGAGCTCTTGAAAATATACATGAACTAAATCAACGTTATGGTGACACGACTTATATCGGCGCTGGGACGGTAAGGACATTAGAACAAGCCCAAGCCTGCTATGAGGCTGGTGCAAAATTTTTATTAGGACCACATATGTTCACAAAAGAAATGTTGTCTTACGCCAATAAGAAAGGATTATTGGCGGTACCTGCCGCAATGACTCCTTCAGAAGTCGACCGTATGTTTAAAGAAGGAGCTGATATTGTAAAAGTATTTCCTGCAGCGGTTGTTACTCCGCGTTTTTTCAAGGATATTCAAGCACCTTTAGGTAAGTTACCACTAATGGGGGTTGGTGGAATCAGTAAGGAGAATGCGAAAGAGTTTTTTGAACAAGGTGCTAGCTATTTAGGTCTTGGTTCCGGTATGTTCAACAAACAAGACATCGAAGAGCTAAATGTTAAAAACTTAGCACGTTCGATGAAAGAATTAATTGAGGTTATTAAATAGGAGTGAGGCCTTTGGAACTTTATTTGAATGAGGAACTCGTTTTTCGAAATGTTCAAGCAAAAACAGATAGTGAAGTCTTAGCGTTTTTGGCAAGCGAGATGTACAAAAAAAACTACGTGAAGGAGGAATATATTCAAGCAATCCAAGAACGGGAAAAAGAATACCCTACTGGATTACCATCAACACCACCAGGAATCGCAATTCCCCATGCAAACTATGAAATGGTCAATAAAACAACTTTAGCAATTGCGACTCTTAAAGATCCGGTCCTATTTCATAATATGGAAAATAACAATGAGCAGTTACCAATCCAAATTGTGATCATGATGGCGATTGGGGAACCACATGGGCAAGTTGAAATGTTACAAAAAATTGTTGGAATCATACAAGATGAGCCACTGCGGCAAGAAATGATCAGAGCAGGCAATGATACTGAATTATTAGAACTATTAAAGAAAGCGGTTTTTTAATATAAGGAGGAAATCATAATGAAACGAATTTTAGTAGCATGCGGAAATGGTATCGCCACTTCAACAGTAGTAGCAACAAAAGTTAGAGAGTATTTGCAACAACATGGCATTGATGTTTCAACGACTCAAACAAAATTGATGGAAGTTCCAGGAAAAGTTCAAGACTATGATCTATTGGTGACGACTGGTCAATTTGATGGTCAAACAGGTGGTGTACAAGTAATCAAAGGGATGCCGATTTTAACAGGTATCGGTGCCGATCAAACAATGGAAGAGATTTTGAACTTACTGAAATAATAGCTGATCAAAGGAGCTGAAAAAATGAAAATCATTATGAACGTCTTTAACTTCTTTATTGACGCTGGACCAACAGTTATGTTGCCAGTCATCATCACGATTATTGGTTTGATTTTTGGGTTAAAGATTTCTCGTGCTTTTAAATCAGGTTTGACATTAGGTATCGGTTTTGCCGGGATCAAGTTGATATTGGACTTTATGACGACCAATGTTGGACCAGCTGCCAAGGCGATGGTTGATCGAACTGGTGTTAAACTAGATGCTTTGGATGTTGGGTGGGGTTCGATTGCGGCTGTTACTTGGGCATCGCCAATCATTCCAATCTTGATTTTTGCCATTCTATTGGTCAATATCGTTTTGCTGATTTTGAAACGTACACATACGCTGGATGTTGATATCTGGAACTATCACCATATGGCAATCGTTGGTGTTATGGTGTATTTTGTGACTAAGAATGTCTTCTTAGGTGTAGGTGCATCAGTAGTGATGGCAATTGCGACTTTTAAGATTTCAGACTGGTCGCAACCGATGGTAGAAAGTTTCTTCGGAATCCCTGGTGTTTCTTTACCAACTGTTTCTGCGCTCTCATCACTGGTTATTGCTTGGCCGTTAAATTGGCTGCTGGATCGTATCCCGTTATTCAGAAAATCAAAATTCACCATCAAAGATGCACAAAAATATTTGGGATTTTTTGGTGATTCTATGATCATGGGGTTAGTTATCGGGATGGTGATTGGTGTTTTAGCCGGCTATGATATCAAAGCGGTTTTACAATTAGGTGTCAGCATGTCAGCTGTTTTGGTTTTGATTCCTAAGATGACTTCATTATTTATGGAAGGATTGATGCCAATTTCAGATGCTGCACAAAAATGGTCACAAAAAAAATTCAAAGGTACACGTTTATTTATCGGATTGGATGCTGCAGTTGTTGTAGGTAATCCAGATGTTATCACAACAGCATTGATCATTATTCCACTAACGATTGCATTAGCTTTAGTATTGCCAGGAAACCGTGTGTTACCATTCGCAGATTTAGCGGTTGTTCCTTTCCGCGTGGCAATGGTCGTTGCCTTGACTCGTGGTAATTTATTAAAAAATATCATTATTGGCTTAGTTGTGACAGCTTCATTGCTATGGTGTGGGTCAGCTACTGCGCCAATGCTGACAGCAATTGCCAAATCGGTTGGTATTAACTTAGGAACTTCTTCAATGTTAATCTCATCATTTGCTGCGACTTCCATGATCCAAAGTTATTTGGTATTTATCGCATTTGCTTACAAACCAATCATCGGTATTCCAGTGTTGTTATTAGCCTTTGCGGGCGCATGGTATTACTTCGATGGTATCAAAAAAGTTAATCATGAAATGGATGAACCATTGAAGGCACAATAGTAGGAGGGTTTAAATTGAAAATTTCAGATGTCACAGTGTATAAAGTAAAACCAAGATGGATTTTTGTTAAGATCTCGACTGACGAAGGAATCGAAGGCTGGGGAGAAATGATCTCAGGAACTAAAACAGAAACGGTTGTTGCTGGAGCTTATGAGATAGGAAACCGGCTGATTGGACGTAATCCGTTTGAAATCGAGCGCCTCTTCCAAGAAATGCATCGATCTTTCTTCCGAGGCGGTCCTATTAATGGAACCATCGTTTCGGGTTTAGAAATGGCTCTGTGGGATATCAAAGGAAAAGCGTTTAATGTTCCGGTTTATGAATTATTGGGCGGTGCAGCACGTGATAAAATCAAGGTTTATTCTTGGATTGGTGGAGATCGACCAAGTGAAGTTGCAGAACAAGCACAAGATCGGTTTGATCGGGGCTTTACGGCCGTCAAGATGAACGCGACAGAAGAGCTGCATTATATCGATTCCTACCAAAAAGTTGATGAAGTGGTGGAACGAGTTGCATCTATTCGCGAACGTTTTGGTGATGCAATGGATATTGGTGTTGATTTTCATGGACGGGTCCATAAACCGATGGCAAAAGTGCTAGCAAAAGCTTTGGAGCCATTCCATCCAATGTTTTTGGAAGAAGTCGTTTTACCTGAAAATGAAGAACACTTTAAAGAAGTAGCTGATTCTGTGGCTGTACCATTAGCTACTGGTGAACGCTTGTACACTCGTTGGCAATTCAAGAACCTCTTTAAACAAGGTACTGTTGATATTATCCAACCAGATGTGGCTCTTTGTGGGGGAATCTTGGAAACCCGTAAAATCGCAGCGATGGCGGAAGCTTACGACATGGCTGTTGCGCCTCATGCGCCATATGGTCCTGTTGCACTAGCAGCAACTCTGCAAGTAGACTCATGTACGCCAAACGTCTTTATCCAAGAACAAAGCTTAGGGATCCACTATAACAAAGGTTTTGATCTGTTAGATTTTGTGAAGAACAAAGAAGTTTTCCAATATAAAGACGGCTACGTAGATCTACCTTCAAAACCAGGTCTGGGCTTGGAAATGGATGAAGACAAAATCAAAGAAATTGCACAAGAAGGTTTGATTTGGACCAATCCGCAATGGAAAAATTATGACGGTACGATCGCTGAGTGGTGATAAATGAAAATAAAGGATGATGAAAGATGGCAGAAGCACTTATGATCACAGTTTTTTTAGGACTGCTGATTATTTTGCAAATAATCGATCAAAAGAAAATTATCGTGTTTGCTCAGAGTAGTCCTGTAAGGAAGAGTTTGAGTATTTTACTGACAGTCGCCATCCTGTTGATTTTCTGGCCGGAACATCTTACTGATCAGATTAAACTGGTTGCTTTTGCTTCTGTCATTTTGATCAATGGTTTTTTGAAGGAGGGTCTAGCAAAAGATTCTGTTGTTAGATTTGGAGTATTGAACGGTAACTTTAATCGATATCCTCAAGTCCAAGTAGAAAAACTAGGTGACGATAAATCATTTATTTCATTTTACAAAAGCAAGAATAATTCTTTTTCAATGATTTTTGATAAAGATCAAACTGAAATGATGGATGTCTTTCAAGAACTTGATATCCATTCCAAAATTACTTTAGATCAAAGTTCGGAAGAAAAAAGAGCAGTTGTAAAAAAAGATAATGAATGATTCTACTACCGAAATTATGATTTCTTTATCACGAATAATGAAACTTGTTTTAATGAATCATATTGATTGAAGTATACAATGTATATTAAGTTTTGGAAAGAAATATATTGGTACAAGATATAGCAGGAATCGATTACTCGATCCCTGCTTTTTTTAACTTCCTTTGCAGCAAAAAAAGCTCGTAATCTAAGAGATGATGGATAGTTTTTAGAATATATATATTTTCTTCAATTCCAGAAAAAAATGACCAAGCTAGTATGCTAAAAAAGTACGATGCTTCTATGATCTTTTTTCCGTCTTTATTAACAGATGTTTTAATTGATCAACGCATATTGTAATCTACCCTAATTTCCATAGTTCTTCACCACTTTTAAAAATAGTAAAACCCCTACAAGTATGCTATAGTAAATTGCTAAAGAAAAACCAATAAGGTGGGAGATGTATGCGCGATCAAACAAGCGGAAAAATGATTCGTTTTTATTATACAAGTTTGCAATTTCTCTATTGGATGATGTTTTGTTCTGTCTATGGGTTTGCGACATTGTTTTTGATTTATTTCAAGATTGATCCAGCTAAAATCGGAGGGATCTTAGCATTGGTCAATATTGTTTCAACGGTGCTTCAGCCTTTTATCAGTCAAGTGATCATCAAGAAAAGAAAGATCCCACTGATCACCGTGCTGAAGACGATGATAGCAGGATTAGGAGTGATTCTCTTAGCTGGGGTATTGATTCCGAATTTGCCGATCATTACTTATATCTTGGGTGGGATTTTAGTAGTTTCTATGCAATCATTTCTCAATGCGCTGGCATTTGAGTATTCAAATACCGGCTACAGGATCAACTTTGGCTTTTCAAGAGCTGGTGGTTCATTTTCTTATGTTGTAACTTCTTTTTTACTGGGACAGCTGTTAGCGATTTATTCTGCCGCGATTTTGCCGATCTTGGTTATAGTTGAAGCAGTGATATTTTTCGTTATTTTGCATCTGCTGCCGGATGTAAAAAATCAAGAAGTTTTTCCTATGACAAAAGAACAGGATCGCTCAGTTTCTTTGAGAAAAAAATATCCTTTCCTGATTTTGTTGTTTTTAGGTTTCAGTTTTCTTTTTACTTTCCACACCATGATCAACAGCTTTTTGGCACAGATCTTTGAAAATATCCACGGTGGCAGTAAAGAAGTTGGCATCGCATTGATGATCGCCGCTTTATGCGAATTACCGGGAATGATCTTTTTTGAACAGCTTGTCAAAAAAGAAATCCAGCAAATTTTGGCTGTCTGTTGCCAGTATTTCATTTACTGTCAGAGGATTCATGATGCTACTGGCCAGTTCGATCCTGATGATGGAAATGACGCATCTCCTACAAGCCTTCAGTTTCGCTTTGTTTATTCCAGCTTCGGCTTATTTGTTCAATCAATTTCTGGCGGATGATGATCGTGTATTTGGACAAACGATGATCATCATCGCCACAACTCTTGGTGGGGTGATAGGAAATGTCTTGGGCGGCAGTCTGCTGCAGCATTTCGGTGTATGGGAGATGCTGATTTTCGGTACTGGTTTTGCGGTGCTGGGTGCTTTATTAACTATTTTGGGCATTCGAAAAATACCGAAGTTATCTGAGGATAGCGGAGACATTACTAAATAATTGGAAATACACAAGATCATTTTATTGGATTTTTGTTTAAAGGAAGCGTCCCGACGCTTCCTTTTTCGTTTGTTTTTAAGGCATGATAGGTTCTATGTTGTCGTTCAATAAGCGCAAGAAGGTCAGCATTTTTTTCTTAGAGTATGCAAAATTGCTTTCTACCCAATGATTT
This sequence comes from Enterococcus sp. HMSC078F03, assembly GCF_001811595.1. Classification (NCBI taxonomy): domain Bacteria; kingdom Bacillati; phylum Bacillota; class Bacilli; order Lactobacillales; family Enterococcaceae; genus Enterococcus; species Enterococcus sp. HMSC078F03. The sequence goes on along the minus strand of NZ_KV805555.1, from coordinate 12,006 downwards.
AAAACGGAGAGGCACCCTTGGATATGGTAGATGGTGAAGTAACGCATTTCTTCTGTGATCACGGTTTTTTTGTCTTCTTGTAGCCAGATTTTTAAATAATTTTCTTCGATCAGATTATTTAATCTCTTTTGAAATTGGATATCTCCGTGGTTGATGACGAATAACTTGTATACGAACGTATTCGTATAGACATAGTCGATCAAATGAGCGTATAGATCCTCGTAGCTATGTGTCGTATCGTAGGAAATGATTTCATCCAAGTCTTGGAAAAAGCTATTTTCCAGTTTTTCATAAAGATCATAGATATCCGTATAATGTGTATAAAATGTCGAACGGTGAAGATCAGCAGTTTCGGTCAGTTCACGGATGGTGATGTTTTGAATTTTTTTATCTACTAATAATTTTGATAATGCTTCTGCTAACGCTTTTTCTGTTTTTTTGACGCGGCGATCCTCTTTTTTCATTTTGCAGCCTCCTAATCAACATAATCAAGGAATTGTGTCGGTTATCCGACAATTTCACCGCTATCTGAACATAGATAACCGACACCTTGTCTATTATAATATAAGTATAGCATATCAATATTTAAAGAATAGGAGAATAAGTGATGGAATTAGCCTTTAAGCAACTGGAAAAGAAAGACTACAAAAAAGCCATTCAATTCGCGATTAAAGGTATGCACTTTGATTGGTATACCAAGAACAAACTCCTTTTGAATCTTTATGGAAGATACTTTTGGTATCTAGAATTGAATCGCGCGACACAAATCATTGCTTTATATGCGGATGATGAGCTGGCAGGTGTTTTATTAGCAGACATCAAAGGAAAATCAAAAAAGCATCATTCATTTAGTTAAAAGTTATATGTTAAACTATTTGATTTCTTACAAAATGCATTTGTGAAAGACAGCAAAGGCGGGTATGACGACACCAATGAAGAATTGCTTTCAGACTATTTAAAAAAACATTCCCCAGATGGAGAAATTGTCTTTTTAGCTGCCAACCCTGATTTAAAGATCAAGGGGATCGGTAGTAAATTATTAAAAGAATTTGAACGCCGAGAGCAAGGAAAAGAAGTATTTCTGTTCACGGATAGCGGCTGTACGTATCAATTTTATGAACGACGCGGTTTCGAACGGAAAAAAGAAAAAGATATCGTCATGAAGATCCTTAATAAAGAAGTAGATCTCCGCTGTATGTTATATAGTAAGATCATTCAGTAATGTTTTTTACTATCAGAAAGCAGAAGTACCACGAAGGTCAATGGAAAAAGCGAGTAATTGATCCATTTAGATGAAGATAGGTGTAGTCTCAAAGATATTAGCTGGCAAAGATATCCCCAGTTAAAAATAGATTTCTGTATCCAACAATAAAAATATTTTTGTATTTATTAGTATATATACTTTACAAAAATTTGTATATATACTAATTTTTTTGTAGGATCAATGAAATGAGGGGAAAATATGCCAAAATATAAAGAAATAGCCTTGGCTCTAAAAGAGAGGATCGTTGAGGGAAAATATCAGGAAGGTTCTAAATTACCTGAGCAAGAAAGTCTGGCTAGAGAGTTTAAAACAAGCTGTGTTACTATCCGCAAAGCTATACAACTCCTTATTGATGAAGGTTTGTTATATACGAGACGTGGATCTGGTACTTTTATACGAAGCAATATCAGACAGGACAATGAGAATGTCACTCAAGTAAATAATGTATTTGGCACTTCATCACAAGAAAATACAAATGTGACAAGTAAAATAATCCGTTTTGATGTCCGGTTTCCGACAGATTATGAAAGGCGGCTTTCTGCAACCTACTTCCGATCCCCTTCCTGCAAATCATGGGTATAAAAAAATAGGCATATTAAGCGGGCTAGGAGGAGAAATATTCACATATCATTTTTTCATTCCGCAAGCTGCGTCAAGTTATTTGGAATTTGTAGAACAGATGAGAGAGGTAGAAGCAGCACTACAAACTACTTTTCAATAAGTAGGAATTATAGAAATTTTACTCAAAAAATCTTCATTAAAAAATCTGACTAAATAAGTTGAGAAAACAGAATATACTTCAATATCCAGTGATTTATAAATATCATTCACTCATGATACCCAGCTCCGTATCATAAATGAGGATTTTTTTGACAGTACAATGTTGTTGTAATGAGAGATGAGTAATAATGAAATAACACAAAATTAAAAATGCCCTTTGTACCCGTAGTGTTTCAGTAACAGAAAAAATCATTCAAAAAATGGATTTATTGAAAGTCTACAAGAACAAGACTACTGATGAATTCCGCCTAGAATCTAACCTATTCTTTATTTCAAATCAATAAATCATCATTTCGTTAATTTTTTCCCCACGAACGTGGGACAAAAGTAAGAAACACTTTTGACTCATTCTTTAAAAAAGAATAAACGGTGGGAGCAGAAGCAACTCCTTCTTATTTCTCGGATTTAAACGCTTCTGTCCGATCCTCTTTAATAGTTTGAATTTTTAGAAAGTTTATCTTTTATTTCTATTTTAGAGATGTTAAAATGATGGTTAAACTATATAGGGGTGATTATTTGTTAGATAAGTTTTTGGATATGTCTTTAGTTCAACGAATTAGTTGCGGTATCATAGTTGGTATTATAGTTGGTATTTTTTTACCCTCATGGACGTTTATCACCATATTGGGGACTGTATTTGTCAGTTGCTTAAAAGCCATTGCTCCTCTCTTGGTATTTTTTCTGACGGCAGCTTCGATTGCAAAACATAAAGTTGGGAATGAAACCTATGTCAAACCTATTTTATTTTTATACTTAGGTGGAACGTTCCTCTCTGCGTTAGTTGCAGTAGTCGTTAGTTCGATTTTTACGATCCCAATCACTTTGCAAGAACAGGTCTCTGAAAAGGCGCCACAAAATATCGGCAGTGTCTTATCTACGATGTTGACTAACGTGACACAAAACCCGATCCAAGCAATCATTGAATCAAATTATTTAGGCGTTTTGTTCTGGGCCGTCTTGTTAGGGCTGGCTTTGCGTAGTCATACGGAAACAACTAAAGAAGTCGTGGATCAAGTTTCTGTAGCCTTGTCATACGTAGTGCAGCTGATCATTGCGTTTGCACCGATCGGTATCCTAGGATTAGTTTATCAATCGATCTCAACGACAGGGTTGTCTGGCTTAGCAGAATATCTTCAACTAGTTCTGGTATTAGTAGGAACCATGTTATTTGTCGCTTTAGTTGTTTATCCGCTTCTGACTTTCTTATTTATCAAAGAAAATCCCTATCCATTGATTTTCTTTTGCTTAAAAGAAAGTGCGGTTCCCGCCTTCTTTACACGTAGTTCAGCAGCCAACATTCCTATCAATATGATGTTAGCCGAACGATTGAAATTAACAAAGGAATCCTATGCGATCTCGATTACGTTGGAGCGACCATCAATATGGGGGCGCTGCTGTAACGATTACCGTGATGACATTGACGACGGTACAAACATTAGGGATCGAAGCGTCCTTTGCTTCAAAATTGATCCTTAGTCTGTTGGCAGCCATTGCTGCTTGTGGAGCTTCAGGCGTTGCGGGAGGTTCGTTGCTATTGATTCCTTTGGCTTGCAGCTTGTTTGGTATTTCGAATGAGATTGCAATGCAAGTTGTAGGGATAGGATTTATTATCGGTGTGATCCAAGATTCGGTAGAAACAGCTTTGAACTCTTCTAGTGATCTGTTATTCACAGCGATTGGGGAATTAAGCGCGCGGAAACGTAACGGAGAAGCAATCTCCTTAAAAGATTCCTTAAGTGAATCAAACTGATTGCGAATGGGTGATCATTTTTCGATGATTGGTTTTCTGAAGTGATGATTGACCGAAAATAAAAAGCTTTTATCCTAACTTCAAGTATAGGGTAAAGGTTTTTTTATTTTGAATTTATGTAGAATCAAAATGAGCGTGGGATAAAAGTAAGAAACACTTTTGTCTCATTCTTTAAAAATGAATAAACGGCGGGGGTAGAAGCAACTCCTTCTTAAATAAGCCGAAATTCACAAAAATTTGAAAAATAATTTTCGTGAATTTCGGCTTATTTCTCAGAGTGAAGCACTTCTGCCCCAGCCTTATTTTGGTTCGTTTTTTCTTTTATAGGGAAGAAAAAACGAACTGTTTTTTTGAGAGAAGGCTATTTTTTTATGGGTCAAACGCTCTTGGCACAGAAAATAAGAATAAATTCCCATTAGAGCACGCTTTTTGTTTTTTCACTATAAAAAAGTGAACCCAGTTTATATTGTCAAGTAAGGCAGAGTAACTTATAGTATAGACGTGCATAAGTAATAAATGAAATAGAGGCGAAATAAGTGTTAAGTAAAGTAATCAAAGATGAATATATTCAACTAGATGTTCAGGCAAATAACTTTGAAGAAGCAATAAGAAAAGCTTTGCAACCTTTCTTAGAAGCAGATGTAGTAACTGAAAAATATGTCGAAACAATTTTGAAGATTTACGAAGAGACCGGTCCATATATCGTTATTACTGAAAATATTGCTTTACCTCATGCAACGGTGGAAAGTGGAGCAAAAGATGTAGCTATTGGATTTATGCGATTGAAGACCCCAGTTACTTCAGGTCATCGCACCAATGATCCAGTTAAATATCTTTTTTCATTAAGCGCCAAGAATAACCAAGCGCATATTGAATTGCTATCAGAATTGGCAAATTTATTAGGAAATCCAGATTTTCTAAAATTTATCAAAGTCGTTTCATCTAGAGAAGAATTTAAAAACTATATTGAAAAAGCAGAAGGAGAGAATAAACATGAATAGTCATAAAGCTTTAGTAGCTTGCCGTGCAGGAGTAGGATCAAGTTTGATGCTAAAGATCAAAGTCAATGAAGTTGTTAAAGAAAATAACTTTCCGTTAGAAGTAGAACATTCATCTTTAGATGGTGTGCCAGGTTTTCAAGGAGATATGATCATTACTTTGCCTGATGTAGCGAATGAATTAATAGAAAAAAATTTACCACAGAAGATTGTTGGCATTGCGAATATTGTGGATAAGAATGAAATTAAGATAAAACTTGAAGAAACATTTATTGAGTTAGAAAAACAGTAGTTAGAAAGGAAGGCTGAAAATGGATTTTATTATTAGCTTCTTAAGTACGCCCGCAGTACTATTAGGGCTTGTGGCTATGATAGGCTTATTAGCACAAAAAAAGTCTGGAACAGAAGTCTTGACTGGAACCTCTAAGACAATTATTGGCTTTTTGATCTTTAATGCAGGTGGCACGATCATGACAGGGGCTTTGCAGAACTTCAATACGTTGTTCCAAACCGGATTTCTTATCAAGGGAGTGCTTCTCCTGAAGCAGCGACAGCATTAGCGCAGACAGAATTTGCGTTTGTTACGAGTAGTACGCTGATTTTGGGATTTATCATGAACTTAGTAATTGCTAGGATTACTCCTTTCAAAAATATCTTTTTTACGACTGGTCATAGTTTGTTCTTTGCGTGTGTGTTATCTTTGATTTTGAAAGCGCATAACTTCTCGGATGTAGCCGCAATTATCGTTGGTGGATTATTACTTGGCTTCTTCTCCGCAGCATTGCCTCAATTATGTCAGCCCTTCATGCGTAAGATTACAGGAAGTGATGCAACTGCTATTGGCCATTTTAATATGGTTGGCTATGCACTGTCTGGTTATATTGGCAAGCTATTTAGTAAATATAAAGACCGCACAACCGAAGACATCATTGGCTGAGTGGCAAATTGGTCGATCCTTCCCGCGGCAGCTTGAGCCGCTACGACATCTGTTCCCAAACTATTTAGAGCAGACTGCAATACCACCGCTCCAATAGCGATGATGGATGATTGGAAAGCCATAGGCAAGCCCGCATTCAAATGAGTGAAAATAGTGTCTTTATCTATTTTGAAATCACTTTTAGAGACTTGCAGCAACGGGATTTTCCGTTTGATATAGATGACACACATCAAACTTGCGGAAATTTGCGCGATAACTGTCGCATACCCAGCCCCAGCGATCCCCATGTGGAAATTGATAATAAACACCAAATCCAAAATCACATTGATGATCACAGCGAAAATCAAAAGGAACAAAGGTGTTCGGCTATCTCCTAGCGCTCGAATCATATTTGAAAGAAGATTGAACGCCATTGAGGCAAACATACCGCCTAAGATCACGCAGATAAATTCCTGTGCTTGTTGGATAATATCCGGCGGTGTCTGCATCAGCAATAATAACGGACGTAAAAATACTAAACTCAAAACAGTCAAAATAGCAGTTACTGTGAAACTAATTATAATAGCAACAGCAAAACTTTTCTTTACACCGCGAAAATCCTGAGCGCCGAAACGTTGCGCCGTGATGATAGATAATCCAGCGGTCAAACCTTGAGCAAAACCAATGATCAAAAATGTGATACTTCCTGTCGCGCCGACTGCTGCCAATGCCTCTTTACCGATCGTTTGCCCAACAATGATCATATCTACTATATTATAGAACTGTTGGAAAATATTCCCCACGAGTAATGGAATGGTAAATAAAAAAATCAACTTTGCTGGGGTGCCTATAGTTAGGTCTCTCATGATAACTCCTCAATTTTTTTCAGAATATTTGCAAATTACATATTATCATAGTTTAATAGAACCACAAATAGCTGATTTATACAAAAAATACAGCAAAAAAAGAGCAATTTGTTAATGCTTACAAAAAAGATGCTTGATAGCATAAACTCAGTTCTTTAGATTTTTTAAAATCAATTGGTACAGCTTTAAGAAAATTTTATGAAAAAGATGAAAAAGATGTCAACTGCAAATGACATTTCTCAAAGAAACTGGGATAATAAAGGAAGAGAGGTGGAAGACATATGGATGTAGTACTGATGCGGCACGGGGAAAGTGAAGCAAATTTTGAAAATTATTGGACGGGATGGCTGGATGTTTCTCTGACAGAAAAAGGACAGGAACAGGCTCGTAAGGCAGGGGAAAAAATCAAAAACGCGCAGATCGAGTTTGACGCTGCATTTACGTCAGTATTGAAGCGGGCATCATTGACTTGCCAGATCATCTTAGAAGAAAGCGATCAGTTATGGATACCGACATTTAAAACCTGGCGTCTGAACGAGCGGCATTATGGCGCTTTAGTAGGGAAAAATAAGGATGAAATGGCACGAGAATTCGGGGCAGATCAAGTCAAACGCTGGCGTCGAGATTATTATGAAATGCCTCCATTAGTAGAAGAAAACCATTTTGATCGCCGTTACGCACAATTGGCAGATCAAGACATTCCTCATGGAGAAAATCTGCAAATGACGGTCCAGCGGGTCGCGCCATTATGGCAAGACGAGATCGCGCCGCTGTTGGGTTCGGGTAAGAATGTTTTGATTACCGGACATGGCAACAGTCTGCGGGCACTGGTGAAATATTTGGAGGATGTACCGGAAGACCAAATGGATACCATTGATATTCCCAATGCGCAGCCGATCCACTACCGCTTTGATAAGAACTTGCAGATCGTCAATAAATCGATCCTCTAAAGACGAATATTGGCTGAAGGAAATAGCCCTTTGTTTCAGAATTTTTCATAAAACTATCATAAATTATGGTATACTATTGAAAGAATTGGAGGAATAAGAATAATGAAAGCTATTTTAACGGTGGTCGGGAAGGACAAGGTTGGGATCATTGCCGGTGTCAGCCAGAAGTTGGCAGAATTGAATATCAATATTCTAGATGTATCTCAAACGATCATGGAAGATTATTTTACCATGATGATGATGTTGCAAATGCAACCAGAGGCTGATTTAGAAGCGATCAAGCAAGCATTGAGTCAAGTTGAAAACACGTTGAGCGTCAAAATCAGCATTCAAAATGAAGAGATCTTCAATGCGATGCATAAACTATAATTCGGAGGGAAATGATGGAAACAAAACAAATTCTTGAAACGATCCGGATGGTAGAAGAAGAAAATCTTGATATCCGGACGATCACAATGGGTATTTCATTGTTGGACTGTATCGATGCCAGCACAGAAAAGACTTGTCAAAATATCTATAATAAAATCACCAGCAAAGCGAAAAATCTTGTAAAAGTCGGTGACGAGATCGCCAGTGAATTTGGGATCCCCATCATCAACAAGCGGATCTCGGTAACGCCGATCGCAATCGTTGCTTCCGCAAGCGGCGGGCAAGACTGTGTTGCTTTTGCGCGAGTTTTGGACAAAGCCGCAAAAGCGGTGGGGATCAATTTTATCGGCGGGTATAGCGCATTAGTTGAAAAAGGCTATCAAGGAGCGGACCTGTCCTTGATCCAATCGATTCCGGAAGCCTTGGCAGAAACAGAATTTGTCTGTTCTTCTGTCAATATTGGTTCGACACGGGCAGGGATCAATATGGACGCTGTCAAATTGATGGGTGAAACCATCAAACAAACCGCCGAAGCTTCAGATATGGGCTGTGCGAAGTTGGTAGTCTTTGCGAATGCGGTGGAAGACAATCCTTTCATGGCGGGAGCATTCCACGGGGTCGGTGAAGCAGATTGCGAGATCAATGTCGGTGTCAGCGGACCGGGCGTAGTAAAACGCGCTCTGGAAAAGGTCAAAGGCGAATCTTTCGATGTGGTTGCTGAAACAGTTAAGAAGACGGCATTTAAAATCACGCGGATGGGACAATTAGTCGGTCAAATCGCTTCTGAGCGATTGCACGTACCCTTTGGTATTGTGGATCTGTCATTAGCTCCTACTCCGGCAGTTGGTGATAGTGTCGCGTTGATCTTGGAAGAAATGGGCTTGGAAGCTGTCGGCACACACGGTACAACGGCCGCACTGGCTTTATTGAACGATGCTGTGAAAAAAGGCGGCGTGATGGCCTGCAACCATGTGGGAGGCTTATCAGGCGCATTCATCCCGGTTTCTGAAGATGCAGGTATGATCAAAGCCGTAGAAGAAGGCTATCTGAATCTGGAGAAATTAGAAGCGATGACCGCCATTTGTTCAGTGGGTCTGGACATGATCGCGATCCCAGGAGATATACCAGCGGAGACGATTGCGGCGATGATCGCTGATGAAGCTGCGATCGGTGTCATCAATCATAAAACAACGGCGGTGCGGATCATCCCCGCTAAAGATAAAAAAGTCGGCGATTCTGTCGAATTCGGCGGTTTGCTGGGGACTGCTCCAGTCATGCGGACGAATTCGGCGAAATCGACGGACTTTATCCAACGAGGCGGGCGGATCCCGGCACCAATCCATTCATTTAAAAATTAGGAAGATAGTGAGAAAATAATGTTTGATTCATATATATGGGATTTTGACGGGACGTTGTTCGATACGTATCCGATCATGCTTGACAGCATGATGAAAGCTTTAGAAGATCGGCAAGTAGTTGCTGATCCAAAAGCTGTTTATCGATTATTGAAAGAAAAATCTTCAAAAGCATTGACTGAAAAATATCATTTGGACTTTCGAGAATTCTCAGATGATTTCCATCAATACGAAACGCTTGATACACGTCAACCTGTCACATTTGATCATGTGTATGACACATTGACGCAATTGAAACAACAAGGATCTAAACATTATATCTTGACTCATCGTACGATCGCTTCGACTCGCGAATTGTTAGTAAAAGAAGGAATGTTAGAATTTTTTGAAGAAAACGCAAGGCGCCTGGCACTCATCTTCCTCCCTCCCTACAGCCCTCAGTTGAACCTAATGGAAGGCGTTTGGAAGTGGCTCAAGGAATCGGTCATCTTGACCACGTCCAGAAAATCAAACAGTCGGTCCGCGGTTTCTTAGCTGATGTAAACGAGCGTCCCCTTGAGGTGATTGACCGACTGTGCGTGCGGATGTAAAGTATTTAATTCAACCTATATAGCTAAACGATCAAAGATTCCTTGATCTGGTTTCCTATGTTGGAAACGGATCAGGGGGTCTTTTGCTTTTGAAAGAGGTCTTGTTGAAAAAAAAACCTCTGTTTACCTTTTGAGTAACAAAAGATAAACAGAGGCACCCACCTTGTCAAACCAGCACGTGGTCGTTAATTGAAAAATATAAGTTGTACGCTTGTAACTGAACAGCAGTCATTAAACTGGTCCCTGCCAGACCCCATTGGTGTACATATAAGCCTGTACCTGCTTTGTGCTCGCTTTTGACTCCCACCCAGCTGTTTTATAAATCAACAAGCCAATTTGTTTGTTGAATCTGCCCGTCTAATTCACGTAAGGCTTTTGCGGTTTGATTCAAACGGTCGGTGATTTGCTTGGTATCGATCGTTCGGATCATACGAATCTCATTACGTCCCATCCGTGGAGCAACCTTGGCTGCTTCCAATGTTGCCGTTAGCATCGCATGCGAACGCCTTAAAGCTTCCCGTTTCTCTAATGCAGCAGCAATCGTTTCTTGTTCACCGATTTTGGCGACCGCATTTCGCTGATTGATTGCAATGACCAACTGGGCAAATTCTTGGTTTGTTGTTTCATAATCCAGCAGTAAGTCGTCGATGCTGCGGTCTAACGTATCGCCTTCTTGGATCACGGCACTACTGGCAATCTCTTCTCGTAACAGAGTGAGTTTGGATTCAAGATCTCTTCGTAGTAATAATGCTTCAGCAAGTTTCATTGATTTCATCCTTTCGAGCAAGGTTTCTTTTCTTTATCTTAGAAAAAAAACACTAAGCTGGCAAGTATTTGCCCTCCAAAAAGTCTCGAAGCCATTATTGAAAAGATTGAAAATTCTAAAAACTGTTTGACTAGAAAAACGAGGAATAGTATACTTTTATCAATTCAGTAGAATATAGGACATCGATGAGAAGAGTAGCTTTGATGACTGTTTAAAGAGAACCCGAGTTGGTGAGAAAGGGGACAGAACGCTAAGTGAAGATGAGCTCAGAGTCTTTTAACTGGTTTACGCTGGTTAGACGGAACGCAGCCGTTATCCTGCCGAGTATGCATACGTACTGATGAGGTGTTATTTGTAAAAATGACACGAAAAAGGGTGGTAACACGAAGTCTTCGTCCTTTTGTTGATCAATGATGATCAGCAAAGGGACGAGAATTTTTTTATTTGATCAAGCTTGCAACTCGCAAGTGAAAAGGAAAGAGGAGAGTAAATGAAAAAGAGTTTGGTTGTTGTAGGAATTTTAAGTTTTTTGTTAGCAGGATGTAGCACGACTGGATCGTCCGCAAAGGAGACAGATCCAGAAGTTCAAGAGATTTCAGTCAGCTTACCGGCAGAGTTGACAACATTAGATACGACGCAAACAACGGATAAAGTTACGTTTACCGTTATCCAGCATCTTTTTGAAGGGTCGTATCGTTTTGATGAAAAGAGTCAGCCAGTTCCCGGTTTGGCGGAGGAAGCAGTCATCAGTGAAGATGGCAAGACATATACCTTTAAACTAAAGGAAGAAGCCAAATGGAGTGATGGGCAGCAAGTGCAAGCAGCAGATTTTGCTTATGCTTGGAAGAAACTGGTCGATCCTAAAACCATGGGGCCTAATGCGTATCTTTTAGACAATGTCGTCAACAGTCAAGATATTCGCGAAGGGAAAGCAGACATTGCGACGATTGGCTTAGAAACACCGGATGAAAAGACCTTTGTCGTCCATTTGGAACAGCTGCAACCTTCTTTTTTATCGGTGGTGTCGATTGGCTGGTTAGCGCCTCAAAGACAGTCTTATGTTGAAGAAAAAGGGACGGCATATGGGAAAACAAGTGAAGACTTGCTCTATACGGGACCTTTCATTCTGAAAGACTGGCAACAGACCGGTGCAGAATAGATGCTTGCCAAAAATCCTGAGTATTACGATCAAGCGGTAGTTAAGTTGGATAAAATCAAAGGTTCCACGATCAAAGAGGAGAATACTGGAATCCAGTTGTTTGAAAGCGGGGAGTTGGATCTGCAAAAAATCAGCGGACTCTATGTGCAACAGTACCAAAATAATGACTCCTTAGTCACTCAAAAGGATATTGCCAACTATTTTTTAGATTTTATGATTTGTCAAATTAAGTTAGAATAAAAT
>NZ_KV805554.1:0-123273 GCF_001811595.1 Enterococcus sp. HMSC078F03 | reverse complement strand
GCAAAAATCACTTTGGATTTTTGCTCCACGCTCATTTACTACTTTTTATTACAAAGTAGTTGACAGAACCGGTACTCAGTATTATTATGTAGTGGTACATAGTAATAAAGAGTAGTTCAGGGAGGAAAAGCAGTGAAGCAGACAGAGTTGCTAAAAGGCATTTTAGAAGGTTTAGTTTTAGCCATCATCCAAAGGAAAGAAACATATGGTTATGAAATTACAAAAATTTTAAATGACCAAGGTTTTACTGAAATTGTTGAAGGAACCGTTTATACGATTTTACTGCGTTTAGAAAAAAATCAATGGGTTATAGCTGAAAAAAAGCCTTCAGAAAAAGGACCAATGCGGAAGTTCTATCGCTTAACCTCATCAGGAGAAGCAGAACTCGCTGATTTTTGGCAGCGTTGGACGTTGCTTTCAAAACAAGTAAACAAGATGAAAAAAATGGAGGGATAGAGCATGTCAGATTTTAAAGCGTTGATCAAAAAAGTTATTGGGGATAAAAAAGAGTACAAAGAATATAAACGACGGATTGCAGCATTACCAGCAGAGTATCGACAAGTATTTCAAGAAATTGAAAAATATGCATGGCATTTTTCAGATCATAGCGGAGCCAATATGTTCAATGCGTTGACTGATTTACTTGATTTGTTTGAAGAAGGGGCTGCTAACGGAACACCTATCAAAAATATTACGGGAGAAAAAGTAGGCGATTTTGCTGAAACAATTGTCAATGAAGTCGCTGGCAAATGGACCGATAAACAGAAAGAAAAACTGAATCATCAATTTTCTAAACAATAGTCAAAACAAAAAAGGAGAATAAACATGGTTGAAAATTTTTTTAAAGAAGGAAAGTTGCTGGTTATTCCCAAGAAAAATGCGAAAAAAGTCCAAGTGTTTCAACGTGTGGCCAACCAATTTGAATTTGGGAAAGAATATACGGAAAAAGAAGTCAATCAGCGACTTAGAGAAATCTATGAAGATTATGCACTTTTGAGACGGTATTTAGTAGATTATCAGTATTTAGAAAGAGATAAGTTTGGAAAAATTTATCAGAAATGTGAGCAACACACAAAAATTATATAAATGTCTTTTTTTAAAAGTAGCGAAACTAGGTGAAATGAACCAAGTCTAGCTACTTTTTGTTATGTAAGCTTAGTAATAGTTCTATAAAAAACTCTCTATTTGTTTTCTAATTCAGACTGGTAAGATTGATTTAATTAGAAAAAGATAGAGGTGAGAGAATGAATCTACGTACTTTAGGTCTAACAAAAATTCTTTTGACCTTTATTATATTAAGTATTATTGGCGCGTTAATGATTTATAGCGCTAGTAGCTATGACTTGCTGATGCAAGGCGTGAAGTCCACTGCTGTGTTTATTAAACAAGGCATTATTATGTGTCTCAGCTGGGTGCTAATGTTCGTGATCTACAAAGTTCGATTAGAAGTGTTATTTAATAAAAAAATTGCGATTGGTCTGCTTTTAGTTTCGGTACTATTACTGTTAATGGTTCGACTACCTTTTTTTGGTGTAGCAGCGAATGGCGCACAACGTTGGATTTCTCTCTTTGGAATCCAATTTCAGCCATCAGAACTTTGTAATTTTGCGATTATTTATTACTTGAGCTGTTATTTAGGTGAAAAAGAAAATGGCTTGACAACGAAGCAGTTAAGGAAACAATGGCTGTTTGTGTTGGTCGTTGCATTTTTAGTTTTGATCCAACCCAAAGTTGGCGGGGCTATTCTTATTTTAGTTATTGGCAGTGTCTTGATTTTCTCAGCAAGTATTCATGCAAAATTTAGTGTAATTGCTGCGGGGATTGTCGTTGCTAGCGCGGCGCTTCTTTCTAAAATAATTATTTTTCTAGGGGATCACCAGTACTTACCACATTTTTTTGCGCATGTGTATGACCGCTTAGTTGTTTTGAAAAATCCGTTTTTATCCTTTCATGATCGCGGATTTCAGCCTTCAATGGCCTATTTAGCAATGTATAACGGTGGGTTTTGGGGCACCGGACTAGCCAATGGTATGGTAAAAAAAGGTGGCTTGCCAGAAGGTCAAACCGATTTTATTTTTGCGGTGATTGTGGAAGAACTTGGTCTGATTGGCGGCTTACTATTGCTATTTCTTTTGTTATTTTTAGCGGCCTCGATTTTGCGGAGTAGTTGTGTAATAAAAAATCATTGTTACGGCTTGTTTTTGTTAGGGGTCGGGACCTTGATTTTAGCTCAAACGGCGATTAACATTGGTGGCGTTTTGGGTTTGATTCCAATGACAGGAATTCCTTTACCGTTTGTTAGTTACGGTGGGACAAGCTATTTAATCTTTTCAGTGGCATTAGGAATCGTCATTAAAATTATTGCAAACGAAAGGCGGCAGTTAAATGGTCAATACAAAAAAATTCAACTTACATCTTAATTATGATTTATTATTGCCCATTTTTTTACTCACACTTTTATCTTCTGGTGTGCAATATTGGATTGCCGTTAATGAAGGAAAAGATGGAACTGTGCCAGCATTAAAACAACTTTTCTTTATTTTTGTTGGCTATGCAGGCATGTTTTTAGCTAGTCGGCTGTCACAGAAGTTTATTTGGAAAGTAGCTCCTTTTTTCTATGGGTTTTCATTAATCTTAATGAGTGCTTTGTATTTTTCCTATGACAAAGGAATGTATTTATTGACGGGCACAAAGCGCTGGTTAGATTTAGGGTTTATTAAATTTCAGCCATCAGAAATTGCGAAAATTGCGTTTATTTTAATGTTGGCAAAAATTATTGTCCAACATGAGCAACAAGACTGGTCCGATAAATGGCGTTCAGACAAGCAACTTCTAAAAAAAATCGTTGCGGTTAGTGTCCCTGTTTTTTTCTTGATGGCGGTACAAAAAGATTTTGGGACATCCCTTGTTTTCGTAACGATTATCCTATCTCTTTTAGTTATTTCAGGAATTGATCGCAAAATTTTAATCATTATTTTCAGCGCTTTAGCAACGTTAGGCGTGGTCTTGATTCTGTTAGTCTTTACAGAGTGGGGGCACAAAGTACTCTTCTTTTTACATTTTAAACAATATCAATTGGATCGAATTTTAGCATGGATTCATCCCTATGATTATGTCGATAAAATCTCCTATCAACAAGTACAAGGCTTATTGGCAATCGGTTCGGGTGGTTTATTCGGCAAGGGTGTACATGGGATTGAAGTGTATGTTCCTGTTCGTGAGTCTGATATGGTTTTTACTTTTATTGGGGAAGCCTGGGGCTTTGTGGGCAGTGCCACCGTTGTTTTTCTCTATTTTTACTTGTTTTATCAAGTTTTAGTAGCTGGCTTGCGGAGCAATTCGCGTTTTTGTATGTACATCTGTGTCGCCCTCATTTTTTCGCTGGTTTTTCAAACGGTGGAGAATATCGGTGCGGTGATTGGACTGTTGCCGTTAAAAGGTATTCCGCTTCCGTTTTTAAGTCAAGGAGGCACTTCGTTAGTGATGGCTATCACTTCTTTAGGATTTGTCAAAGGAAGAGAAGACGCTACCTGAAAACACAAATAAAAACCAAGACTGGAACTCGCTTGCCGACAAGCTCTAGTCTTGGTTTTTACTATTGAAATTGTTTTTGGCATTCAGCCAAAAGTTGTTGAAGTTGTCGACTCATGTAACGTTCTTTTAAATAATAAACTGCCATGTTTCGTTTAGGTAGTTCTTGGTAAGTCAGTGTATGAATCGAATTGTCTAAAAGTTGAATATTTGTGTATTCGGGGACAATAGCGAAACTATCGGAATGAGACACCAAGTGAGTAATAAGTGAAAGAGTATCCACTTGAATGACTTTCTCTGGAGAAAAATTAGAAAACGTAGTATCTAGCCAATTGGTTAATTTGTTTTGCTCGGAAAATTCGGTATTTAAACGGACGAAGGGGTACATTGTTAGTTCTTTTAAAATTTCTTCCGTCGTGGCTTTGGCCAAAGCTGGATGATCATTTCTTAAAATGAATTGATAATTTGCTGTAAATAAATCAATTTTACCAATATGTTCAGGTAATGGTAAGTCAGCAAAGGAAATACCAAAATCTGCATCCATTGTTTCCAAGGATTGAAGAATATTTTCTGTAATAATAGTGTGGACTTGTAAGTTGGATGAACGATCCGTTAATGTTGTCATTAGTAAGTCATTCAATTTATATTCTAAATCACAGAGATAAGTGGCTACATAAATATGGTTGGAAGAATGATTAATTTCTTTTAGCTCTTCTTCAATTGAGACCAACTCATTGGTGATGCGCCAACAATATTTTTCTAAAATTAATCCAGCCGGTGTTAAGGTGGTAGTTTGACCTTGGCGATTAAAAAGTTCAGCGCCTAACGTTGCTTCAAGAATTTTTATTTGCTTACTTAGGGCAGCTTGAGAAATTGCTAAATTTTCGGCTGCTTTAGTAAATTGTTTCACTTTGCATAACTCTAAAAAATAATGCAAACGAAATAGTTCCATGGAAATTCCTCCTTTTTCTATTCCTAGAATAAATAACGTAATTGTTCGAATAAATAACGGTGTGCTTCACAATGTCCGTGATGATTATTCTGAACTAAATAGATGGCTCGTTCTGGACTATCTTCCAGAGGAATACCAACTAAGTTACGTCTGTTTAGTTCATCAGTGAGTGAATAGGGAAGGATGCTACAGGCTTTTTCTCGTTGGACCATGTCTAAGACTAAATGAAGAGAAGGAGTTCGATGACGATTTGCCGATTTTCCCAATTGATTTTACGTTCCCAACGTTTAAACACTTTTTTTTCATATACTTGATCGGAATATGCAGCAAAAGGTAAAGAACGAATTTCGTCAATCGTTACGCTATCGGCATGGGCTAAAGGATGATTTTTATTGACACAAAGGAGATAGCTTTCTGTATAAATTAATTCTTTCTCTAATGGAATCGAGGTATCCAAAAATATCCCAATCCCAATGTCAATTAAATCTGTTTCCAAGGCTGTTTCAAGATCGTAATAATATTTAAAATCAATACTTACATACGGATAGGATTGATTAAATAACAACAAGACTTCTCCAAATGCTTTATCTATATCAATTAAGTTTGTTCCAATCCGAATGGTCGTTGTCGATCCTTGGGTCACTAATTCATTAATCTCTTCTTGCGCTTCCTTAATGAGTGCAAAAATCATCTCTGTTCGCTTGGCGACGACTTCGCCTGCTGGAGAAAGCCGACAATGTTTCTTGTCTCTTAAAATTAATGAAGCACCTAATTCACGTTCCAACTCCTTGAGCTGGGTACTTAAATAAGGTTGACTCGTATGGAGCTTTTGAGAAGCTAAAGTAAAACTCGCATACTTTGAAACTGCCATAAAATATTCTAGTTGTTGTAATTTCATTTTCCTCACCGCCGTTTCTTTAACTATACAAAAAATAGCAGAAGAAAAGCTTCTCGACAAGGCTATCTGACGGTCTTTAGATTAATTTAACCAGTTATGATTCTATGAATAAATACGAATCATACCAGAAAACCATAGTAAATAAGCGGATTATTTTTCTTTTTGTTACTGAATGGACAAAAAGTTATCTGCTAAAAACTTTTTCTATATCGTTATTTTTTCAAGGAAGAATTATACTTGCTGTTGTAATTAAATAAGATTTGTTAGGTGAGGCTCCTATACAAACATAGGCTACTGCCCAAAAATGTCGAGAGACGCCAATGGGTAGAACAGGAACTGTCGAATGAAGGCTTTTCTTAAGGTAGCTAAAAGCAATCGCTTTTTACGTTGTATAGTGCTAAAGCTCAACGATAAGAACGATTATTCTTTGACACGTTGAGTTTTTCAGCGTGTCTTTTTTTGTGGAAAGGGTGAGGAAAATGGAAGATGAACCGATCGTCAATTCAAGTCAACAACAGATAAATGAGGTGAAAGAAAATGGAAAAGAAAATGCGTCACTTGGGCCATGACTATAGTTACAAAAAGTTTGCCCATTCAGAAGTAGAAAAAGTTTTACAACGTTTTGGCTCAACTTGGGATGGCATTAAACACCAAGATATTGAGGAATTACAAGAACGTTATGGCCGCAACAAAATTATGAATGAAAAAAAAGCTTCACGGCTGCGACTTTTTATAAAATCGTATATCACGCCGTTTACTTTGGTGTTATTAGCACTAGCCACGATTTCATTCTTTACAGAATATGTCTATGCTGCGCCAGAGGAAAAAGATGTTACTGGCGTGTTAATTATGTTAGCGATGGTCATCTTAAGCGGCACGATGAGTTTTGTCCAATCAGTCAAATCAAGCAATGCAGTTGAAAAATTACAAAATATGATTAAAGTTACAGCGACAGTCATTCGTGACAAGAAGCAAATGGAAATTCCTATTGAGGAAGTTGTGTGTGGCGACTTAGTCCAACTATCCGCTGGCGATATGATTCCAGCCGATTTACGTTTAATCCAATCTAAGGACTTATTTGTTTCCCAATCATCCTTGACTGGAGAGAGTTTTCCCATTGAAAAACACGCGACTCATCAAAAAGATAGTGATCAAATTGATACAGAATACGACAATCTTTTGTTTTTAGGAACAAATGTAATTAGTGGCACTGGTTTGGGCATTGTCATTAAAGTTGGTAATCAAACTTTATTCGGACGGATGGCTTCTGATAACGGAGAAGAGCAGCAGCAGACGAGTTTTGAAACAGGAATTAATAAAACAACGTGGGTGCTGATTCGCTTTATGTTGGTCATTACGCCAACTGTTTTTCTAATTAATGGGTTAACAAAAGGCGATTGGGTGGAAGCATTAATGTTCGCGATTGCCACAGCTGTCGGCTTGACACCAGAAATGTTACCCATGATTGTAACAACCAATTTAGTCAAAGGTTCTCGAGAAATGGCTAAAGAAGGCACGATTATGAAAAATGTCAATGCCATTCAAAATTTTGGCGGGATGGATGTACTTTGTACGGATAAAACAGGTACCTTAACACAAGATAAAGTAATTTTAGAATACCACTATAATATTGGGTGCCAAGAAGATCAAAAAGTCTTGGATTTAGCATTTCTAAACAGTTATTTTCAAACAGGTTTGCGTAATTTAATGGATAACGCCGTTATTCAAGCGGCGACGCAAGAAAGTGATATACAATCAGATGATTTTTATAAAGTAGATGAAATTCCTTTCGATTTCAATCGACGTCGAATGAGCGTGATTATCAAAGAGTTTAAAACGCGAGAAACACGCTTAATTACCAAAGGTGCGGTTGAAGAAATGCTCTTGGTCTGCACACAGGTACTTTTAAATGGCGAAATTGTGCCCTTAACAGAGACGCTACGTCAAAAAATTACCAAAGACGTTGAAGCTTTAAATCGAGATGGTTTGCGCGTTCTAGCAATTGCCGATAAAAAAGTCGAAGCGGCTGAATGGGAGTATACAACTAAAGATGAATCAGAGTTGATTTTACAAGGTTATCTTGCCTTCTTGGATCCGCCAAAAGAAACAGCAGCGGCAGCTATTCACGCCTTGCATCAACATAATGTAGCTGTGAAAGTATTAACGGGGGACAATCAATATGTGACGCATTCTGTTTGTAAAGAAGTTGGTCTGGCTGGCGAAAAAATTATTACAGGAAATGAACTTCAACAATTAAACCAAGAAGAATTAAGAAAAACCGTTCAAGCGTATAATATTTTCTCCAAAATTACGCCTGACCAAAAAGTTCGTATTGTAAATGCGTTAACTGAAAATGGTCAAACTGTTGGCTTTTTAGGTGATGGAATAAATGATGCTGGAGCAATGCGTGCTGCTGATGTGGGAATCTCTGTTGATACAGCTGTCGATGTGGCGAAAGAATCGGCGGATGTAATTTTATTGAGAAAAGATTTAATGGTTTTGGAAAAAGGAATTTTATCTGGACGGCGCGTGTTTACGAACACGATGAAGTACGTCAAATTAACAGCAAGTTCTAATTTTGGCAATGTTTTTTCCGTGATCCCAGCAAGTATCTTTTTACCATTTTTACCGATTGCTCCGATTCAATCGCTATTATTAAATCTAATTTACGATACTTCGTGCATGTCAGTTCCTTGGGACAAAGTAGATGAAGAATACGTAGAAAAACCAAAAAAATGGGAACCAAAATCAATTGGTAATTTTATGCGTTGGTTTGGCCCAACGAGTTCTATTTTTGATATTGTTACCTATTTATTTATGTATTTCATTGTGTGTCCGGCTATCCTAGGTGGCTCATTTTTTGAATTAAATGGAGCAGATCAATTGCTCTTTATTGGTATTTTCCATGCAGGGTGGTTCATTGAGTCCTTATGGTCCCAAATGCTCGTCTTGCATTTCCTACGAACAGAAAAGATGCCTTTCCTTCAAAGTAGTGCTTCTGGAATTATGACGTTAGTCACTACAGCAGGGATTGTTCTCGGAACTGTTTTACCCTTTACCGCTTTCGGTGCAGAACTAGGATTTGTCGGTTTATCACCAAGCTATTTCTTGTATTTAATCCCGACAATTGTTGCTTATTTGGCACTGGTTGCGTTCATTAAAGTTTTATACGTCAAACGTTACGGTCAATTACTGTAACTGATTTGTACTATTATATATAGAAAAATTTTTTTACTTTTCTTTCAAGGTTGAGGAGGTGTGGGTTTTTATGACAGCTCCTCGTGGTTGTTTTAAGTGACTGTGCGAATTTTTTTATGGATTTATTTGTCATTTACAGTTAGTATGGCTAGTAGAGACTTTCCAAAAAGAACGAGCTTTTTGGTAATAAGGAGATAAAACGAGCTAATGACCAAAACAAACCAACTTTCAACTTCAACGCCGATGTTCGATCGGTCGGCCTATATTCATATTCCATTTTGTGAGCATATTTGTTATTATTGCGATTTTAATAAGGTCTTTTTAGAAGGTCAACCAGTTGATGAATATATTCAGAGTTTATTAAAAGAAATTCAACTTACGCAAGCATTGTATCCAGAACAAGAAATGAAAACCATCTATATTGGCGGAGGCACGCCAACTTCATTATCAGCGAAACAGTTAGATGTGCTACTAAAAGGGGTTCGCGAACAGCTAACATTTGATGACCGAAATGAATTTACGGTGGAAGCAAACCCTGGTGATTTAACCCAAGAAAAATTACAAGTCATGAAAAACTATGGCGTCAATCGTCTTTCTATGGGCGTTCAGACATTTGATGATCGCTTGCTCAAAAAAATCGGCCGCAAGCACACCGCCGCAGATGTTTATGAAACAATGAAATTTTTAGAGAAAGAAAATTTTACCAATGTCAGTATTGACTTAATCTATGCTTTACCTGGACAAACATTGGAAAGTTTTCGCGATACTTTGACAAGAGCCTTAGCATTGGACTTGCCACACTATTCGCTTTATTCATTAATTCTTGAAAATAAAACAATGTTCATGAACTGGGTTCGTCAAGGACGATTACAGCTGCCTGAAGAAGAAATCGAAGCACAGATGTTTGACGAAACGATTGAAGCAATGGAGAAAAAAGGACGGCACCAATATGAAGTCAGTAATTTTGCTTTAACAGGAAAAGAAAGCCAGCATAATCTGGCTTATTGGAATAATGACCACTACTATGGATTTGGCGCAGGTGCCAGCGGCTATCTTGGGCAAACTCGTTACAAAAATCACGGTCCAATCCAACATTATTTGAAACCCTTGCGAGAAAATCAATTGCCAATTGTGGAGACTGAAGAATTAACTCGTCTAAATCAAATAGAAGAGGAGCTATTTTTAGGCTTACGTAAAAAAGTAGGTATTTCTAAACAAAAATTCCAACAAAAATTTCAGGAACCAATTGAAGCGATTTATGGAGAGGTCATTCAACGCTTAATCAAAGAAGAATTATTAATTGAAGAAGCAGATATCTTACGTTTAACGAAAAAAGGACTATTTGTGGGGAATAATGTTTTTGAAGCATTTTTGTTAAGTGAAAAAGAGTAAAAAAATAAAAAAATCATCGAAGTGTGACAAAGCATTTCGATGATTTTTTTATTACAAAAGTTGGTATTGATGGTTTTTGAAGGTGGTTTGCAGCGATTAGCACTCTTGTGTGAAGAGTGCTAAAAAGTTGCGTATTTCCCTTGACAAAAAGGTAAGGAGTTGTTATATTAGTATATGTAGTTAGCACTTAGATGTTAAGAGTGCTAATGAAGGGTGGTAATAACGATGATTACAGAAAGACAACAAAATATCTTGAGACTTATCATCCAAAATTACACGAACACGGGCTTACCTGTCGGTTCTAAGAAATTGATGGAGGATGGCATTGCCTCTAGTTCTGCCACAATTCGTAATGATATGAAAGCATTAGAAGAATACGGCTTATTAGCTAAGACCCATTCTTCTTCAGGGCGGATTCCCTCAATGGCTGGTTATCGTTACTACGTGGATCATCTTTTACAACCAACACAAGTAGAAGAGAACGAACTTAGAAGGATCCGTCAATCTTTTGGAAAAGAATTTCATGAGATTAATGATATTATTCGACAATCAGCTGAAATTCTATCAGAATTGACAAGTTATACTGCTTTTTCATTAGGACCTGAAGTGAAAGAACGGAAATTAACCGGCTTTCGAATGGTTCCTTTGAATGATCGGCAAGTCCTTGCTATTATAGTGACAGATAAAGGCAATGTTGAAAACCAAGTATTTGCCATTCCTGCCGCTGTTTCTAGCCAAGATCTTGAAAAAATGACACAAATCATCAATGATAAGTTGGTTGGACAACCTTTGTTGACCGTTTATCATCGTTTGCGGACGGAGATTCCGATGATTTTACATCGCTATTTCCAAACGCCAGAAGGAATGATGAACTTATTCGATGAGATGTTAGGACATGCCTTTGAAGAAAAAGTCTTTGTCGGTGGTCGCATGAATTTGTTAGATTTTGGCATCAAACAAGATATTGAACAATTGAAATCTGTCTATTACTTTATGCAAAATTCTGATGAGCTGACGCATTTATTAAATGGTTCTGCAACAACAGAAAATCCAATTGTTTTTCGTATCGGCTCAGAAATTGGCAACAATCTCTTAGAAGATATGAGCATGATCACTGCTACGTATGAAGTATCAGGACATGGCAAAGGAACAATTGCCCTGCTAGGACCAACCAGTATGCCGTATTCAAAAATATTCGGTTTGGTAGACACGTTTCGACATGAGCTAGCTTCACAACTAGGTGACTATTACCGTTTTTTAGGTAATTAAGCAAACCTTGTTAGGATAAGAAGTAGATGCATAAAGAGAAAGGAAGTTGCTGAAGTGAGTAAAAAAGAAGAGAAGCAAGAAGAATTACAAGAAGAAATGGAAGCTGTTGATGCTGCTGGCGTTTCTGAAGTAGAAGTTGAAGCAACAGAGATTGAAAATCTTAAAGCAGAGCTTTCCGAAATGGAAGACAAGTTCTTGCGGGCAAGAGCCGAAATTGCTAATATGAGCAATCGAAATAAAAACGAACGAGAATTATTAGTTCGTTACCGCTCACAAGATTTAGGTAAAAAGATTTTACCATCTATTGATAATTTAGAACGAGCAATGGCCATTGAAGTATCAGATGAACAAGGCGAAAGCTTGAAAAAAGGTATTTCGATGGTGCTAGAAAGTATTACTGTGGCTTTAAAAGAAGAAGGAATTGAAGAAATCCCAGCAATGGGTGAAACCTTTGATCCAAATTTACATCAAGCCGTTCAAACAGTCCCTGCTTCTGAAGAAACCCCAGCAGATACTATTGTTGAAGTTCTACAAAAAGGGTACAAATTACAAGATCGTGTGTTACGACCATCAATGGTCATTGTTGCACAATAACAAACGTTAATTAAAAATATATTATTATAGAAAACTAATACAGATTGGAGATATTCACTATGAGTAAAATTATTGGTATTGACTTAGGAACAACAAACTCAGCTGTCGCAGTGCTAGAAGGCGGCGAAGCAAAAATTATTGCAAACCCAGAAGGTAACCGCACAACTCCTTCGGTCGTTTCATTCAAAAACGGTGAAATTCAAGTGGGCGAAGTAGCAAAACGTCAAGCTGTTACAAATCCTAACACGATTTCATCTATTAAACGTCACATGGGTGAAGCTGGCTACAAAGTTGATGTTGAAGGAAAATCATATACACCACAAGAAGTTTCTGCAATGATCTTACAATATTTAAAAGGTTTTGCTGAAGACTATTTAGGTGAAAAAGTTGAAAAAGCAGTTATTACAGTTCCAGCATATTTCAACGATGCACAACGTCAAGCAACAAAAGATGCTGGTAAAATTGCTGGTTTAGAAGTAGAACGGATCGTTAACGAACCAACAGCAGCAGCTTTAGCTTATGGTTTAGATAAAACAGACAAAGATGAAAAAATTCTTGTCTTTGACCTTGGTGGTGGTACATTCGACGTGTCAATCCTTGAATTAGGCGATGGCGTTTTCGATGTATTATCAACAGCAGGTGATAACAACCTAGGTGGGGATGACTTTGATAATAAGATCATTGACTACATGGTTGCAGAATTTAAAAAAGAAAATGGCATTGACTTAGCTAACGATAAAATGGCGTTACAACGTTTGAAAGATGCTGCTGAAAAAGCGAAAAAAGACTTATCAGGTGTAACAAGCACACAAATCAGCTTGCCATTTATTACTGCTGGCGAAGCAGGACCATTGCACTTAGAAATGAACTTAACTCGTGCAAAATTTGATGAATTAACAAGTGATTTAGTTGAACGTACAAAAGTACCAGTACGTCAAGCCTTAAAAGATGCTGGATTAAATCCTTCTGAAATCGACGAAGTTATCCTAGTTGGTGGTTCGACACGTATTCCAGCTGTAGTTGAAGCTGTTCGCAAAGAAACAAACAAAGAACCAAACAAATCAGTTAACCCTGACGAAGTAGTAGCAATGGGTGCTGCAATCCAAGGTGGCGTAATCACTGGTGATGTTAAAGACGTTGTCTTATTAGACGTAACACCGTTGTCATTAGGGATTGAAACAATGGGTGGCGTATTTACAAAATTAATTGATCGTAACACTACGATTCCAACAAGTAAATCACAAGTCTTCTCAACTGCTGCTGACAATCAACCAGCTGTTGATATTCATGTTTTACAAGGTGAACGTCCAATGGCCGCTGATAATAAAACATTAGGTCGTTTCCAATTAACAGATATTCCTGCGGCTCCTCGTGGTGTGCCACAAATTGAAGTAAGCTTTGACATTGATAAAAACGGGATTGTAAATGTTCGTGCGAAAGACTTAGGCACTCAAAAAGAACAAACAATCACGATTAAATCTTCTTCAGGTTTATCTGATGATGAAATCGAACGTATGGTGAAAGATGCTGAAGCAAACGCTGAAGCAGATAAACAACGTAAAGAAGAAGTTGACTTACGTAACGATGCAGATGCTTTATTATTCACTGTTGATAAAACATTGAAAGAATTAGAAGGCAAAGTAGACGCTGAAGAAGTGAAAAAAGCAGAAGATGCGCGTGATGAATTAAAAGCAGCCATCGAAGCAAACGATATCGAACAAATGAAAGCAAAACGTGATTCATTAAATGAAATCGTCCAAAACTTAACAGTAAAACTTTACGAACAAGCTGCGCAACAACAAGCACAAGAAAATCCTGAAGCTGCCCAAGGTGGCGCTGATGATGTTGTTGATGCTGATTTTGAAGAAGTAAATGGTGATGACAAATAATCAATAACAATTGATTTTAGGGACTGGATCATTAGTACAATGACTAATGTCCCAGTCCCTTGTCTTTTGTGAGAAAATCAACCACAATCAAGTTAGCAAGAAACTATTTAGGTTTTGAAAGAACTGTGGTATGATTACAACGATGTTAAACAAGCTGAAAATACCTATTCACAGCTAGTAACACTGATTCAAGGTGTGACAGATAATCCAACCAGAGAGACCGAAAGCAATCGATGAATTTGGCTGGTTCTAAACACATTGTAAAGTTTGAAGAAAGTTGGAGGGAAGTCAATGGCGACGAAACGAGATTATTATGAAGTGCTAGGATTAGCAAAAGGTGCTTCAGATGATGAAATTAAAAAAGCATACCGCAAACTTTCCAAAAAGTACCATCCAGATATTAACAAAGAAGCCGATGCGGAAGAAAAATTTAAAGAAGTTTCTGAAGCGTATGAAGTATTAAGTGATCCACAGAAAAAAGCGGCCTATGACCAATATGGCCATGCAGGAACTGATCCTAATTACGGTGGCGGCGCTGGTGGCTTTGGCGGTTTCGGTGGCGGCGGATTTAGCAGTAGTGGTTTTGGTGGATTCGAAGATATTTTCGATTCATTCTTTGGCGGCGGCGGTGGCCGTTCTGTTGATCCAAATGCACCAAGACAAGGCGCCGATTTACAATATACAATTCAATTGAAATTTGAAGAAGCTATTTTCGGTGTCGAAAAAGAGATTAAGTACAATCGAGAAGATACTTGTGCAACCTGTGGCGGTAATGGCGCCAAACCAGGCACACACCCAGAAACTTGTCATAAATGTCATGGCTCTGGAACAATCAATGTTGAACGTCAAACGCCATTAGGTCGTATGATGAGTCGTCAAACTTGTGATGTGTGTCATGGCACAGGGAAAGAAATTAAAGAACCATGTCCAACTTGTCATGGCACAGGTCATGAGAAAAAAGCGCATACTGTCAAAGTAAATGTGCCTGCTGGAGTAGAAGACGGCCAACAAATGCGCTTAGCTAACCAAGGAGAAGCGGGTACCAATGGTGGACCATATGGTGATTTATATGTAGTCTTTCGTGTTGAAGATAGTGATATTTTCGATCGAGATGGCGCAGAAATCTACTATGATTTACCAGTAAGTTTCGTCCAAGCGGCTCTAGGGGACGAAGTAACTGTACCAACTGTTCATGGTGACGTGAAATTAAAAATTCCGGCTGGAACACAAACTGGCACAAACTTCCGCTTAAGAGGCAAAGGTGCGCCACGTTTACGTGGTGGGGGCAATGGTGATCAACACGTGAAAGTGAAATTAATAACACCAAAAAATCTTAATGAAGAACAAAAGGATGCCCTACGAGCTTTTGCAAAAGCTGGCGGACAGAATGTAACTGAACAACAAGAAGAAGGCTTCTTTGATAAAATGAAAGATGCGTTTGGCGGTAAGAAGAAAAAATAAACCAAACGAGTCAGAGACAAAAGCAGTTAGCTCCAAGTGTTCATCACTCTCGAAGGCTAAATTGCAACGAGTAATTGCAGGTACTGCTTTTGTTCAACTGATTATTTTAAGATTTAGAGAGTGGGACATAAGTCGTTTTGACTTATGTCCTATTTTCGTTTCTTATTTCCAAACATTTTACGAGAATATTTTAAAATTTAGCGTATACTTAATATAAGCAAGTTAGGAGGGCTTATTTATGAAACCATATGTTTATGTAATCAGTGATATTCATGGACAAGCAGATTTGTTTGATGCCTTACTCACAGACTATGACCCAGTCGAGCATCAGCTAGTTTTAATTGGTGATTTAAACGACCGTGGTCCGCATTCTAAAGCCTGTTTTCTCAAAGGAAAAGAACTTGTCGAGCAACACGGCGCTGTTTATTTACGAGGCAATCATGAAGAATATTTTTTGCAGTTTCTTCAAAATCCAGAGGACTGGTTTGCAGGATATGTTCGCAATGGTGGCAAGGAAACAATTGAAAGTCTCTTGCATCCAGGAGCTACTGCAGAATACTCACCAACAGAAATGGCCTTAATGATCCGTAGTCGCTATCCAGAGTTAATTGATTTTTTAACAAAACGACCACTTTATTTTGAATGGCAGCATTACTTATTTGTGCATGCTGGGGTTGATTTAACGATGGAAGATTGGCGGCAAACGGCACCTAAGGATTTTTTGTGGATTCGCGAACCCTTTCATCAAGGGAAAAATAATACAGGCAAGACCATTGTTTTTGGGCATACCATTACTCCGATGTTACATGGTGATATGCAGACCACGGACCTTTGGCAAAGTGATGGAAAAATTGGGATAGATGGTGGTGCTATTTTTGGCGGCTCTGTGCATGGTGTGATTTTTAATGAAAAAGGCATTGTCCAAGATATCGAATATCAAAAACGCACCCCTGCGTGGCAACCAGAATTTTGATTCCTTAATCGCACGAATCAGTTACCTCACTTCTATATTTAGAAGCAAAAATATGCTAAAATAGATAAGTATGCATAAGAAAAGAGGTATCTAGTTAATGGCAGAAGCTTATAACGAAGAAGTAGTAGCGCTACTTCAAAAAGAATTGACAACGTATCGTTCAAAACAAATAACAACGGTTTTAACTTTATTAAATGAAGGAAATACAGTTCCTTTTATTGCCCGTTACCGGAAAGAAATGACTGGAAGTTTAGATGAAGTCCAAATCCGTGAAATAGAAGAACGTTATCATTATCTACAAAACTTGAAAAAGCGGAAAGAAGAAGTTCTCCGTTTAATTGAAGAGCAAGGAAAACTAACAAAAGAACTCAAAACAGATATTCAAAAAGCAGTAAAAATGCAACAAGTGGAAGATTTGTATCGACCATATAAACAAAAACGTCGGACTAAAGCGACTATCGCGAAAGAAAAAGGGTTGGAACCATTAGCAGATTGGTTGCTCTCTTTACCTGAAAACGCGGATATCTTAGCCAAAGCGGCTACTTTTATTAATGAAGAAAAAGAAGTTGCAACCGCCGAGATAGCCTTGCAAGGTGCTCATGAAATTTTAGCAGAACGTATTAGCGATGAACCAAAATACCGAACATGGTTACGTGATTATATGGTTAAACATGCGCAATACGTTAGCGTAGTTAAGGATGAAGAAAAAGACGAAAAGCGGACCTATGAAATGTATTACGATTTTGCAGAACCAGTTAGCAAAATGGTGCCGCACCGTGTCTTAGCAACGAATCGTGGTGAAAAAGAAGACATTTTAAAGGTTTCACTTGTCGCTGATGAAACAAAAATTAATGATTATTTCCAACGTCAACTAATCGGCAAACAAGCAACAAGTTTTGCTGCTCCATACATTGAGGCTGCTTATTTAGATAGCTATAAACGATTTATTGGACCAGCGATTGAACGGGAGATTCGCAATGAATTAACAGAAAAAGCTGATGAACAAGCGATTGCAATTTTCGGTGAAAATTTACGTAATTTATTATTACAGTCACCACTTAAAGGAAAAGTTGTTCTAGGATTTGACCCGGCTTATCGGACAGGCTGTAAATTAGCAGTTGTCGATGAAACGGGTAAAGTTTTAGCAATTCAAGTGATTTATCCACATAAACCAGCGACTGCTGCGAAACGTGAAGCCGCTGGTCCAGCCTTTAAAAAGATCATTGAAGACTATCAAGTGGACATGGTAGCTATTGGAAACGGAACGGCAAGTCGTGAATCTGAATTGTTTGTGGCAGAGCAATTAAAAGCGGTGAAGCGTGACGTCTTTTACGTGATTGTTAATGAAGCAGGGGCTTCCGTTTACTCTGCGAGTGAAGTAGCTCGTAAAGAGTTTCCTGATTTACAAGTCGAAGAACGAAGTGCGGTCAGCATTGCACGTCGTTTACAAGATCCGTTGGCAGAATTAGTAAAAATTGATCCCAAAGCAGTCGGGGTTGGTCAATATCAGCATGACGTATCGCAAAAACGTCTTGCCGAGCAATTGGATTTTGTTGTAGAAACTGCGGTAAACCAAGTTGGTGTTGATGTGAATACAGCGAGTGCTCAACTTTTACAACATATTTCTGGCTTAAATAAAACAACGGCGCAAAACTTAGTCACTTATCGTGATGAAAATGGTGTCTTTACAGCACGAAATCAAGTCAAAAAAGTACCTCGTTTAGGACCAAAAGCATTTGAACAAGCAATTGGCTTTTTACGAATTCCTAATGGCAAAAATGTGTTAGATAACACTGGCATTCACCCAGAAAGTTATCCAGTAGCACAAGCAATTTTAGAAAAAGCAGAGATTGCTTCTAAAGAATTAGGGACAGCAGAAGCTATCGAAAAATTGAAACAGTTACCAGTGAATCAATTAGCTACTGAGTTAGAAGTGGGTTCAGAAACACTCACGGATATTATTGCTAGTTTAATCCAGCCAGGTCGTGATATGCGCGATGAGATGTCAGCGCCACTTTTACGTAAAGACGTGTTGACGATGGAAGATTTGAAACCAGGAATGGAAATGCAAGGGACTGTTCGAAACGTAATTGACTTTGGTGCGTTTGTCGATATTGGTGTGAAGCAAGATGGCTTAGTCCACATTTCTAAGTTAAGTCCTAAATTTGTTAAGCACCCAACGGATGTTGTTGCGGTGGGTGATGTAGTCACAGTTTGGGTAGAAGATGTTGACTTGAAAAAGGGGCGTATTAGTTTAACCATGTTGCCTCGGGCTGATAGAAAAGAGTAACAATGAAAGAGTCTCAACCAGTCTTGATGACAGATCAAGCGCTTCAAACGCTAGTGGAAAAAATTTCAATCGTATTTTTTCAGAAACCTTTTCTGCATCAAGCTACATTTAATCGGCGGTTAAAAACTACGGGCGGTCGCTATCATTTAGCTTCGCATCACCTGGATTTTAATCCAACTGTCTTTTTAAAGTATGGACAAGAGGAACTGGAAAAAGTCATTAAGCATGAGTTATGTCACTATCATTTACATTTAGCTGGCAAAGGCTATCAGCATAAAGATAAGGACTTTAAAGAGTTATTGGCTAAGACTGGCGGTGCCCGTTATGCACCGCCTCTAGTAGAACGGAAAAAAGCAGTTTTCCATCAGTACCAATGTCAGTCTTGTGGAGAAGTCATCCTCAGAAAACGACGAATTGATACGACACGATATGTCTGCGGAAAATGTCATGGGCGTTTGTCCTGGCAAGTGAAAAAAGAACAAATCTAACGATTCTGGTCTTTGTTATCTTGACAAAGACCAGTAATTATTTTAGGATAAATAAGTGCTCTTAAAATGCAGATGTGTTGGAATTGGCAGACAAGCATGATTGAGGGTCATGTGGACAGATGTCCGTGTGGGTTCGAGTCCCATCATCTGCATCAACTAGTATAACAAAAGGTCGGGACAGAAGTGTTTAACTCCGAGAAATAAGAAGGAGTTGCTTCTGTTCCCGCCGTTTATCAGTTTTTGAGCGTGGAGCAAAAATCCAAAGTGATTTTTGTCCCACGCTCTTGTTTATTACGGAAAAACCATCAATTTTTTATTAAATTCTGATATTTATTATTGCTTTTTCATTATAGTTGGCGTAACTTTAGAGTATAAATTTGTGAAGCGAGGGAGTCCGTGTGAGAAATTTTAAAAAATCCGATAAATTAAATAACGTAAGTTACGATGTCCGTGGTCCTGTTTTAGAAGAAGCAGAACGCATGCAAGAAGAGGGCATACGTATTTTGAAATTAAATACAGGGAATCCAGCGCCATTTGGTTTTGATGCCCCAAATGAAATTGTGCGCGACATGATTGTGAATGTTCGCGATTCAGAAGGTTATTCCGATTCAAAAGGTATTTTTTCTGCAAGAAAAGCGATTGAACAATATTGCCAATTAAAAAAATTTCCTAATGTAACGATTAATGATATTTACACTGGTAATGGCGTGAGTGAATTAATTACCATGTGTATGCAAGGCTTGTTAAATAACGGCGATGAAGTACTTGTGCCAATGCCAGACTATCCTTTATGGACTGCTTCTGTTTCTTTGGCGGGCGGTACACCTGTTCATTATATTTGTGATGAGCAAGCAGAATGGTATCCAGACATTGATGATATAAAATCAAAAATAACTTCGAATACAAAAGCAATCGTTATTATAAATCCAAATAATCCGACTGGTGCTTTATATCCGAAAGAGTTATTACTAGAAATTGTCGAAGTGGCACGTCAAAATGATTTAATTATTTACTCCGATGAAATTTATGATCGTTTGGTCATGGACGGTTTGGTTCATGTACCGATTGCTACATTAGCACCTGATTTATTTGTCGTAACATTGAATGGTTTGTCAAAATCACATCGAGTGGCAGGCTTCCGATGCGGTTGGATGGTGTTAAGTGGAGATAAATCACGAGTAAAAGGGTATATCGAAGGGCTAAATATGCTTGCTTCCATGCGGTTATGCTCAAATGTGTTGTCACAACAAATCATTCAAACCGCATTAGGTGGCTATCAAAGTGTCGATGATTTACTTTTGCCAGGTGGCAGAATTTACGAACAACGAGAATTTATTTACAATGCGATAAATGATATTCCTGGTTTATCAGCCGTGAAGCCTAAAGCAGCTTTCTATATTTTCCCGAAAATTGATACGGCCAAATTTGACATTTATGATGATGAAAAATTTGTTTTAGATTTCTTACACAAACATCATATTTTATTAGTCCATGGTGGTGGGTTCAACTGGCAACAACCCGATCACTTCCGTATTGTTTATTTACCGAAGATGGAAGACTTAAAAACTACAGCAGATAAAATGCGTGAATTTTTAAGTACCTACAAACAAAAATAAAAGAACTACCAAAAAATAGCCTCTAACGAAGCTATTTTTTGGTAGTTCTTGTTTTATCAACAATACTATTCTGCGGTTTCACATGCTTTTTTACTAATAATTATTCGGTTGGTATATTTTTCTTCCATATCAGGACTAGGATTTGCTACTACGATGAGATAAGAATTTTCATACTCCTTCTCCACAAAGCCTGAATAATTTGTTTTTTCCCAAATGAAGTGAACCTTTTTCTCTTCGGCCATACAATAACACTCCTTTTTAATAAAAATGAACCTATTTATTTTCTAAGAAAACCTTAGATAATGTTCTTGCAGTATATTATGCAATAAAGTACAATAAAAGCATAATGCGAATTCGCATATTTTGACAAAATCCCCATTTTGCAAGGAAAATGGCCGATATAAATAGGAGCTATTGTGATGAATTCTTTAGGTGCAGTTATTAAAGAAATTAGAAAAAATAGAAAATTGACACAGAAAATGTTATCAGAAGACATCTGTTCGCAAAGTGTTTTAAGTCGCATTGAAAACAATGAAGAGTTGCCAAACGTTCTCGTAATGCAACAACTTTGTGATCGTTTAGGTGTGACTGTTGACCAGATTATGCGTTATAAATCTGGTGATGTGCACGTTGTTACGTATTCATTTGAAAAAATGGCTGAATATTTTCGCCATAAAAAATATCAATTATTATTAAATTATTTAAAGGAAAATCGTATTGAAGAACAATTGTATTTAGATACGGACTGGCAAAAATATTATTATTATTTAGGTAGTTGTGAATTGTTTGTTCTAAATGATTATGAAAAAGCTATTGCTAGCTTGCGTAAAGGGTTATCTTTCACCTATAAAGCCGATAAATTAAATGTTTCTGATTTAGAGATTCAATTAATTAGTTGTCTAGGTGCCACTTATGGTTACATGGGCAATCGAGTAGAAGCAGAACGATTTTTAAGTTTGAGTATTCATTATTTTAATCAATTGCCAAATGAACGCAGTAATGCAGAGTTAACGAAAATATTTTTTAATTATGCTGATTTCTTATTCAAAAATTATACAGAAAAAGATGCCGAAATTTATGTGGATCAAGGAATTACTTGGGCCCGCAAAAAAAATAGTTATTATTATTTAAGTGAATTATTAAATCTAAAATATTTAGTTTTAATGAGAAAGAATAAACACGAAGAAGCAGAACGTTATCTAAACTTAGCACAACAAATGAAAAATGTGGAAAGTGGCAATCTTTAAAAAATCCTCAGAATTGCTTAAAAGGTCTACACCATTTCTTGACTTTTGTACTGATTAAGAGTACTTTTGAAGTAAGTAAAATAAAGAAAGAAGGATGAAGATGAAAACATTTATCTTTGCAGACAAGTTCTTTTTAAAAAGCGATGTTAAAGGACCTGGTTATTTAGAAATTACGGATGGTATCTTTGGTAATTATACAAAAGATGAACCGCAAGGGGACGTAAAAATTATTCGTGAGGAAGGCAAATGGATTGCCCCAGGTTTAGTGGATACTCATATTCATGGTTACATGAATCATGACGTAATGGATAACGATGCAGAAGGCATTAAAGTGATGTCTGAAGGCTTATTATCTTGTGGTGTAACTTCATTTTTACCAACAACGTTAACTTCAAGTAAAGAACGTTTAACAGACGTTGCACGTACGATTGGTCAAGTCTACCAAGAAGTACCTGGTGCAAAAATTCAAGGGATTTACTTTGAAGGACCTTTCTTTACTGAAGAACATAAAGGCGCACAAAATCCAAGTTATTTTGGAGATCCAGACCTTGATACATTCCACGAATGGCAAGAAGCTTCAGGCGGAATTATTAAGAAAATTGCGTTGGCACCAGAACGTAATGGTGTGAAAGAATTTGTTGAAACCGTTACAGATGAAGGTGTCGTTGTTGCTTTAGGCCATAGTAATGCGACCTTAGAAGAAGCTGATGTGGCAGTTGAAGCAGGCGCTAGCGTTTTTGTTCATGCATATAATGGGATGCGTGGCTTAAATCACCGTGAACCAGGGATGGTTGGTGCATTGTTAACGTTACAACACGTTTTCTCTGAATTAATTTGTGATGGACACCATGTACATCCGCAAGCGGCTGAAGTATTGATGGAAAAAGCGGGCCATGATCACGTTGCGTTAATTACAGACTGCATGATGGCTGGCGGTATGCCAGATGGCAACTACAATTTAGGTGAATTTCCTGTTGTGGTAGCAGAAGGAACGGCTCGTTTGGATACTGGGAACTTAGCAGGAAGTATTTTAAAACTAAAAGAAGCAATTAAAAATGTAGTTGATTGGGGTATTGCAACACCTGCACAAGCAATTATGATGGCTTCATTAGTTCCTGCGATCAGCTGTAAAATTGATGATCAATGCGGCATGATTGCAAATGGTCGTGATGCTGACTTTATCGTATTAGAACCAACCATGGAATTAGCAGCTACTTATTTAGATGGCGTTGAACGTTATCGAGCATAAGACACAAGAAAAAGCTTGCGGAAATTTATCCGCAAGCTTTTTTTATAATTCTTTTGGTAAAATCGCAGAAGTGATTTCTTTGTTCTCGTAGGCAATAAAAAAATCGATTAATTGCTTGTCAAATTGCTCAATATCCTCTTTGTAAAGGGAGCTAGGAATCACAAAGGTTTGCTCCAGAGTGCCTGCTAGATAATCGCCATCTAAACTTTGGGCGACAACTAAAAAGTCTTGTTCGCGCCAATGTTCCACATCTGTTTCAGAAATGGTTTCCGGAGAGGCTAAAAATTTACAATTTTCGACAAACTGTTCATCAATTTCTTCACTGAAAGTTAATTCAGCATCCTCTTCTTGAGGTTGAGAGAGGATTGCTTGCAAAAATGTTTGTGGTTTTGCATCGGGTAATGTTTCTTTTAGCTGTTCAAAATCCAATGAAAGTTCCTCCTTATTGTTTGTTTAAAATAGTTACTGAAAAATCAATGGGTGAATTTGTTTTAAGGCTTTTGGCTTCTAAGATGATTTTTTCAGCCAACAAATCGTTTCCGTTATATACAGGTGTCACGCGATAGCGAACGGTTTCGCCGCGATCAAGAGCTGCCCGAATCTGATTTTCATATTTCGTCATATAAGGAGTGTTGACAGGATTCTGATACAAGGTGGTTAAGTTACGTGGATCATCACCACTGCCTCCCATTTGACGGCCGATTAGGTGGCCACGCGAATGATTAGCTTTTCCTGAAATGAAACCAGCTGGTCGAATATCTTTATTAGCGGAAGTTCCTGTATTGACCATTGCGGGTTTTAATAGCGCATCAGCGCCTGTCGCTCGTTTTAGACGATCTAGTGAATGATAAGTAATCCAGCCGTTTGAGCTATCCTTTAATTCCTCTGCTGAAAATGTGGCTTTACCATTTTCAATGGGTCCAGGATTATCTCCTTTTGGTGCTGGTGTGCTTGAGGGGGTGGTTGTTTGTGGTTGAACATTAAATAAATCTTGTAAAGCATCAGGAACTTTAACGCCAACCGCGCCTAAAATTAAAATGATTAATGCGCCAATCAGCATGATGGTTGAATTAAATGGTGGTTTCTTCTTTCTGTTTGCCATAACGTGCTCCTCTAATTTTATACTTGCAATAGTCCAAATTTAAGTGGACCATCTTTTCTATTATACGTAAATTTGCTAAAAAATCAAAAAAGGCTTTTCTTTGAAAGACTTGTTTTCTCAGATATGTTACTATTTTAATGTAGAAGGGAAGGGATAGTGGATGGCCTATATTGAAGTCAAAAATGAATACAAGCGTTACCAAATGGGAGAGACAACTATTACTGCGAATGACGGCATTTCTTTTGAAGTGGAAAAAGGAGAAGTAGCGGTTATTTTAGGCCCCAGCGGTGCTGGAAAATCAACTGTTTTAAATATTCTTGGTGGAATGGACAGCTGTGATGAAGGGGAAATTATTATTGATGGTACAGATATCGCTCAGTTTTCAGAGAAACAATTAACCACTTATCGCCGCAATGATGTCGGGTTTGTTTTCCAATTTTACAATTTAGTCCCAAATTTAACAGCAAAAGAAAATGTCGAATTGGCTTCGCAAATCGTTGCGGATGCGTTGGATTCGACCAATGTTTTACAATCGGTGGGTTTAGGGGAACGTTTAGATAATTTTCCAGCGCAACTTTCTGGTGGTGAACAACAACGAGTAACCATCGCCCGTGCGATTGCTAAAAAGCCCAAGTTACTTTTATGTGATGAACCGACAGGAGCGCTGGATTATGAAACAGGGAAACAAATTTTAACCATTTTGCAAAACACTGCTCGTGAAACAGGAACGACCGTCTTAATTATTACCCATAATTCAGCCATTGCAGAAATGGCCGATCGGGTAATTCGAATTAATGATGCGAAAGTTCGTGAAATGACTGTGAATGATCAGCCTAAATTGGTTGCTGAAATTGAATGGTAGGTGCCTAAAATGAAGAAAACAGCGCTAATTAAAACAAGCTTACGTGAAATTAGACAATCTACTACACGGTTTTTATCGATTATGGGGATTATTTTCCTTGGTGTAATGGTCTTTGTTGGTTTGAAAGCTACTGGCCCAGATATGATTAAAACCGCGAATAATTATTACCAGAAAGAGCAGCTTCCAGATGCGCGAATAATTTCTACAATGGGACTGGAAAAGAAAGATTTAACAACACTACAGTCTTTAAAAGATGTCGAAACAGTTGTGCCGCGGTATACAATAGATGCCACGATTGGGCCGCAAAATAATGCAGTAAAATTGTTTGGCTATCGAAAAAATCAAGCAGGATCGGTTAACTATCAAGTAGTTGACGGTCGGTTACCTAAACAAACAAATGAAATTGCATTAGATACATTAGCGAAAACTAGATATGACTATAAAATGGGTGATAAAATCACTTTAAACGATGCAGCGATTAAAGAAAAAGGGCTGACACAAACTCATTTTACTGTTGTTGGATTTATCAATTCACCAGAATATATTGATAATACATCCAGGGGAACCACAACGGTCGGTTCTGGAACGTTAAACTTTTTTGGCGTGGTTTCGGAAAAAGCCTTTGACAGTCAACGGTATCCAGAATTGCTAATCTCATTTCGTTCATTAAAACATCAAAATACGTATTCCTCTGATTATGAAAAGAAAAGAGAGCAGGCCTTGGATCAGGTAAAAGAGGCACTGAAAAATCGGCCAGAAGAACAGGTTGCCGCCCTACGTGATTCGGCTCAGCCGGACATTAACCAAGGTCGACAAGCGCTGGAAACGGGAAAACAAGCGCTTGCGCAGTTGGAGCAACAACTAGGAATTCCAGCTGAGATGCTTGAAAAGCAAAAAGACGAATTGGCTAAACAGGAACAACTGTTGGCTGAAAAAGAAACAGAGCTAGCCAATTTGAAAGCCCCAACGTATTATTATTTTACCAGGGAAGACAATCCAGGATTTTCTGAATATCAAGATAACGCTGATCGGATTTCTTCTTTAGCCACGCTATTCCCGTTGTTCTTTTTCCTAATTGCGGCATTAGTCAGCTTAACTACCATGACACGTATGGTGGAAGAAAAAAGAATGGAAATTGGTAGTTTGAAAGCTTTAGGTTATCGTAATCGTGAAATTGCTTCGATTTTTATTACCTATGCAACGGTTGCTAGCCTAACAGGTGCATTATTAGGATTGGCAGTTGGCTATTATCTATTCCCTAAAATAATTTTTGATGCCTACGGTCAAATGTACAATATTCCTGATTTAGTTACACCGTGGTACTTAAATTACAGTCTATGGGGCATCGTTGTAGCCTTAGCTTGTACTGTGGGAGCGGCCTTGGTGACATTAAGAATCGATTTATTAAGTACCCCAGCTACCTTGCTAAGACCCAAAGCGCCGAAAGCAGGCCAACGGATTTTACTAGAACGAATCCGCCCTTTATGGCAACGCATGAGCTTTATTCAAAAAGTGACCGCTAGAAATCTGTTCCGCTATAAACGACGGATGCTGATGACCGTTATCGGAATAGCTGGTTGTATGGGGCTGTTAATTGTTGGTTTTGGTTTACGCGATTCAATTGTGGATGTCGCTACAATTCAATTTAATAAAATCTGGCATTACCAAGCAGTCGTGACTTTTAAAGAGCAAACAACACCTGAAGAGACAAAAAAGTATCAAGAAACGTTGCGCAAACTGGATGGTTTGAATAAAACAATTCCGTTATATTCAGAAATCTTTAAAACGAAGGGCCAAGGTGCACCAACTCAAAATATTACTCTTTATGTGCCACAAGATCCTTCGAAAATGGCTGAGTTTCAATTATTTAATGATCGAGTCACTGGAGAAAAATATTCCCTCAACGATGACGGTGTAATCATTAATGAAAAATTAGCTAAATTATTCGGCTATAAAGTCGGAGATCAATTAAATTTAGAAAATAGTGATAATCAAACCTATCACGTGAAAATTGCCGCGATTGCAGAGAACTACACGGGTCATTTTGTCTATATGACGCCGAAACTCTACCAGACGATGACGACACAGAAGCCGGAGTATAATACAGAATTCCTACTTTTTGACAAAAAGTTATCCTCAAAACAAGAAACCTCAATCGGAGAGGCGTTGACAAAACAGCCGAAAGTGTTGAACATTACGTTTTTAACTGCGATGAAAGGTTCGTTTGATGATATGCTGAAAAGCCTTGATATTGTCATTTGGGTACTAATTGCTGTTTCTGGTTCTTTAGCGTTAATTGTGTTATATAATTTAACCAACATTAATGTTTCTGAACGGATTCGAGAACTTTCCACGATTAAGGTTTTAGGGTTTTACGATCGTGAAGTCACCACCTATGTTTACCGTGAAAACATTATTTTAACGTTCATTGGTATTATTGTTGGCTGCTTCTTTGGGAAAATTTTGCATCAATATATTTTAGCAACCGTTGAAGTTGATTTAATTATGTTTTCGCCAATTATTCATTGGCCAAGTTATCTGTATTCCGCAGTCATCACCATGTGTTTCACGTTGTTTGTGATGGTCATTATGCATCGGAAATTGAAGAAAATCAATATGATTGAAGCGTTAAAATCAAATGAATAGCACATTTTAAAAACGAGCAGTCCGTAGAAGTTCGATAATTCTAGGACTGCTCGTTTATTGCTGCTTCTTTTATTAAGAAAAAATAGGTCTTAAGATGTATCTTTTGAGATTTATTTGGAAATTACTACTCTTTTTATTTAAAAATTGGTACACTATTACTAGGTTATAGCACAGAAAGGAGTGTGGGAAAAGTGTTAGAAGGTCTACCATTGGAAACGGTTTATTTTTATGCATTAGTGGGGAGCGCGGTCCTCGCTTTTTTACTAATTATTTTTGGGGATGTTTTTAATTTTGATGGACCGGTGGACCCAATGCTGATTATTCCATGGATTGCTTTTACCTCGCTGTTTGGGTACCTTGGGGAAGAATTAACAGCGGTGAATAGTTGGCTTATTTTAATTGTCAGTGGTATTCTTTCAACCATTATTGTTTTCTTCCTAAATTTTTATGTGTTGGTCCCTTTGAAAAATTCGGAGGCCACAATTTCTATTTCGGAAAAAGACATGGAGGGTCGTGTTGCTACTGTGATTACCCCAATTCCTGTCCAAGGAATGGGCGAGATTCAATTGAAGAGTGTCACAGGTTCGTTAAGTCGACCAGCAGCATTTTATGTGCCACAAGAAGTGGCTGCGCCAAGAGGTAGTGAGGTATTGATTATTGAATTGAAAGAACGGGTTTGTTATGTCATTCCTTACGAAGGCAGTCTAAAAATATAGAGTAGGAGAGAAGAAAATGGGGATTTTGTTACCGATTATTATTGCAGTTTTAGTATTATTAATGTTATTAATTGTGTTTGTTTCTAAATATCAGACAGCCAAACCTGATGAAGCGTTAATTATCAGCGGGAGCTATCTAGGCTCTAAAAATGTTCATGTAGACGAAGGTGGCAACAAAATTAAAATCGTTCGTGGCGGTGGTGCGTTTGTCTTACCAGTGTTCCAACGTTCAAATCGAATTAGTTTGCTTTCAAGTAAATTAGATGTTTCTACACCAGAAGTGTACACAGAACAAGGGGTTCCTGTGATGTGTGATGGGACATCAATCATTAAAATTGGTTCGTCAGTTGAAGAAATTGCGACAGCAGCGGAACAATTTTTAGGAAAAACAACGGAAGAATTAGAAAATGAAGCACGTGAAGTATTAGAAGGACATTTACGTTCGATTTTAGGTTCAATGACAGTGGAAGAAATTTACCAAAATCGTGATAAATTTAGCCAAAGTGTACAAGAAGTTGCCAGTGTTGACTTAGCTAAAATGGGCTTAGTTATTGTGTCGTTCACAATTAAAGAAGTTCGTGATAAAAATGGATACTTGGATTCATTAGGGAAACCAAGAATCGCTCAAGTTAAACGTGATGCAGATATTGCTGAAGCAGAAGCCTTGAAAGAAACTCGTATCAAAAAAGCGGAAGCTGAAAAAGAATCACAACAAGCGGAATTGCAACGTCAAACAGAAATTGCAGAAGCTTCAAAAGAAAAAGAATTGAAATTAGCGTTATACAAACAAGAACAAGACATTGCCAAAGCCAAAGCAGACCAAGCCTATAACTTGGAAAGCGCGCGTGCACAACAACACGTGGTGGAACAAGAAATGGAAGTCAAAGTCGTTGAACGTCAAAAACAAATTGAGTTAGAAGAAAAAGAAATTACGCGTCGTGAAAAACAATACGACTCAGAAGTGAAGAAAAAAGCCGATGCAGATCGTTATGCACGTGAACAAGAAGCTCTTGCTCAAAAAGCACGTGAAGTGGCAGAAGCCGAAGCAGAACGCTTCAAAGTTGAAGCATTAGCCGAAGCGGAAGCCAACAAAACGCGTTTAACAGGTCAAGCGCAAGCCGAAGCTATTTTAGCTCGTGGTGCAGCGGAAGCCGAAGCCAAACAAAAGATTGCTGATGCCTTCAAAGAATATGGTGAAGCAGCTGTGTTAAGTATGGTGATGGAAATGTTGCCACAATTAATGAAAGAAGCAGCACAACCATTGGGCAACATCGACAAGATTTCAGTGGTAGATACAGGCGCAGGTGGCGAAAATTCTGGCGCCAACCGTATTACCAATTATGCAACAAACTTGTTGGCTGGTACACAAGAAACACTAAAAGAAACAACGGGCCTTGACGTGAAAGAGCTAATTGAAAACTTTTCTAAAAAAGGTACCTCAAATAGCGTGAACTATCATGCAGCAGAAGGTTCAGAAAAAGAATAGAAATCAGCCTTTAAGGAGTAGCGAATCGCATTTCGTTACTCCTTAATGCTGCATTGAAACGATAAACGAACAATCTGACAGAGAAATAGCGAGTGCTTGTTTTGTTTCAAAGATTCTGATAACATAGAGTTCTTGGAGGGATAGAGATGTCAAAAAAGAATAAAGATATTGAAGTACGTGTCGAAGAAGAAAAAGCCCAATACAATGGAGCGAATGTTTTAATGAACAAATTATTTATTGGTAAAAAAGAAATCGGTCGTGTCATTCCGCAAAATGATAAAAAATTCATCATTGAAATTGATGGCAAGCAAGAAGGTACAGCAAAAAATCTGGACGAAGCCTTTGAAACAATTATTCGTCAATGGAATTTAAGTGAATAAAAAATAAATAACAATTTTTTTAAAAAAAGGGTTGCTTTTTTCTGGAAAAGATTGTATTATAACTAAGTCAGGTCGTTACAGCGACAATGACTTTTTGGAGGAATAGCGAAGTGGCTAAACGCGACGGACTGTAAATCCGTTCCTTAGGGTTCAGTGGTTCGAATCCACTTTCCTCCATTTTCTTTTTGGGGTATAGCCAAGCGGTAAGGCAACGGACTTTGACTCCGTCATGCGTTGGTTCGAATCCAGCTACCCCAGTTTTCAGAACATTTCTGGTAGAGAGATGTTCTTTTTTTGTATAATTATATAACAAAAATGAGGTAAGATTTTCCTCATGTACAGGCTAGAAAAGTTTTCATTTATATAAGAATATGCTAAAGTATTAAGAAAGAATAGTCTGGAGTTGATAAGAATGAACTTTAAAGAAAAAATTACAGAAATGGTTGAAAATGTTTACGATTTAGCACGCGATGGTAAGTATGATGTCAAAGTTGACTTAATTCCTCGTAAAAAAGGCAACATCAAAAGTGGTGTTAAAGTCACTTCTTCAAGAAATACAGCCCACAATATCAAATGGCGTTCAAAAAACTAATTCGTCTTTAACAGAAACACCGGAGCAGACAAAATTATTGTCTACTCCGGTGTTTTTATTTTTCTAATTC
Source organism: Enterococcus sp. HMSC078F03 (assembly GCF_001811595.1). Taxonomy (NCBI): domain Bacteria; kingdom Bacillati; phylum Bacillota; class Bacilli; order Lactobacillales; family Enterococcaceae; genus Enterococcus; species Enterococcus sp. HMSC078F03. The sequence goes on along the minus strand of NZ_KV805554.1, from coordinate 92,372 downwards.
GATGCCTAAGACAGTTAAATGCCCATTACCGACTAATTTGATAACTAATTGGGCTAAGTGGTTGGGTGTCATATCCGTCTCGCTAGTAATCCACCAATGAAGGGTACCGATGAAGATAGAGGTCATGTATTCAATAACAAAATCTATCGGTACGTCAATATCATTTTCGGTAATACGCAACTGCGAAAAAATCGTCGCATATTTTTCTTCGATAATTTCAGCTAAGCGTTTTCGAAAGTGTTCGTTGAAATTATTGTCCATGATAGTTAAGAAGAAAGATTTGTTCTCTTGAATGTTAATGTAGAGCTGCGTCAGAAGTTCTTCAATGTGCTTCACGCGGACACGGTTGCCATTAACCAGTTGTTGCGAATCAAGAATAGCGGTGAAAGCACTAAGCGTAAAGGTGAAGATTGCATCATATAAATGCTGTTTGTCTTTAAAATGAGCATAAAAAGTCGCACGATTAATCATAGCTTCATCAGCAATATCTTGAATCGTCACCGCTTCGTAGCCTTTCGTTTCTACAAGTTTAAAAAAAGCTTCAATAATCATTTTTCTGGTTCGTTGTACTCTAAGGTCTGTTTTCTTTGCCATCATAAATTCCTTTCGAGATAGTCAACATTCGCGGAAACTTTGTTGTTTATCTCACAAAATAGGGTAAATTGCTTGTTGCAAATCATTTAGAACCTTTCTAAAATAGGTATATCTATTATAACAAACAGTTTGTATAATAATCAACAAACTGTTGAAAAATGAAGGGGTATTTTAATTGATGGTTATGAGAGCAGGGATTGATGTTGGGTCAACGACAGTAAAATTAGTATTTTTAAATAAGCAAAATCAGCCTATTTTTACAAAATATGAACGCCATTTTTCAGATGTCAAAGCAGCAACGGAACGCATTTTAAAAGAAGGGCTAGCAAGGATCGGTGCAGACCAACCTGTGACAATGAGCATAACTGGCTCTGGTGGTATGGGGCTGGCTGAGGTATTAGGGATTCCCTTTGTTCAAGAGGTTATCGCGTGTACACGAACTGTTGAAACAATAATCCCAGAAACGGATGTTGCTATTGAACTTGGCGGAGAAGATGCGAAAATCACTTTTTTTGATGGTGCTTTAGAGCAACGAATGAATGGTAGTTGTGCAGGTGGGACAGGCGCCTTCATCGATCAAATGGCTGTTTTACTTAAAACGGATGCCAATGGAGTGAATGAATTGGCGAAGAATTATCAAACTATTTATCCGATTGCTTCCCGCTGTGGGGTTTTTGCCAAAACAGATGTTCAACCTTTAATCAATGAAGGAGCAGCGAAAGAAGATATCGCGGCGAGTATTTTTCAAGCGGTAGTTAATCAAACAATCGCTGGGTTAGCTGCTGGTCGCAAAATTAAAGGTAAAGTAGCGTTTTTAGGGGGACCTTTATTTTTCATGTCAGAATTGAGAAAACGGTTTGTTGAAACCTTAGCAATTCAGCCAGAAGATGTTATTTTTCCAGAACAACCGCAACTGTTTGTAGCAATGGGAGCAGCACTTTATTCAGAAGATGCAGGCGAATGTACATTGGAAGAATTAATTCAGCGCTTAGTGAACAGCCAGGCTACTGATTTACAGCCGAGCGACACGTTACCACCGTTATTTAACAGCGCAGAAGATTTAGCAGATTTTCGAGAAAGACACGCGCAAGCCCAAGCAACGGAGAAACCTTTATCTCAACATACTGGCGTGACCTTTTTAGGGATTGATGCAGGCTCCACAACGACAAAAGTCACATTGATTGATGAAGATGGTCATTTGTTGTTTTCTTTTTATGGTAATAACCAAGGGCAACCTTTAGAAACCACCATGACAGTACTGAAATCACTTTATCAACAACTGCCTGAAGAAGTTTTTATCGGAAAAGCGGCTGTTACAGGATATGGAGAACAGCTAATAAAAAATGCGTTAAAAGTCGATATTGGTGAAGTTGAAACGATGGCCCATTACAAAGCAGCCAACCATTTTCAGCCAGGTGTGGATTTTATTTTGGATATCGGAGGACAAGATATGAAAGCGATGACCATTAAAAATGGCGTGCTTTCCTCCATTCAATTAAATGAGGCTTGTTCTTCTGGGTGCGGTTCTTTTATTGAAACCTTTGCGCAATCCTTAAACTATAACGTGAAGGATTTTGCTTTGGCGGCTTTAGAATCGCAAGCGCCGGTTGATTTAGGTTCTCGGTGTACTGTTTTTATGAACTCAAAAGTGAAACAGGTTCAAAAAGAAGGGGCCTCTGTCGGCGATATTTCTGCTGGACTATCTTATTCAGTCATCAAAAATGCCATTTATAAAGTTATTAAGGTTCGCCGACCTGAAGAGTTGGGAGAAAAGATTGTCTGCCAGGGAGGAACATTTTACAATGAAGCGGTCTTGAGAGCTTTTGAAAAAATTAGCGGTCGTGAAGTGGTTCGTCCTTCTATTGCTGGTTTGATGGGGGCCTATGGGGCAGCGCTGATTGCTTTGGACGCTTATGAAATTGGGGAAGAAACCACGCTTCTTTCTTTAGAAGAGTTAGCGGCATTTACCTCTGAAAAGGAATTTACTCATTGCGGCTTGTGTGAAAACAATTGTCAATTAACGGTCACAGTGTTTTCAGATGGGCGCCAATTTATTACGGGAAATCGCTGTGAACGTGGTGCGCGAATTAAAATTAAACGAGAAGAACGCAAAGTGAATTTGGTTGATTATAAGTACCGCAAGTTATTTAAGTACCGACCTTTGCGGGAAAATAAAGCGGTTCGTGGGCGTTTGGGTATCCCTAGAGTCCTAAACATGTATGAAAATTATCCTTTGTGGCATACATTTTTTACTGACTTGGGCTTTCGGGTCGAATTATCGCCACGTTCTAATAAGCAAATCTATGAACAAGGCCTTGAAACGATTCCCAGTGATACGGTTTGTTACCCAGCGAAAATGGCGCATGGACATATTCAAGCATTAATTGATGCGCAAGTGCCAATTATCTTTTATCCTGGTGTTGTTTTTGAACAGCAAGAAACAGTGGAAGCGGATAATCATTTTAATTGTCCAATTGTGCAAAGCTACCCAGATGTTATTCGAAATAATGTGGATGCCATCAGAGAGGGCCAAGTGGATTATCGAAATCCCTATCTTAATTTAGCGAATGAAGCTGCAGTTGCCAAAGTTTTAGCTGAAAATTTTGCTGATTTAGGGATTTCCCTAGAAGAAATTCAAACAGCGCTGCATCATGGTTATCAAGAATTAGCAGCTTTTAAAAAAGAAATTCAAGAAAAAGGCGAAGAAACGTTAGCCATGTTAACCGAAAAAGGCCAGAGAGGAATTGTCTTATCGGGACGACCGTATCACTTGGATCCAGAAATTAATCACGGCATTGCCGAAGTCATTACACAGGAAGGATTCCATGTCTTGACAGAAGACAGTATCTCGCATCTTGGAGACGTGCAGAATTTACGTGTGGTGAATCAATGGGTCTATCATTCTCGCTTATATGCGGCGGCTAAAGTAGTGGCTAAGACGAAAAATTTAGAACTTGTCCAACTGAATTCCTTTGGTTGCGGCTTAGATGCTGTGACAACCGATCAAGTAGAAGAAATCATGGATCGGTCTGGCAAAATTTATACAGTCCTCAAAATCGATGAAGGCGCGAATTTGGGCGCAATTCGTATTCGGTTGCGCTCCTTGAAAGCGGCTGTCAATGAGCGGGAGAAGCAACAGTTTGTTCCGCATATGCAAATGGAAGAGCCAGAGAAAATAGTGTTTACAAAACAAATGAAAAAAACACATACTTTACTGTTACCAATGCTTAGCCCGATTCATCAATCTGGATTAGTCGATGTAGCATTACAAGCTTCTGGCTATCATGTCGTCTGTTTGCCTGCGCAGGATAAAGAAGCCGTGAATGTCGGGTTAAAATATGTCAATAATGATGCGTGTTACCCAGCAATTATTTCTATCGGACAACTAGTTGAAGCTTTGGAAAGTGGTCAATATGATTTGGATAATGTCAGTGTCTTAATGACGCAAACAGGGGGCGGTTGTCGCGCAACGAATTACATTCCCTTATTACGAAAAGCCTTAAATGATGCCGGTTTTTCTCAAGTTCCTGTAGTTTCAGTTTCGATGGGTAATAAAGGGGTCGAATCCAATCCAGGATTTAAATTTACGTTGCCAATGATCAAACGCTTAGTAGTTGCCTTTTTATATGGTGACTTATTCGAACGAGTAGTTTATCGAACAAGACCTTATGAAACAGAAAAAGGAATGGTGGATCAACTACACCAAGATTGGCTAAAAAGAGTGGAAGCCAATGTCCGGAATGGTTCGCTGACACAATTTAATCACTTCATGAAAAAAATTATTCGGACGTTTGATGAAATTCCTTTACAGGAGATAAAAAAACCAAAAGTCGGTGTGGTCGGGGAAATTTTAGTGAAATATTCGCCGACAGCGAATAATGATATTGTGCGTTTGCTAGAAGAAGAAGGTGCTGAAGCAGTTGTGCCAGATATTGTTGGCTTTATGAACTATTCTTTGTACAATCAAATTTGGAAATACGAAAATATGGGCATGTCAAAACAAAGCAAACGTTTAGCAGAATTTGCGATAAAAATCATTGAATTGGTAGAAAAACCAATGGATAAGGCATTGAGAAAGTCGGTCCGTTTTGATGGCATTCATTCCATTTATGATATGGCAGCAGACGCAAGTAAAATTTTATCAATTGGCAATCATACGGGTGAAGGTTGGTTTTTAACAGCTGAAATGATTGAGCTCTTAAAACATGAGGTGAATAACATCGTTTGTATGCAGCCGTTTGGATGTTTACCGAACCATATTGTTGGAAAAGGGGTCGTGAAAGAGCTACGACGTCAATATCCGCAAGCAAACATTGCGGCGGTGGATTATGATCCAGGGGTATCTTTGGTCAATCAGTTGAACCGAATCCGTTTGATGATGGCCACAGCGAACAAGTTGTTGAAAGAAGAAAATGTAAAAAGATAATAACTAATAGAAATTCGTTTAAAAACATTTGACTTGGTCACTTTTTACTGACTAAGCCAAATGTTTTTGTTATAAAAAGAAAGCATGCAACTAGACCAACTTTGATAAAAATTCCAATTCCTCTTTTATTTATCATTTTTTGGTTGTTTATACGGTCTATACCAGTTATAATAGAAGAGGAGATGAACGAAGAGGAGGAAGCGTAAATGGTTCAAAATATACCAATTTATATTCAAATTCACGATAAAATCAAAGAAGATATTGAAAAAGGTGTCTGGAGTATCGGGGATCGTTTGCCCTCTGAGCGAGAATTAGCCTTGAAATTTGATGTTAGTCGAATGACCTTACGCCAAGCCATTCAGACTTTAGCAGACGAAGGGATTTTAGAACGAAAAATTGGTTCAGGAACGTATGTAGCACGTAAGAAAGTTCAAGAAACAATGACAGGTACCACTAGTTTTACAGAAATTACCTTGTCTCAAAATCGCGTTCCTTCTAGTCGGACGGTGTCTTATTTTGTAGCGAAACCTAGTTCTAGTGAGATGGAAAAATTACAACTAGGTCCAGAAGATTCAATTTTACGAATGGAAAGAATTCGTTTTGCGGATGACATTCCGATTTGTTTTGAGGTGGCGAGCATTCCTTATTCATTGGTCTCGCAATATGGCAAATCTGAAATCACGAACTCTTTTTATAAAACACTTGAAGCCAAATCTGGCCACAAAATTGGCCATTCTAACCAAACAATCTCTGCTGTTCAAGCATCGGAACAGATCGCAGAATACTTAGAGATTAAACGAGGCGATGCGATTCTGCGTGTGCGCCAAGTATCCTATTTTGAAAACGGACTACCTTTTGAATATGTTCGTACGCAGTATGCAGGAAGTCGATTTGAGTTTTATTTAGAGAAGTAGAGAAATGATAAGTATGGAAAAATGCCGAGGAATAGGCTGAGGTAAGATATTTTAACCCCCAAAAGTTGTATCTGAAAAATACAATTTTTGGAGGTTATTTTTATGAACTTATAAGGTAGAATTCAAATTAAAATTAGTGAAAGCATCTCAATTCAAATAAATATTGAATAGAGTAGCAAGTCTGAATACCAGAAAAGTGAGATGGTTTGTCCCGCTATAAATATTGTTAAAAATAAACTTATAATAGCTGCTAGTTTATTTGCTTCTGTTCTTTTTTTGGCTGTAGTTCGTTCTTGTCCATTTTTTATATTTCTTTTTTAAACTGTAACCTAATATAAGATATACCCGTTCAACGCTTTAATCAAAAAGTTGCAAAATTATCAGTTGTTTTGCAAATTGTTACATTGAAATTGTTAATTATTACCAATCAATAATACTTATGATTGTCAAAGTTATTATATAGATATACTGAAAGAGAAATTTATTTTCTTTTTCAATAAAAAGTTTAGCGGAAGGAGTGATGCGGAATGAAAAAAATTAACGTACGTAAAGCCGATACAGTTGATGCAACAGCATGGTGGATTATTATCTAATTTGATAACCAAATAACGGTTAGACGAGATAGAAATATCTCGTCATTTTTTAATAAGGAGTGAAAAAAATGAAGTATAAATATCCCAGAATAAAACCAATCTATCCATTGTATCAATTAAATAAAGAGAGATTTAGAGTTGGGGCCCAATTAGGAATCACTATTGAATTTGATGATGATGAAGGTCAATTTTGGACATTATCTAATTTACTCGATGGAGTTAGATCATTTGATGAAGTTGTCACAGAAATGAAGAGGAAATATCCGGAATTAACAGTAAAAGATATCGAAGAAGGGATAGATTTTTTAAATGATGAAGGTCTAATCGAGGAGACGTTTCCTGGTAGAATGATTGAAGATAGATACTTAGCTAATGTGAATTACTTTAGTAGGTACTGTAAAGCTGATGATGATACATTTGAAATACAGGAAAAGATAAATAACTTGAAAATACTATTATTAGGTCTTGGTGGAGGAGGATCAAATATTCTAACGTTACTAGCGGGTCTTGGCCCCAAGATGATCAGAATGGTGGACTATGACCGAGTTGAAACAAGTAATTTAGGTCGTCAATTACTATATAGAGAAGCAGATATTGGTGAGAAGAAAACTGTAGTTGCTAAAAGAGCCATTAATGAAATGAACTCAAATATTAACGTTGAAACTGTAGATAAAAAAATAATAGATGTGAATGATGTTGTTGAATTGACAGAAGGAATAGATATCATTGTTTGCGCTATTGATGAACCCCCTTTCCTTATACATAGAATTGTGAATGAAGCTATTGTAAAAGTTGGTTTGCCGTGCGTGTTTGGTGCCTCACAGGTTAGCCGAGGAAGAGTATACACTGTAATACCCCAGAAAACAGGATGCTTTGATTGCATGAATTTGAACTTCAGTAAAAATGACCCTAAATTTGTTGAACAATTTGTAGGTTTTAGAAATATTCAATTTGCTCCCCCATCCATAGCTTATGGTCCTGGTATCTTTCAATTAACAGCATCAATTGTAGATGAGTTAATAAGAGTGGTAACAAGATATGCTGAGCCAAAAAGTTTGGGAACGCAATATGAAATTAACTATGAGGACGGAAACTCGTTCACACATAAAACTTGGCCAAGGTTTGAGAGTGAATGTCCAACTTGTGGTAAAGGAGATGTCTCCCAATGGGAAATATTTCAATATTATCAAGAGAAGAAATAGGCCGAGACTATACCGAAGCTCGTACGTTAAAACGTAAGCTAAACAATGGCGATTGGGTTTATGTATCAGAAGAAAATCAACTATTAGTGTTGAGTGATGAAGTGGCGAGACAAATTAATTCATCCGAACTAATCGAAGAAGAGGTACTTAATGAATTAGTTGAAAATAAAATTATGATAAAAAAAGCCGATCAGAGAGATGATTATAAGCCGCTATTTGTCGAGCCTAAGAATATCTTATTTAAAAGCTCCTCTTTCCTGATTGATGTTAACGGTATTGTTGCGTTTACGATTAGCATATTTTTATTCGTAATCAAGGGGTCTCCTTTTGGAAGTGCAGTAAATGTTTTGTTTACAAATCCTTTAAAATTTCTTCTAATTGCTATTCTTGTCTCAATCGTATCTACAACTTTTCATGAATTTATGCACATTATATTTTCAAGGAATTCAAGGAAAATCAATTTAAACATAGTTAAAGCCGTTGCTACGATACCTATGACTCATGTATGGACGTGGAGTAGGTTTGGTAGAATCACGGCGATCACCTCTGGAATGTCGTCGGATGCAATATTCTTGTTAGTTTTTTTGATTATGAATAATAAAAGTGTTGGAGTTAATTCTATTGCGGCATCAATACTTATAACAAGGATATTGTGGCAATTTATCATTATACAAAAAACAGATATTAACATTTTGATTTCTTTTGTGGTTGATAATCCTTTCTACTTTGAAGAGGTCGCAATTATGAAATTAATCATTATTAAAGTAATAAGCATAAGTGTGCTAGCAATGATAATTTGGTTATGGTTCCAACCTGTTATCAATCAATTTAATTAAGTCTAAATATAGGAGGTTTGCTTTGAATCAACAGTTAGAATTACATTCGCTAAGTAAAAAGTACAAGAAATCAGAGAGCTATGCAAATGATAATATAAATTTGCGCTTTAATAAAGGTGAAATAACTGCCATAGCTGGACATAATGGCGCTGGTAAAACAACAATGTTGAATCAGATTATAGGTATAACGAAATCAACAAAGGGCTCTATAACATTTAATGGTCTATCATTTGCGAGAGATAGTAAAATTGCAAGAGAATATGTCTCTATGATGCCTCAACTACATGCTCCCTTGGCAGGTATAACGATGGCTCAATCTGTCGAGTCAATAATAAGAATAAGAGGAGGCAGTCAGAAAATAGCTGAAGAAGAGTGTATTAAAATTTTAAAAGAATTAAAAATAGATGGATGGAAAGATATACCAGGACAGAAACTTTCAGGCGGACTTAGAAGGCTCACTTCATTTGCAATGGCCGTTGTATATCCTTCTCCAATAATAGTCCTTGACGAACCTACTAATGATGTGGATCCTATTAGACGGCAAAAAATATGGAGATATCTGAAAGAATTATCTAATAAGGGGCATATAATCATCGTGGTCACACACAATATTTTAGAAGTTGAAAAATATGCTGATAGATATATTCTAATGAATCATGGAAAGGTTCTTGAGGATAAGAACTTAAAAAAACAGTCTATAAAAATAAACGATCGAAATTATATGACTGTTAACTTTCTTAATCTAAGTGATTTGAAGAGTGTAATAGTACCGAGTGCAATTCAGACTAACATAAACGATGAGGAATTAATGATAGAAATGGAATTAGAGAACAGTCAAGTGTTAGAAGCAGTTGACTGGGTCATGAAATTAGTAATAGAAAGAAAAGTTCAAAATTATAAAGTTTCCCCAAAATCCTTAAATGAAACCTATGGAGAGTTAATAGATGAAAATGATAAAAAATTATAGAAGAAAATCAATGATTAAGGAATTATTTGCTTTAGTAGGGTGGAGTTTATTAAGACATAAATACTTATTGCCTGTTTTTACATTAACTCAAGTATTTCTATCATTAGCAATTGTCTACGGGTTAGCACTTCTAATACCAGATGTGAATAATCAGACAGCTATCTATCTGTCATCTGGAGCAACTACTCTTGGGATTATTGCGGTAGGGTGCGTTCTTGCTGCTCAAATAGTAAGTACAGCAAAACAGGAGGGCATTGTGGACTATCAAAGGACATTGCCAGTTTCTCGGTTGAACATATTAATTTCCGACTTTATAATTTGGGGAATGGCCTCACTACCTGGGGTGTTTATGTCATTTTTAGCGGCATATTTAAGATTCGATGTCCAAATTAGATTCTCAATGAAGGCCCTAGCTATTCTTAGTCTAATTCAATTATGTATGATCTCTATAGGTTTTGCTTTGGCATATTGGTTAACACCTAATGTAGTAGGATTAGCAACTCAGATAATTATGATAGGTGGACTTTTATTCTCGCCTATTACTTATCCAACAGATAGATTGCCTTCTGCTTTAGTGAACTTTTTTGAATTTTTACCATTTGTTCCATCGAGTAATTTGATAAGATCACTGTTTTATGAACAGAATACTGTTAATATTTCTAATATTATTGTAGTTTGTTTTTGGTTCGTGTTAACTACATTACTTTCACTTATTTCATTGTCAAGAAGGGACTGAATTGCAAAATGCAAACAATAAATATAAATAATTTATATAAAAAAGTAAGTGATACATTCAATTTAAAGGTTGATCAATTAGATTTAGAAGTAGGGAAAATTTATGGATTAGTTGGTCCGAATGGTGCAGGTAAAACAACTTTGATGAAATGTCTATGTAGTTTGCTTAGACCTGATAGTGGAATACTTAAAATAGACAATCGGCAAGTAGAAATAGCAGACCCTAAAATATTATTGCAAGTGGGTACTAACTTTGTTAACTCAGATAGTTTAAATGGATTTATGCTTGAAGATATATACAATGACCATGCTTTTTATTACAAGTTAAAAAATTTGTTAATGATAGAGACTCTATTAATGGATGTTGGTCTAAATGTAAATAAAAAAAGAAAGTTTAATACGATGTCTTTAGGAATGAAACAAAGGTTTTTGCTAGGTCTTGCTACAGCTCACAACCCTTCATTAGTATTATTAGATGAGCCATTTAACGGTTTAGATCCTGATGGTGTAGAGTTATTTATTGAGAATGTTAAGACCTTGTCCGAAAATAGAGTGTTGATAATTAGTAGTCATATATTGAGAGATATGGAAACATTTCTTGATGACGTTATATTTATAGAGAAAGGCAATGTACAAGAACCAAAATCAATGGTTGAGATTCGAGAAGAGTATAGAGAGGGGTTGAAAGAGTATTATGATGAACAAAAGAGAAAACATGATTAGTGACTCAAAATTGAATGTTTATAGATATGAATTAGATAAAATTAAAAATGTTTGGTTTAAAGTTTTCTTAATTACACTGGTAATCCAAATGTTATTTTTTATGTTTTTCTCATTTGTGGGAGTATTTGATGAAAGTGCTGATACGATCTCGTCATTTCAAGGAATTATAGCATTATCGAACACTGTTTCTATGTGCGGCATATCAATTTATGGAGCTGTATTACTAAGGAAAGAGCTTGTACGATTTTATGTTGGCAATCACCGGAATAGAACGTTTCTTTTTCCGATTGATCGAAAAGAGCTTCTCGTAAAAAAAACAAGTTCTTTTTACGTGATAATCTTATCTAGCTTTGGAAGTGCGCTTCTTATTTCATTTGTGACTGAGGTTTTGCTTAACTTAATTTTGAAGTTTCATAGTTCAAATTTATTTTTTGAAATTTACCTTGGTTTTATTACCATAGTTACAAGTTGTAGTCTACTATTCGTAATTTTGATATTGTCAGAAATAATTTCAATTTGGAAACAATCGGAAATTGCTTCAATAATAACGTCAGTGGTACTAATGCTAATATATTCGAATTTTTCTGCTATGGGTCTTATGAATTTTCCAACTATAACGTTCCTATTTTCAACGATTATGGGATTGATGCTTGTTTGGTTATTTTTGAAATTTTCTGATAAATTATGCGACATGGAAGTATACTAACAAATGCGGTGATTTACTTGATTAGTTATCACCGCATTTGTTTCCTTTGTATACATTAAATATAACTATAGTTACAAAATATCTACGTTCTTTCGTCCAGTGACGTTGAATACCACCTAATTGTTGTAAGAGATCACCAATGTTTTTCATTCCTAAACCTTTATCTTTTCTATGTTTTCTTGTAAAAATTTCTTCAGAATTATAGTTATTAGATACTTCAATAAATAAATCATTATTGACTTGCTTGATAATTATATTGACATATCTGTCAATCGGCTTGATTCTCTTCGATGCTTGTATGGCGTTATCAATTATATTTCCAATTACAATAGTTAGAACGTCATTATTAATTTTTATATTTTTAGAGACAAATATCTGATGATCAACATTAATTTGATTCTTTCTTGCTTCAGCAAGCTTTTCATTCAATAGGTAGTTTAATACTCCATCGGCAGCATAAGTTTTTGTTGGTGGTTCTAAAATATCAAAACTACTCTTAATATAATCGATAGCTTCATTAACTTCTTCATTTTCGATAAGTCCGAGGATTGTTAAGTATTGATTCTTCAAATCATGTTTTAATTTTAAAACGTTAGTTCTGTTTCTCTTTATTTCATTTAAAATTCTATACTCCACTTCGATATTTTTTTTTCTCAAAGTAAGATCATATTGATTTTTTTGATATTCTATAGTAATTTTATAAAGAAAAATTACACAGATGTTTAAAAATATGACACTAATCGTAATAGTAATCTCAGAAATTTTGTCATTGTTGTTTCCTATTAAAAGCCCAAATAAAATGATTATTGATAGTATGGGAATAGGTAATAAAATCACAATAAATGATAAGTTTGTCGATAATTCAGACTTTGCTTCTTTAACTATTGAAAATTTAAGTATGACTATCCAGGCTACCCCAATCAAAGTTGTAATTGTTATTGAAGTTATGAAAAAAGTAGGGCTACCATAGGATGTTAATTCTGCATTTAAAATTATTTTCGTAAAGTGTAACGACAATACTTCACAGATTAAATTTATTGATATAAGTGTCATTGTCCATACGGCCGAGTCGAGATAAGGGACTGAGTGTAGCATAGCAATAGTGTAAGTTAAAATGAAACTTAGTAATAAGTTAAGATACGGTAAATAAATGTTCGGTATGTAAGCATTGGATAATATAATCGTAACCATGGCTGATATGATTATAACAATCCAGATGACATTATAAAATTCTCTATGATTTTTAATAGCTGTTGACCAATTAGAAAAAAAATAAGAGATAAGAAATAAATAAACTAACAAACTTAGGCTTCGTAATGTTATATCAAGCATTATATCTTTCCTCTCATGGACATAACTATACTTTTATGAGCGGCGGCTTTGAAGCGCCTACTTATTGGTATTTCAATACATTTTTCTTTAGAATCCATTAATAGGAAATTTTTTCCTAACTCTTTTATATAAGCGCAATTTATTATGAAAGAAGAGTGGACTTGCACAAAATTCGTATCAAGTTGTTCGTTTATCTGATTCGTTGACATATAGGGTTTGTAGATTTCTCCAACTGTATGAATCAATACTTGTCTTTTATCTTTTTCGAAATAAATGATATCTTTGGTTGGTATTTTATAAGTAACTTTGTTACTAGAAAATACAAAGTAATTTCTTTTTTTTTCTAGCTGTTGTCTCAGTTTTTCCAAAACTTGGTGCAACCGATCTTCCGTAGGCGGTTTCAATAAATAATCAAAAGTTTGTACTTGGAAGACTTCTTCCATGTATTCTTTGTAACTCGTCAAAAAAACGATAGGTGATAAAATATCACGTTCTCGGATTTTTTTTGCCAAGTCTATTCCGCTCATTTCACTCATTTCTATATCTAAAATAAAAAAGTCAAAATTTTCTTGGTCAAGTTGATTGACTAACTTGAGAGGATTGTAGTAGGTATAGGTTTCAAATATATTTGGGTTATAATTAAATAGCATCGTGTTTATTTTTTCGGTTAACGTTGGATTGTCATCACAAATAGCAACTTTCAACAATAAAACCTCCTTTTTTTCATTCTATATATATTATGAATTAAATTATCTTTAAAAACAATCATTTTTTTGTTAGCACAACTGATAAACCGACATAAGTAATCTGGATAAAGATATCAAAAATTCAGCTTACTGACAAACATTTAATTAGCATCTAAAAAATAATCATGTAAATTAAATGAACAGCGAAAGCATCAGTTAGAGTGCTATCAATTTTTTTAAATCTACATATGATTAAAACTTGATGCTATAATGCTAGTAGTAAGGTTAATGTATACCATAGCGGTACTTGAGAAGAGTAGAAGTGTTTCTGATGAACAGATGGATTAGTGGATATTGATACTGAACAGTCAATTGTTTAAAAAAGTGATTTTCAAACGGTAACAAAAGTATATTTAAAGGAACTTGAATTTTCAGAAAGTAGCTTCAAATTTAGTTTGAAAGAATAGCTTTCGGCTATAAAAAAAGTTAAAAGGAGCCTGCCATGTTACAGAAATATATAGAAATTTTAACAAGAGACGAGGCCATCTTTCGTAAAAAGCCAGATGGAACAGAAGTAAATTATTTTCTATTTCCAGAGTTTGAAATACATATAAATAGCTTGCCAGGAAAAACTGTGCAAGGTTGGCATAGGCATCACAAAATCGAAGAAGTTTTACTTGTGCAGTCGGGAAAAGTGAAAATAGAAGAGCTAGAAAATCAGCAAATTATTTCAAGAATTTGTGCAGGAGGAGAACTTATTCGGATGCATAATAGTTTTCATCGGATTAGTAATCCTGATACGTTATCTGCATCATTTACAGTATTTCGTTTTGTTCCGCAAGGGCAAAATCAACAAGAATGCATAAAAAATGATAAAGAAGAATTCTCTGATGCGGCAGTACAACGGCTTCTAAAAATAAATGATTCGTTGTGATCGTTATTTTTAAACTTTTCTTTTCCCCCTCCTAGAAAACACAAAACCGTGGTACAATAACTTACGTAATAGACACACCTACTCCGAATGTCAAAAAAGGGCAGAAAAGTAGACAAGAAATTGTTTAAGGAGTAAAGTAAACTTACTTAAAATTTTGGGGGAAATAAAATGTATGATGTAATTATCATTGGTGCCGGTCCTGCTGGGATGACGGCAGCACTTTATGCATCACGGTCCAATCTTTCTGTATTGATGATTGAACGCGGTGCGCCTGGTGGGCAAATGAACAACACTGCTGAGGTAGAGAATTACCCAGGCTTTGATTCTATTATGGGTCCAGAATTGGCCTATAAAATGTATGAAAATGTAGAGAAATTTGGTACGGAAAATGCGTATGGCATTGTGATGGGCATTGAAGACCACGGATCTTATAAAGAAGTGATTTGTGATGACAAATCTTATGAAGCTAAAGCGGTAATTATTGCAACAGGCTGTGAACACCGAAAATTGGGTGTAAAAGGCGAAGAAGAATTTGCTGGCCGTGGTGTTTCTTATTGTGCCGTTTGTGACGGTGCTTTCTTTAAAAATAAACGCTTAGTAGTCGTTGGCGGCGGCGATTCTGCAGTTGAAGAAGCAATCTATTTAACGCAATTTGCTTCTGAAGTAGTGATTGTTCACCGTCGTGATGAATTGCGTGCGCAAAAAATCATTCAAGATCGTGCCTTTGCAAATGAAAAGATTTCCTTTGTTTGGGATACAGTTGTCGAAGAAATTGTTGGCAATGAAATGGTTGTGACAGGTGTGAAAGCCCGGAATGTTAAAACAGATGAAGTTTCTGAAATTGAAGCAAACGGCGTATTCATTTACGTGGGGCTAGATCCATTAACAGAACCATTTAAGAAAGCTGGTATTACGAATGAGGCTGGTTGGATTGAAACAGACCAAGAAATGAGAACAAAAATTCCTGGTGTTTATGCCATTGGTGATGTCCGTGAAAAAACATTGCGTCAAATCACGACAGCGGTCGGTGAAGGCGGTATTGCTGGACAACAAGTATTTAACTACATTGAAGAATTAAAATAAAAAAATGCTTTTGCCTTTATTATTAAAGGCAAAAGCATTTTTTAATAGGTTCCTTTAATGCCAAAATAAGAGCCGCGAATGGTTCCAGCTAATTTTGATTTTTGACGAGCAAATTTGAATTTTCCTTCAAATTCTGCAGGAATTGCCATACCGTCTGAAAGTTTAAACCCAACGGCGCGTTTGCCTTTATCAGCTAATGTGTACATCACGTTAACTGCTAAGCCGTTTTCATAAAATACATAGGCCATTTTTATGCCATCTAAAGTGAAAGAAGAATTTTCAAGTGGCTTGTAAGGGAAATGTAATTCTCGTTCTAATAAAATTTTTTCAATCCAGGCCAATGTTTCTGGAGCTTCAGAGGCAGGGACGGTCGTAAAGCGATGTTTGTATTTATTCCAAAAATAGCGAGCTTCATTCGCTCTTAGTCCAGCAAGAGCAGGTGCCACTGGTGAACTTTCTAAACCAAGAGTGGCTACTTCTTTAAAATCAACTGTATAAACCATGAATTGATACTCCCATCTTTTCTTTTAAACTAAGTATAACGGTAGCAGGGGTAACGAACAATTATTATTGCTTAAAAGAATGAAATTAGGACAGAACGATCGGCTTTAGAAAATGTTAAGCTTTCCGAAAGCGTAGGTTCTGTCCCGAAGAGTATTTTAAGATTTGGTTATTTAGTGATAAGTTATACGCTTGTACTTATTTATTGGCATCTAAGGTAACTTTTTCATCTGCCGTAGTCGTTTTAACATCTACTGTATAAACAAGTTTGTTGTTATTTTTGGTTAACTTCCAAGTCAAAATACGTGGAGAAAGTCCTCCAACTTCTTTTTTTGCTTTGGCTAAGACGTCGTTAACAGCGCCTAATTCTTTGACTTCAGCAGCTGAAAAGGCTGTCTCGTTTTCGCCAAGTTGATTTGCTTCAGTATTTTTGGTGACTTTTCCTGTTTCAGGATTCACGTAAAGTGTTTCTGTATCGTTGGTAAAGATATAGCTGTAGTCACTTTCTGGTTTTGTATCAAATTGGACATTTACTAATGGTTTGCTGTTGCCAGCTTCTTTTTCGTAGATTTCAGCAGCTTGCTGCAAACTAACTTTGTACTTAGCATCTGTGACAGCATCTTTTCCTATGCCACAACTAGCTAAAATAAAAATAGCTCCTAAAAGTGAAAAAAATAGTAAAAATGTTTTTTTAACATGAAATTACCTCGTTTCCTTTTATTAAGTATTCACAATCACTTAGTATACGGAGGTTTTATAAGAAATACAAATAAAAAACAATCCTTTAAGAGAAATTAAAGGATTGTTTTTTTGTTATTTATTCTGCACGTAAAGCAACTGCCGCATCTTTTTTCGCTGCCATTCGGGCAGGAATATGGCCACCAATCATGGTTAAGATTGTGCTAATTACAATCAAAATAATACCGTGAATTGGATTTAAGGTGGCAACATTTTCTAAATCAGTCAGGTTATAGAGTACTGCGTTAATCGGAAATGTTGCGAGAAAAGCAATCACAACACCAAGAATGCCAGAGGCAACACCTAAAATAGCAGTTTCGGCATCAAACACCCGGGTAATATCTTTTTTACGAGCTCCTAACGCTTTCAGGATACCGATTTCTTTGGTTCGCTCAATGACAGAAGTATAGGTGATGATTCCAATCATAATCATACTTGTAACAAGGGAAATCCCAGCAAATGCAATCAGCACATAGGTGATGGCATCCATTAAACCACCTGTTAAGCGGGTCATTGTTCCAGCTAAATCAGAATAGATGATTTGGTCTTTTTTATCTTTTCCTTTGTTATAAGCATCTAAATAATCAAGAATTTTATCTTTTGATTTGAAATCGTTTGGATAAATCATAATACTTGAAGGAATTTCATTCGCTCCTAAATAAGACAACAGGTTTTCTTTCGCGGAAGCATCTAATGTTTCGTTAGTCATAACGTTAGTATTGCTGGCTTCTTGCGCTTTAACAATGTCAGAGGTTTTGTTTTTGGCAATCATATTAGTTGAAAGTGCATCGCTATAAGCAATTCCAGGTGCTAATAGATTCATTGTTGAAGAATCTTTAATTCGCAAAATCCCTGAAATTGTTAATTCAGTATTTTCTGGGTTATCGTAAACAGCTTGCAAATCTTGGTTAGGAATGAAGTTGCCTGTCGGTAATTTGGTGTAAAATGCATTATTATTGGCTAATTTCATTTTTGTGCCAACAATGTCTGAAAAGGCAATCTTTTGATTATCTTTCACGTCAAAGCCAAGATTTTTTAAAGCATTAATATTGGTGGTATTGTTACTATCGACGATTAAAACGACATCGGTTTCTTTTTCTGGATAATTTCCCTCAAGCAACGAGTAATTGTCTTTTAAGAAATTGTTTTTTCCATTTTCTAGTTGTTTAGGAAAAGCAGAAACGCCGACGCCAGTTTGGGCAGCCATCATAGAAGCCATCGCGTTTGATTGGCCGTCGGGTGCATCGTTTGAAAATTTGACAGTTTGTGCTTTCCCGTTGATTTCTCTTAATAAGTTCATATTGACTAGACGAGTATAGCCGATATTATTACTTAATTCAGGATCAATGTGATTGACATAGTCAATAAACTTTTGATCAATTAAATTCGTGTGTTGCGCACGGTCCGCATCGCTAATTTTAGCAGTCACTTCTTTTTCTTTCGGGAAGGTGCCTTTTTTGTCCTGATTATTGAAACTTTCTGGATCTTGATCGGTCGCTATTTTAGAAATGGTAATCGGAAATTGCGCTAACGTTTCCGACTGAGTTTTATCAATTTGTTTTTGGAATCCTGTTGAAAGAGAAAGGACAATCGCGATACTGATAATTCCGATACTTGAAGCAAAGGCGGTTAAAAAAGTTCGCCCTTTTTTAGTGCGGATATTATTAAAAGATAAACGCAGCGCAGTCGTGAATTTCATTTTGGTGCGTTTTAATTCGAAAGGTTCTTTTTTTTCATGTTCAATATGAGGACGCGAGTCATGCCGAATTTGGCCATCTGAAAATTCAATAATTCGATCAGCGTATTCATGAGCTAATTCAGGATTGTGGGTCACCATAATGACTAATTTTTCTTTCGAAAGTTCTTGGATAAGTGCCATAATTTGCAGACTGGTTTCTGAATCCAATGCACCAGTTGGTTCATCACAAAGTAAAATATCGGGATCATTAGCTAAAGCGCGAGCAATGGCAACCCGTTGCATTTGACCGCCAGATAATTGGGAAGGTTTTTTATGGATATGGTCCTTCAAACCGACACGGATGAGTGCATCTTCGGCTTTTTGGCGTCTTTCTGCTTTTGAAATACCACTTAGTGTCATACCAAGCTCGACATTATCCAAAATCCCTTGATGACTAATTAAGTTGTAACTTTGAAAAATAAAACCAATTGAGTTATTCCGATAAGCATCCCAGTCGGCTTCTTTAAAATTTTTTGTTGATTTGCCGTTAATGATTAAGTCACCAGAATCGTAATTGTCCAATCCGCCAATTACATTCAACATCGTCGTTTTACCAGAGCCGCTGGGACCCAGAATGGCTACAAATTCTTGTTTTCGAAAAGCGACAGAGACGCCATCTAAAGCTTTAGTGGTCGTTCCGCCGACAGTATAATATTTTTTTATCTCTTTGAGTTCTAGCATATTTTTCGCATCCTTCTTCCAATTTATCAACAACACAACCTTAAGTTAGTGTATAACGTAACATAATAGTTAACAAAAATCAATCATTACCATTTGATAATCAAGTGAATTTAGTATACACTAGGTGGGAAACGAGGGAGAACATATGGATAAAGAGAAGCATTCATCAAATTTAGATATTAGTGTCTTTACTGAAATTTTTTCATATATGAGCCAATTGCTTTTTAAAGACCTAGACTTGGAGGATCTAAAATTAACCAAGTTAGACATGTTAATTTTATTAATTGTGGCAACGAATGAAGGAATTAGTATGACGGAGTTAGCCAACCAAGTAGGAACGTCGAAAGTTCAAGTGAGTCGCTCTATTGCGGGGTTAGAAGAACGAGCGATTGTTCAACGTCGCCATAATCAGGAAAATCGCCGCGTGGTTAATGTTTATACGACAAAAGAAGGCGAGAAGCTCTTTAAGCAAAAAGAAAATCAAGTAAAACAGCAACTATCTGAAACACTTAGTGTTCTTTCGTTAGAGGATTATCAAGAAGTCAATCAACACTTTTTGGCGGTCATGAAAATTTTGTCCAATTATCAAGCGCTACGAAGAAAAACGTGTAAGGAAAACAACGCCAAAAAATAAAAAACATCGTTTGGCTATAAACCAAACGATGTTTTTTCTAGCCTTTGACAGAGCCAGAAGTCACGCCTTCTACATAGAAACGTTGCATTAATATAAATAAAATAGTAATTGGAATGGCAATTAGCACACATCCAGCTGTAAAAGCCATGAATAGTGAATTAGCTGTTGATTTGGTCATCATCGAAAAGAGACCAATCGCAACGGTGTAATTTTCAACTTTATCACCCATAATAACTTTTGCGAAAATAAAATCCATCCAAGGACCCATGAAGGCGGTTAAAGAAGTATAGACAATAATTGGTTTCGATAATGGCAACGTAATTTTTGTGAAAATTTGCCACTTGTTGGCACCGTCAATCATAGCCGATTCGTCTAAAGCCATCGGAATGGTATCGAAGAACCCTTTGGCGATGTAAAAACCTAGCGCCGAGCCTGCAGAGTAAACCAGAATTAAAGCGAATAAACTTTCAGTTAAATTTAAGGCTTTTAAAATATAGTAAACGGCAATCATACTCATAAAACCAGGGAACATATTTAAAACGAGCGCCACTTTTAAAAATGGTTTTCTTAAGCGGAAACGCAACCGTGACAGCGCATAAGCCATTGCGATTGTAATAAAAGTTGATAACAGACAGCTTGCGATGGAAACGAACAAGGTGTTCAAAAACCAACGGACAAAGGGGAAGTTGCCAGTCTGATTTGTTAATAATACTTTATAGTTTTCTAAAGTGAATGTTTTGGGAATGATATAGGGAACAAATGCACCGCCTTCGCCACGAAAACTTGTTAAGATAATCCACACAATAGGGAACATCCAAAAAACTGCTAAAATGGTTAAAATGATGTAAACGCTGGTAAGTGCAGTACGTTGTTTTTTCTGGTAACTTTTTGCTTTAGCCATAAGTTACGCCTCCTTAAATGAATTCGTCCGTGTATAGGCAATTAAACTGAAGACTGCGGAGAGAATGAAGATTAAAATACCAATCACAGAGGCTAAATTGTAATCCATTGTATCGACAGTCAATTTGTATAACCAGGTAACTAAAAGGTCAGTTGAGCCTGCACCGTAGAAGTTAGAATTGGCTGGCCCACCACCTGTTAATAGATAAATGACATTGAAGTTATTGATGTTGCCAATAAACTGTTGAATCAGCGCCGGGGTCATCACAAATAGAATTTGTGGAAACGTAATACTTTTAAAAATTTGCCATTTATTGGCGCCGTCAATTCTAGCAGCTTCGATTTGATCTTCAGGGAGATTTTGGATAATCCCTGTAGAGATTAACATCGTAGCAGGAATACCAATCCACATATTGACAACAATAATGGTTAATTTTGCCCAATTCGGATCTGTTAAGAAGGGGATAGAAGAATCGATTAAGCCCCAGTTTAACAACAGAGCGTTGATAGGTCCGGAACCATTTAAGAGGTTTCGCATAATTAAAAGTGAAACAAACGGAGGTACGGCCATCGTGATGACAAAAATAGTCCGCCAAAACGCTTTATATTTTAAGCCTTTTGTATTGATAAGCAAGGCTAAAATGATTCCAAAAAAGAAACAAGTTGCGGTTGCAAAAACAGCCCAAATCAAGGTCCAGCCAAGTACTGGAAAGAACGTTGAAGCCATATCGCCTGTGATTACATTACCTAAATTTGCCAATCCAACCCAAGTAAAAAGGTTTTTCGGTGGCAAATGGTTATGGTCGTAGTTGGTAAAGGCAATGGAAATCATATATAACAACGGCAAGATGGTAAAGAAAAGAACGCCTAGTAAGGGAATCGTCATTAAAGTTGCATGGAAACGTTCGTTTAACAAGCTACGTAAATCATCCATAGTTGTTGGAATTTTTTTGCCGGCTGTCTTTAATTCATATAGGTGACGGGCGCTTTTTAAATTGATTACATATAAAATGATTAGCGATAAACAGACTAAAATTGCTGCAATTCCGAATAATAATAAGAGCATTGAATTATCGCCTTCTTTTAGAACTTCAATCCCTAAAGAATCATCATATACTAATCCTTGCTGTTGGGTCCCTAGTG
The DNA here is from genome assembly GCF_001811595.1 of Enterococcus sp. HMSC078F03. Taxonomy (NCBI): domain Bacteria; kingdom Bacillati; phylum Bacillota; class Bacilli; order Lactobacillales; family Enterococcaceae; genus Enterococcus; species Enterococcus sp. HMSC078F03. The sequence continues at coordinate 70,306 of NZ_KV805554.1, read as the reverse complement.
TTCCTAGCATCATTAATGCGTGGAAACCATTACGGATTAACCAATAGATAAAGCCAATTTCAGCTGTTAAAAAGATGATTCCCTTTAACCACTGCTTGTTGGCGAAGTTTGCAGCACCCATAACTAAAAAAGATAGTTTTGTAGCGAAGTCGCCTTTTTTAAAGACCTCTCGAAATGACGCCTGGGCTTTCTTTTTCTTGAACATCTTCGTTCACTCACTTTCTACTTAAATAAAAAAGATAGAGGAAATGGGACAGCAGATTGAAGCTCGTCCCATTTCTTTACTCTTTTTATTCTTTTGCTTCTTTTGATGTGTCTTGGACTAATTTATCTAATTTTGCTTGATAATCCGCAGGTTTGATATTGCCTTTGTACGTATCATTGATCACTGCATCCATCGCAGGCCAGAATGAAACGATTTCTGGGATTTTTGGCATTACCACAGAGTGAGTTGGTTGCGCCATTTCTAAGATAGCTTTTGCAACAGTATCTTGTGTGATTTCTTCGTTTGTTTGTAATTTTTTGTTTGAAGGGACAAAACCGATTTCTTTGAAGTAAGTCATTTGTGATTTTTCACTTGTTAAATAGTTTGCTAATGTCATTGCGGCCAATGGTGCTTGTGTTTGTTGGTTGACAGCAAAACTACGAACGCCCAAGAAAGCTTTCATTTGTTTTTCTCCATTGCCAAAATCAATGGTTGGATAGGCAGCAGCCCCCATTTTGTCGCCAAGAGCTTTTTCTACATCGTTTTTAGACCAAGGACCAGAAAGGAAGGCATCCGTTTTGCCAGAACCTAGATTAGACAATGCTTCTGTATTTGATTGGATCACACCAGGATTATTTTTTTGATCGGCAATCCATTGTAATACTTCTATACCTTGTTGGTTATTAAAGTTGGTACCTTTTGGATCTTCGCCATTTTCACCATATAAGTAATCGCCGTTACTCATAAATAGAGGACCGAAGATATAATTTGCGCCATCTTCGCCAAAATTGGTACCGATTTTGCCTTTTTCAGTTAAAGACTTCCAAGTTTTGACTTCCTCTGGAGAATACGTATCTTTGTTATAATAAAGAACTTGTGACTCTACGGCATAAGGGTAGGCATAGACTTTGTCTTTCCAAGTGACCCCTGCAACTGCTGAGTCGATATTGTTTTCTTTGACTTCTTTTTCATATTTTGTGTTAGGGTAAATCAGACCAGCTTTTGCCATTTGACCAATTTGATCATGTGGCATCATGAAAACATCTGCGGCAGCTTTAGGATCTTTTGCAATGTCTTTTTTAGCATCTGCCGAATTTCCAGCAGTTAAGTTAACTTTAATATCGGGGTTTTCTTTTTCAAAATCGGCGACAACTTTTTTAAAGACGCCCATATATTCAGTATCAACCCATAATTTTACGTCACCAGCTGCTTTATTTGCTGAACCGCTTTCATTTTCAGCTTTCGTTTTTTCTGCACCACCACAGGCAGTAAGTAAAACCGCGGAAGCACTTAAAAGGATACCGCCCATTAAAATCTTTTTCCAATTCGCTTTCATTTTTGAACCCTCCAAAAATTATTTTTTACAAGTCTTATTATGCAACCGATTGCGGAAATAATCAAGTGTTTTTCATCGAGAAAGTTAAAAAAGTTTTTTTTGTTATAAATAACATGCTGTTTATTTAAAGTGGTGTATACCACTAATTAAGCATTTTAAATAAAAAAATAAAAAAGGGTATACAAATGCAATCGTTTGCGCTAAAATGTGTTCGAGTATTAGAAAATACACGAAAAGCGACAATTAAAGGAGAGAATTAAATGAACACTGCTGCAATCTACCATCGTCCAGAAAGTGAATTTGCTTATCTTTATACAGAAGAAACCATGCATATTCGTTTGCGTACGGCAAAAGGCGACATTGCCTCTGTCCAATTAATGCAAGGAGATCCTTATCTTTTAGGAAAAGAAAAGTGGTACCAACAGTCGTTAACCATGGAGAAGTTAGTATCTACGGAGTTATATGATTACTGGTTTATTGCATTAAGTGCAAAATTTAAACGCCTTTCATATGCTTTTACTTTAGTAGGGACGGATGGCTTGACGGCGTTTTATGGCGAACACGGCATTTATCCTTTAGAAGAAAAGTATTTAGCGATGGCGAATAATTATTTTCGGATGCCGTATTTTCATGAAATCGATCGTTTTAAAGCACCTGAATGGGTAAAAGAAACGGTTTGGTATCAAATATTTCCAGAGCGTTTTGCAAATGGTGATCCCGCCAATGATCCTGAAGGGACGTTGCCGTGGGGATCTAAAAGACCAGATCGACAAGATTTTTTTGGTGGGGATTTGCAAGGGGTGCTAGATCATCTTGATTACATTGAAGATTTAGGTGTTAATGGCTTATATTTTTGCCCGATTTTTGAAGCGTTTTCTAATCACAAATATGATACGATTGATTATTTAAAAATTGACCCAGCTTTTGGTGATGGCGCTACCTTTAAGCGTTTAGTCGAAGAGTGTCATCGACGGGGCATCAAGATTATGTTGGACGCCGTTTTTAACCATATGGGGGACACTTCGCCTCAATGGCAAGATGTGTTAAAAAATGGCCAGGACTCAATTTATGCCGATTGGTTCCACGTAAATGAGTTTCCAGCTAGCTATGAAGAAAGTGCTGATTTTGAAGAAGCAAGCAACATTACCTATGATACTTTTGCATTCACTCCGCATATGCCTAAATTAAATACAGCAAATCCAGAAGTGCAAGCCTATCTTTTAGAAATTGCTCGTTATTGGATTGAGGAATATGATATTGACGCCTGGCGTTTAGATGTGGCAAACGAAGTGGATCATGCGTTCTGGAAAAAATTCCGGCAAACATGTGATGACGCAAAAGAAGATTTTTATATTTTAGGAGAAATTTGGCACTCGTCGCAAAGCTGGCTCCAAGGAGACGAATTTCATGCAGTGATGAATTATGCATACACAGATGCGATTATGGGCTACTTTGTCAAGCAAGAACTGTCCTTGGAAAAGATGCTTTCTGAAATGAACAACCAGTTAATGCTCTATCGCCAACAAACGAATCAAATGCAGTTTAATGTTTTAGATTCCCACGATACACCACGCTTATTGCATGAAACGAAAGAGGATAAAGAGTTGATGCGCCAAGTATTAGCGTTTACGTATATTCAACCAGGTGTCCCTTGTCTTTACTATGGTGATGAAATTGGTATGACAGGTGATATGGATCCTGATTGTCGTCGTTGTATGGTTTGGGAGGAAAATCAGCAAGATTTGGATTTGAAGGAATTTGTAAAATCATTGATTGCCCTTCGCAAAAAGTATGCGGCTGTTTTTTCTGGTGGAACAATCGATTGGGCAGGAACTTCTTTTGAAACGGGGTTGATTAGACTCGCTTGTCGTTTGGAGGAACAAACGATCTATGGGATTTTTAATACTGGCCAAGAGACACAATTTGTTGATAGAACTGATCGAGAAGTTTTGCTAAGTTCTTCTATCGAAATTGCTTCAGAACAGATAATGGTTTTACCAAAAGGTTTTCTTTTATATCAAGCATAATAATTAAGCAAAGGAATGTGAAGAAGAATGGAAAAACATTGGTGGCAAGAAGTCGTGGTTTATCAGATTTATCCTCGCAGTTTTAAGGATAGCAATGGAGATGGCATTGGAGATTTACCAGGAATTATTGAAAAATTGGATTATTTGGAAACGTTAGGCATTGGGGCTATTTGGTTATCACCAGTTTATCAATCACCCAATGATGACAATGGTTATGACATTTCTGATTATGAAGCGATTATGACAGAGTTTGGGACGATGGCGGATATGGATCGTCTAATTGAGGAAGCGAAAAAGCGAAAGATTGAAATTATTATGGATTTAGTTGTTAACCATACGTCAGATGAACATCGTTGGTTTATTGAAGCGAAAAAAAGCAAGGAGAACCCCTACCGAGACTATTATGTATGGGCTGATCCTGCTTCAGATGGCGGTGTGCCTAACCGATTGAAATCTGCCTTTTCGGGTTCGGCGTGGACGTTTGATGAAGCGAGTGGGCAATACTATTTGCATTTGTTTAGTAAAAAACAACCAGATTTAAATTGGGAAAACCAACAAATGCGTCAGTCGGTTTACGAGATGATGAATTTTTGGATTGATAAAGGAATTGGGGGTTTCCGTTTAGATGTAATTGACTTAGTGGGTAAAATTCCAGGAGAAGAGATCACCGCGAATGGGCCTCATTTACATCGTTATTTACAAGAAATGAACGCCGCGACATTTGGAGGCAAAGAGCTGTTAACTGTAGGTGAAACATGGGGGGCCACACCTGAAATTGCAAAAATGTACTCTAGTCCAGAGCGTCATGAATTATCTATGATTTTTCAGTTTGAACATATGAGCTTGGATCAACAACCAGGTAAAGAAAAATGGGACCTTCAGCCAATGGAAGTTGCCAAGTTGAAACAGGTTTTTGCAAAATGGCAAACAGAATTAGGAAATGATGGCTGGAATTCTTTATTTTGGAATAACCATGATTTACCGAGAATGATTTCACGTTGGGGAAATGATCAGGAACATTGGTTGGAAAGTAGTAAGTTATTCGCTATTTTACTGCACATGATGAAAGGCACACCTTATATTTATCAAGGGGAAGAAATTGGTATGACCAATACGCCGATTACAGATATTCGTGAAGCACGGGATATCGAAACAATTAACATGTACCATGAGTATTTGGAAAAAGGATATTCTAAAGAAGAAATTTTGCTGAAAATTAATACTAAAGGTCGCGACAATGCACGCCGGCCTATGCAGTGGACCGCTGAAAAAAATGCGGGCTTTACGACTGGTACACCTTGGATTGATGTTAATTCTAATTATCAAACGATTAACGTCGCTGCTGCTTTGGCAGATAAAAATTCACTATTCTATACGTACCAAGAAATGATTCGTTTGAGAAAAGAACATCCTTTAATTGTTTGGGGCAACTTTGAATTGCTAGAAACAGTGGAGGAAGTGATCAGTTTTTATCGTACCTATGGTGAGGAACGCTGGCTTGTTGTAACGAACTTTTCTGACAAAGTTCAGCCATTTTCTGCAGACGTTCATGTAGAACAAGTAATGATTGAAAATATGCCGACAGATGTCACTGCTTTAGCAGACTATTCGTTAGCGCCTTGGCAAGCATTTGTTGTGAAAGTGAGTCAATAAGATGGAACAATGGTGGAAAAATGCTGTCGGTTATCAAATTTATCCTCGGAGTTTTAAAGATAGCAACGGGGATGGCATTGGTGATTTGCGGGGAATTACTGAGCAATTACCGTATTTAAAAGAACTAGGGGTCGATTTTTTATGGTTAAATCCGATTTACACTTCGCCAAACGTTGACAATGGTTATGATATTGCGGATTATCAAGGGATTCATCCAGAATTTGGTACGATGGAAGATTTTCAAGAACTTTTGGATCAAGCGCATCAATTAGATTTGAAGATTATTCTTGATCTGGTAGTCAATCATACAAGTGATCAACATCCGTGGTTTGTTGAAGCGAAAAAAAGTTTAGATAATCCGTATCGTGAGTATTATTTATGGGCCGATGCGACACCAGATCGTATGCCGAATGAATGGCAAAGTTTTTTTGGTGGCTCGACTTGGACGTATGACGAGGGTACAAAGCAAGCATATTTTCATGTGTTTGCAAAAGAGCAACCTGATTTGAACTGGAAAAATCCTAAAGTTCGTGAAGAGATTTATGCGATGATTCGCTGGTGGTTAGATTTGGGAATTGATGGTTTCCGATTGGATGCGATTAGTCATATCCAAAAAGAACCTTGGGATTTTAAAATTACCACGAATCCATGGGCTCCATTTATGAATGTAAAAGGCATTGAAGACTATATGCTGGATTTGAAAGCTATTTTTGCTGAGTATGACATCATGACAGTGGGGGAAGCTAGTGGCGTTTCAAGTAAAAAAGCGGTGGAATGGACCAATGATGCGGGCTATCTGAATATGATTTTTGAATTAGAGCACAATGTTCGAGAAGGAAAGCCAGGAGAAGAACGGTTAAACATTTTAGGCTATAAAAAAGTAATGGCTCGCTGGCAAAAGCATTTAGGGACAGAAGGCTGGAATGCATTATATGTAGAAAATCATGATAATCCCAGAATCAATTCAATTTTAGGCAATGAAACCTCTCATTCTGCTAAGGCGATTGGAACAATCGCCTTGCTCTTGCGAGGAACGCCGTTTATTTATCAAGGACAGGAAATCGGCATGGTTAATTATCCGTTTCAACAGATTGACGAGTTAGATGCTAAAGATTCTCATAACCATTATCGTTTGCTTATAGAAAGTGGCTACGATGCGAAACAAGCATTAAAAGAAGTGGCGCATTGGACGCGGGACCATTCGCGTACGCCTATGCAGTGGACGAGTCAAGAGGCAAGTTCATTCACCTCGGGGCATCCGTGGTTAGCAATTCATCCCAATTTCAAAGAAATAAATGTGGCTGACCAAGAAACGGATGCACAATCCGTGTTGAATTATTATAAAAAGTTAATTGCGCTGCGGAAAGAAAATTCAGTCTTTACAGATGGACAGTTTGAACTATTAGCGCCCAATCATCCGTCTGTTTTTGCTTTTTTAAGAAAAACAACTGAGGCAACAGCGTTAGTGATTGTCAATTTAAGTGGAGAAAAATGCCAATTTGACTTGCCAAATAAATTACTAGGCAGAAAGTGGCAACAATTGTTAGGGAATCAAGATTTTACAGTGGAGAAACGAATGCAGTTAGCACCTTATCAGGCAGGAATCTTCCAATAACTGATTTGTTCTATAACGAGTGTAAGAGGCTTACTTTTAAGTAGGACTCTTGCACTCGTTTTTAGGAACTTCAACAACCGAGAGACTTCATAAATAATTGAATTTTTACAGAAATGCGTTATACTTACTTTGGGTAAGTTATTTAATTTTATGAAAGTAGGAGAAATGATGCCGAAAACACGTGTAGAAGCATTTACAGATGCAGTCATTGCGATTATTTTAACGTTATTAATTTTAGAATTAAAAATTCCTGAAAAAGCAGATTGGTCTGCTCTGACCCAATCTGGACACAAAATCATTATTTATTTAATTAGTTTTGTTACTTTATTGATTTATTGGAACAATCATCATCATTTATTTCAAAGCGTCCGTAAAATTGATGGACGTGTCCTTTGGATGAATAATTTTTTAATTTTGACGTTGACGTTTTTCCCGTTTGTTACTGGTTGGGTAGGTGAACATCCGTTTTCTTGGCCGCCACAAGCTTTGTATGGCTTAGTAGTATTAGGAGCTGATGTTGCTTATTATCTAGTGGTGCGGGCATTGATTCAGGCAAATGGGCCCAAATCCGAAGTACAACGTTTGTTTGGCCACTATCCAAAATTAACGCTTTCGATTGTGTTGAATATTATTGCGTTGATTGTGGGTAAAATGGTAGCGCCAATCGCTGTCCTGATTATTGATACGATTGTTTTAGTCATGTGGTTTATTCCTGAGCGAAAAGCAGAAATAAAGGAAACTTTAAAGTAGTTATTTTTTATTTATAACAAAAAAGTCATAAATCTTTTGACAAGAATGTCAAACTCCTCTATTATAAGAAGTGGATAAAAACTGAATAATTGTTAGGTGAGGCTCCTATTTGGACAAATGCTGCTGCCGCGAAAGGATCGAGAGACCCTTAGTTGGTTGAACAGGAATAATCGTGAAGGTTATTCATAATGTAGCTGATACATGTTATCTACGCCCTATAGTGCTAAAGCTCAACGATAGAGAATCTTATTTAAAGATGGTATTTTGGGACGTACTCTATTGTTGAGTAGGTCCTTTTTTGTGTGTTTGGCAAAAAAGCAATTATTCACTGGAAGTATAAATAAGAAAAAGAAAGGATGACTGTCATGGAAGACCCTGGAAGTGAACAGAGAAACAAAATACAGTCACCAACGAAAGGAGAAGATTTTAGTACTCTTTTCGGCAGGTGACCACAACCTTGGAGGAAAAGAAAATGATGAACAAAAAAACAATGGATATGAGAAAAGCAACCAAAGATCAAGAATTACGTAAATTGGCGTTGCTTTCTGAACGGGAATTAATGATGGAATTACGGACATCTGAAAAAGGACTCTCGAATGAAGATGCCGAAAAAAGATTAGAGGAATTTGGACCAAACGAAGTTTCTGCACAAAAGCCAACCCCAGCAATTATTTTATTTTTAAGTGCATTCAAAGATCCATTTGTCTATGTCTTAGCCTTATTGATGGTCGTTTCAACTTTAACGAAAGATTTCGAAGCCGCTATCGTGATGGGCGTGATGATTTTAGCCAGTGTCTTGATTGCTTTTATACAAGAATATCGTTCGCAAAAAGCGAGTTTGGATTTAAAAGAATTAATTGAAAACACCGCTGCAGTGACACGGGAAGGGATTACGAAAGAAATTCCAATGGATGAAATTGTTCCAGGAGACATTGTAACTTTAGCTACAGGAGACATGATTCCTGCAGATGCCGTGTTGATTTGGACCAAAGATTTATTCGTTAATCAATCGTCGCTAACAGGCGAATCCATGCCTGTCGAAAAATTTGTGGATGCAGGTGTGGATCGTCAACAAACAGAGGTTTCTGCATTAGATATGCAAGACCTAGTGTTTATGGGCACAGATGTCTTGAGTGGACAAGGAAAAGCGATTATTTTAAAAACTGGGCAACATACATTTTTTGGTGATATTGCTAAAAATGCTACGACGCAACGAGGAAAAACTAGTTTTGACTTGGGCTTAGCAAAAGTCAGTAAGTTTTTATTACGAATGGTAATGATTTTGTTTCCAATCGTTTTCTTGATTAATGGTTTAACTAAAGGTGCTTGGGGCGAAGCATTTTTCTTCGCGATTGCCGTTGCAGTTGGTTTGACACCAGAAATGTTGCCAATGATTGTTACGAGTAACTTAGCCAAGGGTGCATTATCCTTATCGAAACATAAAGTCATTGTTAAAGAATTAGCGGCTATCCAAAATTTGGGTGGTATGGATGTGCTCTGTACAGATAAGACTGGAACGATTACCGAAGATCGTGTAGTTTTGGTTCAACATTTGAATCCATTAGGTGATTTGAGTGACGAGGTTCTAAATTTAGCCTACTTAAATTCTTCTTATCAAACAGGTTGGAAAAATTTAATGGATATTGCCGTTATTAATTTTTATGAAGAGCATCAATGGAAAACGCCGTTTAAAAATGTCACTAAAATTGATGAAATTCCTTTTGATTTTTCCAGACGCCGCTTAACGGTTGTCGTGAATGCAGATGATCATCAACTGATGATTACGAAAGGCGCCGTGGAAGAAATGGAAGAAGTGTGTACGCATGCGCAAATTAATGGCGAAATTGTACCATTAAGCACTGCTGTACGAGAAGAACTACGCCGAGTGAATGTTCAAATGAACAAACAAGGGATGCGTGTGTTAGCGGTAGCTGTAAAAAAAGATGTCCATAAAGAAGCAGTTTATTCAGTTGAAGATGAAAAAGAGATGACATTGATTGGGTTTATGGGTTTTCTTGATCCAGCAAAAGAGTCAGCTGTCAGCGCTATCCGCTCCTTACATGAACATGGTGTCAACGTGAAAGTGCTAACGGGCGATAATGACATTGTCGCCAAAAAAGTCTGTAAAGATGTAGGCATTGAAGTTTCCCATGTGTTATTAGGTTCTCAAATTGAAGCAATGACAGATGAAGAGTTGCGGGCGCAAGTAGAAGAAACTAATTTATTTGCCAAATTAAATCCAATGCAAAAATCTAAAATTATTGAATTGCTACAAGCAAAAGGTCATACGGTTGGTTTTATGGGGGATGGGATTAACGATGCACCAGCATTACGAAAAGCTGATGTGGGCATTTCAGTAGATACTGCAGCTGATATTACTAAAGATGCTAGTTCGATTATTTTACTGGAAAAAAGCTTAAATGTACTGGAATCTGGTGTGATTGAAGGACGAAAAGTATTTAGCAATATGATGAAATATATTAAAATTACTATCAGTTCTAATTTTGGGAATGTCTTTTCAATTTTAGTAGCCAGTGCCTTTTTACCATTTCTACCAATGCTTTCCTTACAACTCTTGATTCAAAATTTGATTTATGATGTGGCTCAGTTGACAATTCCTTGGGATAATGTTGATGAAGAAGAGTTATTAAGCCCTGTTCGGTGGGAAACGAACGGACTAGCGAAATTTACGGTATGTATTGGCCCGGTAAGTAGTATTTTCGATATTCTAACGTATCTTGTCATGTGGTTTGTGTTTAGCGCCAATAGTTTGGCCACTCAACATTTATTCCAAACAGGTTGGTTTATGGTGGGACTTGTTAGTCAAACGTTAGTTGTTCATATGGTCCGGACGCGGAAAATACCATTTATTCAAAGTCGTGCGTCAATGCCTGTGATGCTAAGTAGTTTAGGTGCAATCTTACTCGGTTTCTTGATTGTAGCAACGCCCATAAGAGAGGTTTTTGACTTTGTGAAACTTCCGGCTAACTACTGGCCATGGTTCTTTGGAATCATCATTGCGTACATGTTAACTGTTGAAGTAGCTAAACGTTTATATATTAAAATTACCAAGGAATGGATTTAGTAAAATCTACTGAAAGAGAAAAGAATTTGCTAAGCTGTATTACTCGTTTTGCGAAAATTTGGTGATTTTAAGCAATGAATGTTCGTGATAAAACCTAAGGTAAAGTATTTGGCAAAAAAACGAGCCAAAAAAAATAAAAATTAACGAAAAAAACTTTGTTCTCTAAAAAATAAAAAACCGCATGCTGAGTAGGTTACTCGGCTGACGGTTTTTATTTTTTGGTTTTTTCAAGATAATTTTCATGAAAAAGCAAAGTTCGGAAATCAGATTACTAGCCAGCTCGGGGATGGGGGGGGTCGAATTAATAGAACTGTTATATAATATTTTCAAAATAGAATATAACAGTTAGGGGGAAAATAGTACAGAAGAAGTGTGGAACAGAAACCGTTTTCTTGTTTGTGAAAATTATCACTAAACCGCAAAAACATGCGGTTTTGCTCTTTTGTGAAAAAATGAAGAAATTAGAGTTTTTTTCTTGCGCTTTTTCGAATTTAGTGATAATTTGTTAAGTGTAGTCGATAAAAAGTAATACAGTTTCGCACTCTGTTTTACTTTTGTCGAAATTAAAGAAACGTAATAGAGAGGATTGTGTGACAAAATGGCAAAGGCTAAGAAACAAAAACCTATTGACTTTAAAGAGCTAATGGCTAAAGTCGACGCTGATTTCCCAACTTTCCAAATCTTGGATCAAGATGGAAAAATTGTGAATGAAGATTTAGTACCTGATTTATCGGATGAGGAATTAGTTGAATTAATGACACGCATGGTTTGGTCTCGTGTGTTAGACCAACGTTCTACTGCATTAAACCGTCAAGGACGCTTAGGATTCTTCGCGCCAACAGCTGGACAAGAAGCAAGCCAATTGGCAAGTCAATTTGCAATGGAAAAAGAAGACTACTTATTACCAGGTTACCGTGATGTACCTCAATTAGTACAACATGGTTTACCATTAAGAGAAGCTTTCTTATGGTCTCGTGGTCACGTAGCAGGGAACTACTACGCGGAAGATTTAAATGCATTACCACCACAAATTATCATTGGTGCTCAATACATCCAAGCAGCTGGTGTTGCTTTAGGATTGAAAAAACGTGGAAAAGAAAATGTTGTCTTCACTTATACTGGTGACGGCGGTTCTTCACAAGGGGACTTCTATGAAGCAATTAACTTTGCTGGTGCTTACCAAGCAAACGGTGTCTTCATTATCCAAAACAATGGTTTTGCGATTTCTACACCTCGTGAAAAACAAACAGCGGCTAAAACTTTAGCTCAAAAAGCTGTTGCAGCAGGAATTCCTGGTATTCAAGTTGATGGTATGGATCCATTAGCAGTTTACGCAATTGCAAAAGAAGCACGCGATTGGTCAGCTGCAGGAAACGGTCCAGTTTTAATTGAAACATTAACCTATCGTTATGGTCCACATACTTTATCTGGAGACGATCCAACACGTTACCGTTCAAAAGAAATGGATGACGAATGGGTACAAAAAGATCCATTGACTCGTTTCCGTAAATATCTAACAGATAAAGGCTTATGGTCTGAAGCAAAAGAAGAAGAAATTATTGAAAAAACAAAAGAAGAAATCAAAGTAGCGATTGCAGAAGCGGATAAAGCGCCAAAACAAAAAGTTTCTGATTTCTTGAAAAATATGTTTGAAGTTCAACCTCAAACAATTAAAGAACAAATTGCATTTTATGAAGCGAAGGAGTCGAAATAAAAATGGCACAAAAAACTATGATCCAAGCAATTACAGATGCCTTAGCTCTTGAATTAGAGAAAGACGAAAATGTCTTAATCTTCGGTGAAGACGTTGGTAACAACGGTGGGGTTTTCCGTGCAACTGAAGGTTTACAAGAAAAATTTGGTGAAGACCGCGTCTTCGATACACCTTTAGCTGAATCTGGTATCGGTGGATTGGCTTTCGGTCTTGCCTTGCAAGGTTACCGTCCGGTTCCTGAAATCCAATTCTTTGGTTTCGTTTTTGAAGTATTTGACGAAATCGTTGGTCAAATGGCTCGTACGCGTTACCGTATGGGTGGAACTCGTAATATGCCAATTACTGTTCGTGCCCCATTTGGTGGTGGTGTTCATACACCAGAACTTCACTCAGATAACTTAGAAGGATTAATCGCACAATCACCAGGTGTTCGTGTTGTTATTCCATCAAACCCTTACGATGCAAAAGGACTATTAATTTCATCTATTCGCAGCAACGATCCAGTTGTCTACTTAGAGCACATGAAATTATACCGTTCATTCCGTGAGGAAGTGCCAGACGAAGCTTATGAAGTGCCTTTAGATAAAGCGGCTGTAACTCGTGAAGGAACAGACGTATCAATCATCACTTACGGCGCTATGGTTCGTGAAGCGATTAAAGCAGCTGATAGCTTAGCGAAAGACAATATTTCAGCAGAAATCATTGACTTACGTACAGTGGCTCCTTTAGATGTGGAAACAATTATTAACTCTGTTGAAAAAACTGGCCGTGTGGTTGTCGTTCAAGAAGCACAAAAACAAGCTGGCGTTGGCGCTATGGTTGTTTCTGAAATTTCTGAACGTGCCGTATTATCATTAGAAGCACCAATCGGACGTGTATCTGCTCCAGATACAATCTTCCCATTCGGACAAGCAGAAAATATCTGGTTACCAAATGCGAAAGATATCGAAGCAAAAGCTAGAGAAATCGTCGAATTTTAATAGTTATTCGAAGTAGATAAACGAAGAATTAAACAGGTGGAATACGGCTATAGGCATGAAATGTTCAGCTACTATAGTCGTTTCCCCGCGTTTTGCTCCTAAGAAAATAGACAGATCCAACGAAGAAGGGAAGACTTAAAAAATGGCTTATCAGTTTAAATTACCGGATATCGGTGAAGGGATTGCCGAAGGCGAAATCGTTAAATGGTTTGTAAAACCTGGCGATACAATCAACGAAGACGATACGTTATTAGAAGTACAAAATGACAAATCAGTGGAAGAAATTCCATCACCAGTAACAGGTACTGTAAAAAATATCGTTGTACCAGAAGGAACAGTTGCAAACGTTGGTGACGTGTTAATCGAAATCGACGCACCTGGTCACGAAGATAACGATGCAGCACCAGCAGCCCCTGCACAAGAACAAACACCAGCACAACCTGCTGCTGTACCAACAACCGAAGCAGCTGGCGGATTTTTCCAATTCAAATTACCAGATATCGGTGAAGGAATTGCCGAAGGCGAAATCGTTAAATGGTTCGTTAAAGCTGGCGACACAATTAATGAAGATGATTCATTATTAGAAGTACAAAATGACAAATCAGTAGAAGAAATTCCATCACCAGTAACAGGTACTGTAAAAAATATCGTTGTACCAGAAGGAACAGTTGCCAATGTGGGTGACGTGTTAGTTGAAATTGACGCACCTGGTCATAATTCAGCAGCACCGGCAGCCGCAGCACCAGCTACTGACGCTCCTAAAGCGGAAGCATCAGCTCCAGCCGCTTCAACAGGCGTAGTTGCAGCCGCTGATCCAAACAAACGCGTTTTAGCAATGCCATCTGTTCGTCAGTATGCGCGTGAAAAAGACGTTGATATTACACAAGTAACTGCAACTGGTAAAGGTGGCCGTGTCATTAAAGCGGATATTGATGCCTTTGTCTCTGGTGGTTCTCAAGCAGCACCAGCTACTGAAGCTGCTGCAACAGAAGCAGCACCTAAAGCGGAAGCCGCTGCACCTAAAGCAGCGCCAAAAGCCTTTACTTCTGATTTAGGCGAAATGGAAACACGTGAAAAAATGACACCAACACGTAAAGCAATTGCTAAAGCAATGGTTAACAGCAAACACACTGCTCCTCACGTAACATTACATGATGAAGTAGAAGTTTCTAAATTATGGGATCACCGTAAGAAATTTAAAGATGTTGCTGCTGCAAATGGTACAAAATTAACATTCTTACCATACGTTGTAAAAGCATTGACTTCAACTGTTCAAAAATTCCCAATCTTGAATGCATCAATTGATGACGCAGCACAAGAAATTGTTTACAAAAATTACTTTAACATTGGTATCGCTACTGATACAGATCATGGCTTATATGTACCAAATGTTAAAAATGCTAATACGAAGAGCATGTTTGCTATCGCTGATGAAATCAACGAAAAAGCAGCATTGGCTATCGAAGGTAAATTAACTGCACAAGATATGCGTGATGGTACAATCACAATTAGTAACATTGGTTCAGTCGGTGGCGGCTGGTTTACACCAGTAATCAACTACCCTGAAGTTGCTATTTTAGGCGTTGGTACAATTGCACAAGAACCAGTTGTTAATGCAGACGGCGAAATCGTTGTGGGACGCATGATGAAATTATCATTAAGCTTTGACCACCGTATCGTTGACGGCGCAACTGCTCAAAAAGCAATGAACAACATTAAACGCTTATTAGCTGATCCAGAATTACTATTAATGGAAGGATGATTAACAAATGGTAGTAGGAGATTTCGCCATTGAACTAGATACAGTCGTAATCGGAGCTGGACCTGGAGGATACGTTGCTGCAATTCGTGCCGCAGAAATGGGTCAAAAAGTTGCGATTATCGAACGTGAATACATCGGAGGCGTTTGTTTAAACGTTGGATGTATTCCTTCAAAAGCTTTAATTGCTGCTGGACATCATTACCAAGAAGCACAAGATTCTTCAACTTTTGGTGTAACAGCTAAAGGAGTCGAATTAGACTTTGCAAAAACACAAGACTGGAAAGATAACACAGTTGTTAAATCATTAACAGGCGGCGTTGGCATGTTATTGAAAAAACACAAAGTAGAAATTATTGAAGGCGAAGCATTCTTCGTTGACGAAAATACATTGCGTGTTATTCACCCAGACTCAGCACAAACTTACTCATTCAATAATGCTATTGTAGCAACAGGTTCTCGTCCAATTGAAATCCCAGGATTCAAATTTGGCGGACGCGTGTTAGATTCTACAGGCGGTTTAAATTTAAAAGAAGTTCCTAAAAAATTCGTTATTATCGGTGGCGGTGTCATCGGTGCTGAATTAGGTGGCGCTTATGCTAACTTAGGTTCAGAAGTAACAATTTTAGAAGGTAGCCCATCAATTTTACCAACTTATGAAAAAGATATGGTTAAAGTTGTCACAGACGACTTCAAGAAGAAAAACGTAACAATCGTGACTTCTGCAATGGCTAAAGAAGCTGTTGACAATGGCGATAGCGTCACTGTTAAATATGAAGTTAACGGAAAAGAAGAAAGTGTTGAAGCAGATTACGTAATGGTTACTGTTGGACGTCGTCCAAACACAGACGACTTAGGCTTAGAACAAGCGGGCGTTGAAATTGGCGAACGTGGTTTAATCCCAGTTGATAACCAAGGACGTACTAACGTGAAAAACATCTTCGCAATCGGCGACATCGTACCAGGTGCTGCGTTAGCGCATAAAGCAAGCTACGAAGCAAAAATTGCTGCTGAAGCAATTGCTGGTAAGAAAGTTGCAGTTGATTACAAAGCAATGCCAGCTGTTGCCTTTACTGATCCAGAATTGGCAAGCGTTGGTATGACTGTTGCAGAAGCAAAAGAAGCGGGAATCGAAGCAAAAGGTTACAAATTCCCATTTGCTGGTAACGGCCGTGCAATCTCTTTAGATAAAACTGAAGGATTTATGCGTTTAGTTACAACTGTAGAAGACAATGTCATCATCGGTGCACAAATTGCCGGTGTCGGTGCAAGTGACATGATTTCTGAATTAGCTTTAGCTATTGAGTCTGGCATGAATGCAGAAGACATTGCTTTAACAATCCACCCACACCCATCATTGGGCGAAATTACTATGGATACAGCTGAATTGGCTTTAGGTTTACCAATTCATATTTAATAGTATCACTTTGTCGCACGACAGATATAATGCGTCTTTTGCACTTGTTGCATTAGCCACATCAAGAGCAAAAGGTGTAAAAAAACAACGACTCCTAAAAGTCGTTGTTTTTTTATGCTCTGTTCTTTCTTTTACGGTATTTAAGGGGTGTTTCACCCGTTTCTTGTTTAAAGATACGGACAAAATAGCTATCTTCAACAAACCCTAAATCTTCACTGATTTGGGCAATTGTTTTATCTGTCTCCAAAAGAAGTTGTTTAGCCCATGTGATTTTTAATTGTCGATAAAATTGACTAAAGGGAATACCAAACTCCTCTTTTAATAAACGACTTAAATACGTCGGTGTCAAATGAACAAGATCTGCCAGTTCTTGTAAATTTAAACGCAGCGATTGGTTTTCCCAAAGGGCATCTAAAACCGGTTGTAATTGCTTATTTTTAGTTTGATAGGCACTTGAAGGAGTTAATTGAGCAGTTAATAAAGTTTGTTGAATATCTTTTTGGATCATATTCAATGGCTCCAGCTCTTCTTTTCGCGAACTAATCTGTAAGGATTGTTTGTACGTATTGATTAAATAATCTTTTTTGATGGCTTCAGAAATAATATATTGGCTTAGATCAGCGATTAATGTCGCGCTCTTTTCTAAGTCTGCTAGTTCTAAAACAGGGTATTGTTGATACAGCTCTTGGTGTGTTACTAAAAATTCTTGAATGAAGGCATCATTCATGGTTAAAACCTGTTCTAACTCTTCTTGGTGATCTTCGAGCAAAACTTCACCAGCCATAATGGCTCCTACATACTGGTTATCAACAATAATGGGGATGGCCATATCAACGATGTTAAAGTGACAACGGTAGATAAAAGGCTGACCAGTGCGAACAGCTTCCAAGCCACCACGAGCATCACATTTTTCACAAAGTTTCGAGAGCTCAGGGGAGTGGCGTACCAGTTGGCAAAAGGGTTGAACTTGACTATGTTTCGTCACAGGTCGACCTTTATAATCGACTAAAATAATGGCTAAGCGAGTGCTTAAGGCCAATGATTCTTGCAATTTTTCCCACTTTTCTAAATCTAAAATATTTTTTAATTCTACAGTCATAAGGCAATCCTTCAATCTAAAGTTTAAAAATCATAATATTTTATTATTTCACAAAATAATTCTATCATTTTTTGCAAGAAAACGATACCAAAAGTTCAATGCTTTTTGGATGAAAGCGTTTTATACTATGTATGTAAACAAAATATAGGAGGCTATCAACATGAGAAAAGCATTGATTTTACCAACGAAATATGTTCAAGGGGAAGATGAATTACTAAACTTAGGTTACTTCGTTTCAACTTTTGGAAAAAAAGCGTTACTAATTGCAAATCCTGCTGACGTTGATCGTGTACGCCCACAATTGGAAGAAACAGCGAAAAAGTTTGACATTACCTTCGTAGAGGGTGGCTTTAGTGGAGAAGTAACGCGTGAAGAAACAAAGCGCTTGCAAAACGTTGGACAAAAAGAACAAGCAGACTGTATCATTGGTTTAGGTGGCGGTAAAGCAATCGATGCTTCAAAAGTCGTAGCAGAAGGTGAAAACTTAATTATTGTACCAACGATTGCGGCTCAAGATGCACCAACTTCGCATTCAGCTGTACTATATCATGAAGATGGCTCATTTGATGATTATGTTTACTTTAAACAAAGTCCAAGCGTCGTGATGGTTGATACAAAAGTGGTTGCCAAAGCGCCAACTAGATTTTTAGTTGCTGGAATGGGGGATGCCTTATCCACATATTTTGAAGCACGCGCAACACACAATTCATATTCTCGGGTTAATGCTAGTTTGCCAATGGGTTCAAGAGAAGGCTTAACGCCTGCTGCTAGCGGCACATATGCAGCTTTGGCTATGGCAAAACTTTGCTGGGAAAACCTACAGGAAGATGGGTTAAAAGCGAAATTAGCTTGTGATGCAAATGTGGTTACTGAATCATTGAATAAGATCATTGAAACAAATATCTTACTTTCAGGCTTAGGTTTTGAAAGTGGCGGTTTAGCTGCAGCGCATGCGATTCATAACGGTATGACAGTCTTACCTGGTGCGCACAGTTATTTACATGGTGAAAAAGTAGCCTTTGCAACGATTGCACAACTTGTATTAGAAGATGCAGCAAAAGACGAATTAGAAGCTGTTTTAGACTTTAGCGCTTCTGTAGGTTTACCATTAACGCTTTCAGACATTGGTGTCGATGAAATCACTTATGAAGAAGCGTTGGAAGTAGCCAAAATTGCTTGCATTCCAGAAGAATCAATTCATTCAATGCCATTCCCAATTGTCGTTGAAGAAGTAGCGAATGCAATCATTGTTGCAGATAAAGTCGGACAAGAATATAAAACAAAACATAAATTAGATTAAGGAAGTGTCCACATGAAAGCAGATATTTTACTCGTTTCACATAGCAAAATGATTACAGATGGTATTAAAGAGATGATTGAACAGATGAATGCCAGTGAAGAAATTACGATTCATTCACTTGGTGGCACATCAGATGGTTCATTAGGTTCAGATCCAATGAAAATCATTGACACGATTAACGAAGCGGACTCTGACCGAGAATTTTTAATTTTTGCCGATTTAGGCAGTGCCGTTTTAAGTTCAGAATTAGCTTTTGATATGCTAGAAGAAGACCAACAGAAACATTATCATTTAGTCGATGCACCATTGGTTGAAGGTGCCTTTGCGGCAGCAATTACTGCAGGTGTCTCAGATGATTTGACGCAAATTTTAGCAGAAGCTCAAAATGCTGGTAAGAAAGGGTGGAACTAAATGAAAAAAATTATTAATGAACCTGGTAAAATTGTCGAAGAAATGCTCCAAGGAATTGTGAAAAGCTATGGAAACCTTGTTCATCAAGTCGAAGATTCTCGCGTGATTGCTCGCAACGACTCAAACAAACAAGTTGGGTTAGTATCTGGTGGCGGAAGTGGTCATGAGCCTGCACATGCTGGGTTTGTTGGTGATGGAATGTTAAATGCCGCAGTTTTAGGTGATGTCTTTACTTCACCAACACCAGATCAAATTTTAACAGGAATCCAAGCGGCAGACCAAGGGGCCGGTGTTCTGTTAATCGTAAAAAATTATACAGGCGATATTTTGAACTTTGAAATGGCCAAAGATATGGCTGATATGGAAGACATTCATGTAGAAATGGTCGTTGTCGATGACGATATTGCAGTCGAAGATAGCACCTATACCGCTGGAAAACGAGGCGTTGCCGGGACTGTTCTTGTCCATAAGATTTTAGGACATCATGCCCGCCAAGGTGCTTCTTTAGAAGAGCTCGTTTCTTTAGGAGAAAAGATTGTAGCAGCCACGAAAACAATTGGAGTGGCTTTAAAAGCAGCCACTGTGCCTGAAGTTGGCAAACCAGGTTTTACTTTACCAGAAGATGAAATTGAATTTGGCGTAGGGATTCACGGAGAACCAGGCTATCGTCGTGAAAAAATCCAACCATCGAAAGAGTTAGCGAAAGAATTAGTTGAAAAAACATTAAGTAGCTATGAACAACAACCACAAACAGTTGGTATACTTGTCAATGGCATGGGCGGCACGCCATTAATGGAACAATTTGTATTTATGAACGACGTGCTAACATTATTAGAAGATAAAGGTGTTCAAGTGACCTTCCATAAAGTGGGTAACTATATGACGTCTATTGACATGCAAGGATTATCTTTAACGATGATTGACTTGGCGACAAAAGACTGGCAAACAGCGCTAGAAAGCAATGTAACAACAATTTCTTGGTAAGGGTGATAAAAGATGGAATTAACAGTAAAAGACATTCAAACATGGTTAGACAACTATTCAAAAGTTATTGAAGAAAAAAAAGACTATTTAAGTGAATTAGACACGCCGATTGGTGATGGGGATCACGGTAACAACATGGCTCGTGGTATGGCTGAATACAAAATTGCGTTTGACAAAAAAGTACCAACCACAATCACGGAGACATTTAAAGTCCTATCCATGGCTTTGATTTCAAAAGTTGGCGGAGCTTCTGGTCCTTTATATGGTACTGCGTTTATGAATATGACTAAAGCGACAAAAGATTTGGAAATCATCAGTTCGCCAGAGCAATTAAAAGAAATTGTTCAGCAAGGTCTAGCTGGGATTCAGATGCGTGGCAAAGCTGAACCAGGAGATAAAACGATGGTTGATGTCTGGACACCTGTTGCTGAAGTAATTGGAACAGAACAATTTAATGAAGAAAAAATTGAACAATTTGCTGAAGCAACAAAAGATTGGGTGGCGAAAAAAGGACGTGCCTCTTATTTAGGGGAACGAGCAATTGGTCATATTGATCCAGGCGCAGCATCTAGTGCATTATTATTTGAAGAACTAGTCAAAGTAATCAATCAATAACAGTGAGAAAAAAGTTTAGCAAGTGCCTCTCTTGAAGCGCTTGCTAAATTTTTTTATAAATAATGGTTTCTTTTGTTCATCTATGGGATAATTTAAGTAACAAAAAATAACAAAGATAAACAAATGGGGGATTTAAAGATGAAAAAGCATGTGATTGTGGGATGTTTATTAATCGTTAGCTCAATGTTTGTAAGTGCTTGTGGAAGTTCGTCAGACGTGACCACGGAAAAAACCAGTGTCACAAAACAAGTCGAAGCTACGGGACAAAGCACATCCTCTTCCGTAGACCAAACCAAGTATGATGCCATTATTACAGAAGCTAAAAAGTTAACGGCAGAGGGGCAATATAAAGAATCAGAAGAAAAATTAGCTACGATTCCTGTTAGCGATTTAGGGAAACCTCATTATTCAATCGTTAAAGAAACGGTTGAGAAACTAAATAATCAAAATAATGAAGGCTTAAAAAGACAAGAAGAAGTCGCGGTTGAAAAGCAAACGAAGTCGAGTCCGGCACCAACGGAATCACTTAAACCAATTCCAGATGAATTTGCTAAATGGGCAACCACGTATCTTTTTTATTATCCACGAGGAGATCAAAAGCAAGCGGGTTTAATCATTGAAGCGAATGGAGCGGTCACGCAGACGAATACGAATGGCGAAATTTACACAGGAAAAGCCGAAATAAGTGGAGCTTCGGGCACTATTTTAAGTTATGATACGACTAATTATCGCCCGACGATCCAACCAGCTACAAAATCGATTACTCCAAATGTTAAAATCACTGTTACTTGGAACAATGGCGGCGGTGTTGATGTTTATTATGGCTACGTTTCTTATTCACAACGTTTAGCTTTGACAGATGGTATCGCCGTGACAGACGGGGTCAAAGAAGTTTGGCTTTCATAAAAAGAGCTAGACATTCAAGTTTTTGCTTGAATGTCTAGCTCTTTTGTTGATTGAATCGGGGGATTTAAATACTTAGTTTCGATAAGAACGAACGGTATTATTAATAGCAGAAATACTATATTTTAATTCATCTTCTAACGTTTGATCAATGTCTGTGTCTAAAGTTTCTGCAAACATGGCTTCATATTCAGCGATAGAAAGTTCTGTCCGATTATCCAGCAGTGCTAAATGAGTTTCTTTTTGTAAATGATTTTGATAACCAGCTACTAATTCACCAGTGAAAAATTCAGCGACAGCACCAGAACCATAACTGAATAACCCAATTTGATTGCCTGCGGTTAAAGTCGTTGCATTTTCTAAAAGGGAAATGAGTCCCAGATAAAGTGAACCCGTATACAAGTTTCCTACGCGACGACTATAGATGATACTTTCTTCATAACGAGCTAAAATTCGTTCCTGTTCTGCTTCAGTTTGGTCAGAGATTTTTGCTAATAAGGCTTTTTTGCCCATTTTTGTGTAAGGAATATGGAACGCTAAAGCATCATAATCTGCAAAATCAAGACCGGTCCGTTTTTTATGTTCATCCCAGACTTGGGCAAAAGATTGGATGTAGGTTTCGTTTGACAAAGGACCATCGACCATAGGATACGGATGGCCTGTTGGACGCCAAAAGTCATAGATATCTTGCGTCAGCATCACATTATCCTCTTTTAAAGCCAAGATGCGCGGTTCACTAGCAACTAACATTGCAACCGCCCCAGCTCCTTGTGTAGGCTCACCGCCAGAATTTAAGCCATATTTTGCAATATCTGCCGCGACAACCAAGACTTTTTTATCTGGATGTAAGGCGACGTGATTCTTAGCTAACTGTAAGCCTGCTGTTGCTCCGTAACAAGCTTCCTTGATTTCGAAAGAGCGAGCGAAAGGTTGAATCCCCATTAAACGATGTAAGACAACTGCGGCCGCTTTTGACTCATCGATACTGGACTCAGTCCCGACAATCACCATATCAATGGCCTCTTTATCTTCTTTGGTCAAGATGGCTTCTGCGGCATTGGCTGCAAATGTCACAATATCTTGGCTGATTGGGTTCACCGCCATTTGGTCTTGCCCAATACCAATATGAAATTTCCCAGGGTCTACATTTCTGGCTTCAGCCAGTGCCGTCATATCAATATAATAAGGGGGCACAAAAAAACTAATTTTATCAATCCCAATTGTCATTTCTTTAACTCCTTTACGATAAATAGATTCATTATATAAAATAGCACGAAATGAACCAAAATGGGGAATTTTTGTATTAACTTCATAGATTATTAAAAAATATCTTATAAGTCTGTTAACATTCAGTAATTGGCACTTGTGATTCTGGGATTTTATGATATATTTCAAGATGGAGGTGCATTTAGTTGAAAACAGTAGTTATTATTGATGCATTACGAACACCAATTGGAAAATATAAAGGCAGCTTAAGTCAAGTAAGTGCCGTAGACTTAGGAACACATGTTACAACACAACTTTTAAAAAGACATTCCACTATTTCTGAAGAAATTGATCAAGTAATCTTTGGAAATGTTTTACAAGCTGGAAATGGGCAAAATCCCGCACGACAAATAGCAATAAACAGCGGTTTGTCTCATGAAATTCCCGCAATGACGGTTAATGAGGTCTGCGGATCAGGAATGAAGGCCGTTATTTTGGCGAAACAATTGATTCAATTAGGGGAAGCGGAAGTTTTAATTGCTGGCGGGATTGAGAATATGTCCCAAGCACCTAAATTACAACGATTTAATTACGAAACAGAAAGCTACGATGCGCCTTTTTCTAGTATGATGTACGATGGGTTAACGGATGCCTTTAGTGGTCAAGCAATGGGTTTAACTGCTGAAAATGTGGCCGAAAAGTATCATGTAACCAGAGAAGAGCAAGATCAATTTTCTGTACATTCACAATTAAAAGCAGCTCAAGCACAAGCAGAAGGGATATTCGCTGACGAAATAGCCCCCTTAGAAGTGTCAGGAACGCTTGTGGAGAAAGATGAAGGGATTCGCCCTAATTCGAGCGTTGAGAAGCTAGGAACGCTTAAAACTGTTTTTAAAGAAGACGGTACTGTGACAGCAGGGAATGCATCAACCATTAATGATGGGGCTTCTGCTTTGATTATTGCTTCACAAGAATATGCCGAAGCAAACGGTCTTCCTTATTTAGCTATTATTCGAGACAGTGTGGAAGTCGGTATTGATCCAGCCTATATGGGAATTTCGCCGATTAAAGCCATTCAAAAACTGTTAGTACGGAATCAACTTACTACGGAAGAAATTGATCTGTATGAAATCAACGAAGCATTTGCAGCAACTTCAATCGTGGTCCAAAGAGAACTGGCTTTACCAGAGGAAAAGGTTAACATTTATGGTGGTGGTATTTCATTAGGTCATGCGATTGGTGCCACAGGTGCTCGTTTATTAACGAGTTTAAGTTATCAATTAAATCAAAAAGAAAAGAAATATGGCGTGGCTTCTTTATGTATCGGCGGTGGCTTAGGACTCGCTATGCTACTAGAGAGACCTCAGCAAAAAAAAAACAGCCGATTTTATCAAATGAGTCCTGAGGAACGCCTAGCTTCTCTTCTTAATGAAGGCCGGATTTCTGCTGATACAAAAAAAGAATTTGAAAATACGGCTTTATCTTCGCAGATTGCCAATCATATGATTGAAAATCAAATCAGTGAAACAGAAGTGCCGATGGGCGTTGGCTTACATTTAACAGTGGACGAAACTGATTATTTGGTACCAATGGCGACAGAAGAGCCCTCAGTGATTGCGGCTTTGAGTAATGGTGCAAAAATAGCACAAGGATTTAAAACAGTGAGTCAACAACGCTTAATGCGTGGACAAATCGTTTTTTACGATGTTGCAGACCCCGAGTCGTTGATTGATAAACTACAAGTAAGAGAAGCGGAAATTTTTCAACAAGCAGAGTTAAGTTATCCATCTATCGTTAAACGCGGCGGCGGCTTAAGAGATTTGCAATATCGTGCTTTTGATGAATCGTTTGTATCTGTCGACTTTTTAGTAGATGTTAAGGATGCAATGGGGGCAAATATCGTTAACGCTATGTTGGAAGGTGTGGCCGAGTTGTTCCGTGAATGGTTTGCGGAGCAAAAGATTTTATTCAGTATTTTAAGTAATTATGCCACGGAGTCGGTTGTTACGATGAAAACGGCTATTCCAGTTTCACGTTTAAGTAAGGGGAGCAATGGCCGGGAAATTGCTGAAAAAATTGTTTTAGCTTCACGCTATGCTTCATTAGATCCTTATCGGGCAGTCACGCATAACAAAGGAATCATGAATGGCATTGAAGCTGTAGTTTTAGCTACAGGAAATGATACACGCGCTGTTAGCGCTTCTTGTCATGCTTTTGCGGTGAAGGAAGGTCGCTACCAAGGCTTGACTAGTTGGACGCTGGATGGCGAACAACTAATTGGTGAAATTTCAGTTCCGCTTGCTTTAGCCACGGTTGGCGGTGCCACAAAAGTCTTACCTAAATCTCAAGCAGCCGCTGATTTGTTAGCAGTGACGGATGCAAAAGAACTAAGTCGAGTAGTAGCGGCTGTTGGTTTGGCACAAAATTTAGCGGCGTTACGGGCCTTAGTCTCTGAAGGAATTCAAAAAGGACACATGGCTCTACAAGCACGTTCTTTAGCGATGACGGTCGGAGCTACTGGTAAAGAAGTTGAGGCAGTCGCTCAACAATTAAAACGTCAAAAAACGATGAACCAAGACCGAGCCTTGGCTATTTTAAATGATTTAAGAAAACAATAAAAAAATAGTTCAGCAGAAATTATTCTGCTGAACTATTTTTTTTCACATTAGGTAGCCGTTTCAGGCCACGAATTGGTTTTACTTTTAAGACATCTAAGAAGAAAGTGAACACAGGGATTCCTACAATAAGTCCCCATACACCAAAGAGACGCTCACTAACTAATAAAATGACAAACGTATAAAAGATTGGTAACTCTGTTTTACTAGACATGAATTTAGGATTTAGCACGTAAGATTCAAATAAATGGACGATTGTAATTAAAGCTAAGATATAAATCACATCGTTCAAGCCACCTTGGGAATAAGCGATGAAACTTAGCGGAATGCAGGAAATAATCACACCAGCAACTGGGACTAAGCTCAAAATGAAGATCATAATGGCTAAACTAGGTAACTGAGTAAAGCCGATTATCGCCAAGGCCAAGGTAGTAATGACTGTATTCACCACAGCAATGAAAAACTGAGCTTCCATTACGACACCAAATGTGTTGACGAACTTGTTGGCAAAATAATAGATATCCTGAAAAAACCAATCAAAATCACTTTTTAAAAATAACTTAGAAAAATCAGCCATTTGCTTCTTCTCAATCATAAAGAAGAAACTTAAAATAAAGGACATGACAAATGATAAGCCGACAGCGCCAATATCTTGAATGTAGCGTAAAATCATTGAAGCGCCATTCTGGAGTTGAGAGAGTAAGTTAGATTTTTCCAAGTATTGATCAATAAATTGCAATACTTGATTTGTATCTGTATGTGGACTTTGATAAAAATCAACTACAGAATTAATCATTTGAGTCGTTTGGTTAACTAGAACGGGAACATATTTAGTAATCGCTAAATAGATTAGAAAAACAACCAATGCATAGGTTAAGAGAACGATGACAATCGTCGGGATTTTCATATAGCGTTGAACAAAATGGACCAAACGAACAGCTAAATAGGTAAAGATAAATGTTAAAAGAATTGTTGTAATCATACTTCTGGATAAATAAAGCACAAAAATAATCAAAGCAAGGACGCAAAAACGTCGCAAACGTTCATTTTGAATAAATTTTTGATACAAACTCATAGGGGAAACTCCTTCTTTACTGAATAATCAATCCTGTTAAGAATAACATAACCATACCGATGGCAGCTAGGCCGCAAACAATAATATGGCGGCGTTTGTACATCACTACAATGGCGATGAACTCTCGAATAAACGCATTAGGTAAAAAATAAAAAGCGGTTTTTGCACCAATGCCATCAGCTTTTAAGCCAGCCATTCGAGCGAAAAGACCCGCTCGGAAAAGGTGATAATTGTTTGTAGTAAAAATGGCTTGGAAATTAGCATTTCCAAAATCCTCAATCATTGTTTCTTTGGAAAAACGCATATTTTCTAGTGTGTTTTTTGAATGAGCTTCTACTAAAATATCATCATCAGGAATACCTTGTGTTAAAGCATACATTTTCATCGCGACACTTTCAGGAAGTAATTCATCGGGACCTTGGCCACCAGACATGACGATTTTTGGCGGATTTAACGTTGCGCGATTTTGAGCCTTGTAAAATTGAATGGCTTTGTTGATGCGGGCTTGCAATAATGGCGGCACAATCTCACCATTGATTAACCCCGAACCTAACACAACAATATAATCCTGTGTATATTTTGGCTGATTAAATTGATACAACGTAGAAACAGTTAAAAAATTATAAAAAACAAATGCGAAATAAGTCAAAATAAATGGCGCAATAGTTAATGGTAAGGAGAGCCACGTTGGTAACAACGATTGAAAAAAGAAATTATAAATTAATAGTAATGTTAAGCCAATTGCCAGCAACAACGTTAACAAGTTCCCTAGAGACCGACCTTCTTTTCTCATAACAACGACCGCATTCCAATAGAGGAAAATAATTAAGGCATAGAGTCCTAAAGCCAAAGCGATAAAAATTGCCAGCAGGGCAATAATTGCTAAGGTGATTAGAAAGTAGTTGTTTGTACGAATCGCAGTAATCCCTAAATAAGTCGCTAGAACCACAAGAAAAATATTAAATAATGTTCCATTCAGTAAACGCCTTTTTTCTTTGAAGTAGAAGAGCGCAAACAAGCCAAAAAAAGCAATGGGAATTAAAAAGAAGGCTGTGCCACGAATGATTTCTAAATATAAAACATATGAGAAGAACATAAAGACGGTCCAGCCAAACATCCACGGCAACCAATCGTGTTCTTTTTTCTTTTTCCGCCACGAGGGAATGAAAAAGAGACCCAATAAATAAACACCTAAAAAGGTTAAATCACCATAAAATTGCATAAATAAACTCCTTTAAAACATTTTTCCTCTTCAGTATAACGAAAACTCTTCAAAAAAAATAGAGGAAGCACTTAGTTTCAGAAAGTTTTCTTGTTCTTTTTTTTATAAAAAAAACCTGACGATTAACGTCAGGTTTTTGAGTCAGTATTGTTTAATTAAGCTTTAGTAACGTTAGTTGCTTGAGGGCCACGTTGACCTTCTTCGATTTCGAAAGTTACTGCTTGACCTTCTTCTAAAGTTTTGAAGCCGTCACCTTGGATAGCTGAGAAATGTACGAATACATCGTTTCCGTTTTCTGCAGTGATGAAGCCAAAGCCTTTGTCTGAGTTAAACCATTTTACTGTACCTGTTTCCATAATAAATATCCTCCTAGATGTGTGTTATAACACATTCATATTTTGCAATTACTTGAAAGGTGAAAAATGTGGAAGATGTTTATTTGAAACAGCTACCCATATTACCGAACAAAAACTACATCTATTACTATAGCATACTAACTGGTTTTTGTATAGCGATAACCTTATTTTCTTTTTTATCGGATGTTTTTTAAAAACTAGAAAGTGAAGATAAGGCTGTTATAGTGCTGTTTCAATAAGACTCAGAAAAAAAGCCCATTGTAAGGCGCTTTCTTACAATGGGCTTTTTGCCTGTTTTTAATAACGGAGGATAGCCGCTAAAGATTTTTCATCTGGTGCAGCTTTTTGGTCTAAAACAAAAACTTGACCGCCGTTTTGAATGACTTGGTAAGCAATGGTGTTTAAAAGTTTGCGACGATCATACTCTTCAGATGACATTTCATTGTTTTCAGTAACAAAGAGTGACGTTGCAATAAAAAGATGGGAAATTTTGCCGTCAGCTGCCGCTGGCGAAATATCTGTAAATTGATCTAAGAATTTACGATCTAGTAATTTGTTATAAGAAGCTGTTTCTTTTTCTGTTAACTCTGCAGCTATTTTTTCACTAGCGCTGCGGATATCTTGAATGGTTGCTTGTGCAGGTGAAGCAGCAACTGAAATTGAGCAATCATAATAAGGGTTTTTAGCAATCTTTTTAAAGAGTGTTTGGTTTTCTGGTAAAGCATAAAGATAAAGCGGTAATTTTTCAGGATTATCCAGTTGATCTTTTAAGAAAGTATCGACTGCTTGATAGTAGTTCACCCAATCAATTTCAACTTCTTTATCTTTAGTATTGATGCTATGATAAGCGACACCTTCTTTAGAACCGTTAGAACTACCTTGAGTTGAAAAGTTTAAATTACCCCCCGTTAATTCATCACCTAAAGCTGTGACCACGTCTGTTGGTGCATCTTTAGGCAATTCAACAGGAGTCACAGTCGTATGATCGACCTTGTAAAGTTTCATTGAATCGCGATTTAGAGCAAGTAGGTAATAATGGTAGTTAAATTGTTTGTCTTTGACTAGTCCAAGTAAATAAGGAATCGTGTCCACGTAATATTGATCGTCAACGGGCACATCTAATCGTTGAACAAAGGTGTTCTCTGGAGATAAGATGATTGAAACACTTGCTGTGCCGTTGCGCCAGAAGGAAGCATCAGCTAGAAGTGCGTCAATTTTTTCTTGAAAAACAGCCCATTTTTCCTCAGGAAATTTTTTTTCAAAGCGTGTTTTTGCCGCTTTTGCAAAATTTTTCAAAACAAGCGAATCTTTTTCTACGTTTTGATGAGCGACATGGGTGTTAAACAAGAAGGTAACAAACGGTCCATGAACTTCTTCAGAAAATAATGTTGATAAGCTATCTTTTTTTTGATTTGCCATAATAAAATCCCCCTTCTAAAAATAAGTGTAGCACAGGAAATCGAATGTTTAAAACAATATGTTCAATAAAAGAAAACGCTTTAAAGAATCTAAATAAAGGACTGTTAATGGTGCTCTAATAAAAGTTTTATAAAAAATATAGCTGAAACTCATGATAAAAAAGGCACAAACCACTATACTTACGTTATGCCAATTATCCCGAATTGGTTTTTTCATACTTACTCCTACCAAGAGTAAATAACAACCTTCATTTCCACCACAGACGACGGTCGTGGTGGTTTTTTTGTTTAGGTTCTAGTTTTTGCTATCAATTGACTAGGAGAAGTGAACGTTCTTTAAGAATTTGTCATTTCAAATTTACGGAACCGCAAGAAACGATTTGCTTCTTCCTCTAACTGAGTAATTTCTTCTTCTGTTAACTCTTCCGTAGTAATGTGAATATGTAACTCTTTTTGTGTGCTTGTCATAGGTACCTGATGATTAATCTCTGTTTGTTGGGTGCGGCCCATTAAATAGTCCAAGGAAACAGAAAAATAGTCTGCTATTTTTAAAAGATTCTCTACTTTAGGCGAAGAGGTATCCCAACGACGAATTTGTCCATTGGAAATGCCGACGTTTCTTTCTAATTGGGCGAGGGTTAATTGCTTTGACTGAGCTAGTTGTTTAATGCGAGAAATTAAGGTCATTTCAAGTCCTCCTTGCGTTTTCCGTTTGCTAATTTTAAATTAGCGTAAAAGCGAATGGTTGTCAATTGCGAGCGTGTAATAAGAAGGTGAACATCTCATGAGTGATTTTTTAGAAAATTTCCGATGAAAAAAAGAAGAAATAGAGTTATTATTAGTAAGTAAACTGTTTTGGAGCGAGAGGGGATGAATCAATGGAGAAAATTAAAAGTTACCAAGAGGATTCTGAAGTGCAGAAAAATCGTTGGTGGATCTTAGTTTCTGTGGCTATGTTTACCTTCATGTCTACATTAGATTCCAGCATTGTAAATATTGCTTTACCGACTATTTCAAAAGAAATGTCCGTACCCATGAATCAAGCGGAATGGGTCGTATCTATTTATTTAATGGTTGTCTGTGCTTGTTTATTATTATTTGGAAAAATTGGCGACAGTTTTGGAAAAATAAAAGTTTATCGAATTGGCACGGTTATTTTTACGATTGGTTCGTTACTTTGTGGCTTTAATCAATCGCTGAGCTTTCTATTATTTGCGCGAGTCGTTCAAAGTATTGGTGCTAGCATGACCATGGCGACCAATTCAGGAATTATTACGGAAGTATTCCCTTTAAATGAAAGAGGGCGGGCGCTTGGTGCAGTAGGTGCCTTTGTATCTTTAGGCGCGATTGCTGGTCCTGGGATTGGTGGATTGATCTTATCAAACTTTTCTTGGTCGTATATTTTTTGGATTAATGTTCCCGTGGGGCTAATTACAATTTTAATTGGCGAAAAGTTTCTACCAAAAGATATTACAAAAACAAAAGAAAAAATCGATTTTCCAGGATTTGCTTGTATTGCCATTGCGATTATGACGTTCTTCGGCGGGATTTTCCTCGGACAAGAGAGCGGGTTTGGCTCGTTACAATCCTATTTATTGTTCATTATTGCAGTAATCGCATTAGGATTATTTATAATGGTTGAACGAAAAAGAAAAAGCCCACTTATTAAGTTCGCAATTTTTAAAAACAAAATTTTTACTTTAAGTTTATTGTCTGCCGTTTTAATTTTTGCCTCAAACTTTTTTGTAAATGTTGTCATTCCATTTTATTTGCAGGATGCACGCAAACTAAGTGCTAGTTATGCTGGTCTATTAATGATGGTATTTCCGTTATTGATGGTGGTTGGGGCTCCTCTGAGTGGCTATTTGACGGATAAGATTGGCCCAGGTATTTTAACGTTTGGCGGATTGTTGCTTTTGTGCTGTACGTCGTTAATGTATATGTTTTTAGATATGAATTCCCCCATCTGGTATTATGTGATTGCAACAGCCATTATGGGCTTGGGAAATGCACTTTTCCAGTCTCCAAACAATACAATGGTTATGAGCAGTGTTGAAAAGCAAGATTTAGGTGTAGCAGGAAGTATGAATTCTTTTGCTAGAAACTTAGGAATGGTCATTGGGATTGCGTTGTCAACGACCATTTTATATCGTGGCATGAGCGAAGCCTATGGTGAACGAGTAACCACGTATCTGGCTAATCGCCCAGATATATTTATTGTGGGAATGCGTGAAACCTTTTTTGTCGCCTTTCTATTATGTGTGGCGGCCTTTATATTAACGATTTTACGTTTTCGGAAAACAACCAAATAAGTAAAAAGAAACAGACGAGAAAGATTCATGATTTTTCTCGTCTGTTTCTTTACTAGCTAAGAAAATAAGCAAATGCGATTGTATATTTCTAATTCTCTGTTACAATAAAGAAAGTAAACTGTACTAAACTGTACTACTTTTAAGAATGAATTTGACGATTAATTATCATAAGATTGTGTAGAAAATACCTTAGGAGGAATACAAATGGAACTGATAGGACATGGACATTCATGTATTGAAATTCGTCTAAACGACGGCACGAACCTTTTATTTGATCCTTTTATTAATGGAAACCCTTTAACGGACGTTTCACTTGCAGACTTACACCCTGATTACATCTTAATCACTCACGGACACAGCGATCATATTGGCGATATGCTAGCAATTGCTCAAGCCAACAAGGCAACAATTATTGCGATAGCTGAAGTGGCTACGTATGCGCAGTCGCAAGGGGTAAAAGCGCATGGAATGAATCTAGGTGGGCGTTATGTCTTTCCTTTTGGTTCGGTTAAATTTGTGCCAGCTTTGCATAGTTCCGGTTATGAAATAGACGGCGTAATGACCTACATGGGCGAAGCAAGTGGGGTTATTTTAGAAGCAGAAGATAAAAAAATTTATCACGCGGGTGATACGGCGTTGTTTTCAGATATGCGCCTTTTTGCAAAAGACAAATCCATTGATGTAGCGTTCTTACCAATTGGCGATAATTATACGATGGGGCCAGAGGATGCGCTAGAAGCAGTCTCTTACTTAAATCCCGAAATAACCATTCCAATTCATTACAATACCTTTCCTGTTATCCAACAAAATCCAGCAATATTCGTAGAGCAAGTAGTTGGCGGGAAAGTATTAAACCCAGGAGAGACGATCCTAGTTTAGGAGGAAATTATGGCGACGAAACATGATCAAATTTTAAAACATATTGAAGAATTACCGATTGGCGATCGAATCTCTGTTCGAAGCATTGCCAAAAGTTTAAGTGTTAGTGAAGGAACAGCGTATCGGGCCATCAAAGATGCAGAAAATATTGGGCTTGTTTCCACCATTCAACGTGTTGGTACGATACGAATTGAGCGGAAGTTAAAAAAACATATTGAAAAATTAACATTTGGTGAAGTGGTCCGGATTATTGAAGGGGATGTGTTAGGCGGTAGCTCTGGTCTAGACAAAGTCCTTAATAAATTTGTAATTGGTGCGATGACAGAAACCGCGATGACGCGATATATTACTCCCGGATCCTTAATGATTGTTGGTAACCGCCAAGGCGTGCAAAAGCTTGCTTTAGAAAATGGGGCAGCCGTTTTAATTACAGGTGGATTTGAAACATCTGAAGAGATTGCGCAGTTAGCAGATCGTCTGGGTATGCCTGTCTTGAGAACCACATATGATACATTTACTGTGGCTACTATGATTAACCGTGCTTTAAGTGATCAGCTGATTAAAAAAGACATTTTACTCGTCAGTGATATTTATACAGCGCTTGAAAAAACCAATTATTTGTTGACAACTCAAACGATTGCAGATTATCAGGCATTATCTGAAAGTACCCATCATTCTCGTTTCCCAGTAGTAAATAAGAAATTACGTTTAGTGGGGATTGTCACAGCCAAAGATGTCATTGGTAAAAGTGAACATTTAACCGTGGATAAAGTCATGACCAAGGATCCCAATGTTGTGAAAAAGATGATGAGTGTAGCGAGTGTCAGTCATCAAATGATTTGGGATGGTCTAGAAGTCATGCCGGTGGTGGAAGATGATTTAGCGCTTGTTGGAATTGTTTCTCGCCAAGATGTGATGAAAGCCATGCAATTGGTGCAACGACAACCACAAATTGCAGATACAATTTCAGATCAAATTTCCGGGGAAGTGATGCCTGTTGAAGAAAATGGCAAAGAAACAACCCGTTTTCGTTTTTCGGTTGCGCCCCAAATGGTTAACAGTGTTGGTACCATCTCGTTCGGTGTCCTAAGTGAAATTATTTCTAATGTGACACAACGAACAATGTTGATGAATCAAAAAAGAAATGTACTAATTGAACAAGTGAATCTACATTATTTGCGGCTAATCCAGTTGGAAAGTGAATTGGACATTCGTCCACGGATTTTAGAAATTGGTCGTCGCTCTGCAAAATTAGATATTGAAGTTTATTTAGAAAATGTCATTGTGGCAAAAGCAATTGTTGTTTGCCAAGTGATGGAGAGAACGTAGGAGGCTACAAAGAATGGACGTAGTAAAAGAAATTATGGCAGCAATTAAACAATATGAAACAATTATTATTCATAGACATCAAAGGCCCGACCCAGATGCGATTGGCTCACAGGTTGGGTTAGCAGAACTCTTAAGAGCGAGCTTTCCTGAAAAAAATATTTATCAGGTAGGCGGACCAGTGGAAGGTTTAGAGTTTTTAGCTGAAATGGATGTTATTACTGACGATGTCTATCGAGGTGCATTAGTCATTGTAACAGATACTGCAAATGCTCCACGAATTAGTGATGCGCGTTTTTCTTTAGGCGATCAATTAATTAAAATCGATCATCATCCGAATGATGAACCTTATGGAGATTTAGTTTGGGTGAATACAAATGCAAGTAGTTGTAGTGAAATTATTGTTGATTTTTGGCAACAGCATTTAGCAGAATTAACGATGACAGATAATGCAGCTCGTTTATTGTATGCTGGGATTGTGGGGGATACAGGGCGTTTTCTTTATCCTTCCACTTCGGCGCATACACTCGCTGTCGCTGCGCAATTGCGTACGTTTAACTTTAATGCCGCAGACTTAAATCGTGAGTTAGACCAAATGCCTTTAAAGGTTGCTAAATTAGCGGGTTATATTTATCAAAATTTAGAAATCGACGCAAATGGCGCTGCTCGTGTCGTTTTACCACAAAGTATTTTAAACAGTTATGATATTGTCGATTCTGAAACGGCAGCCATTGTTTCAATGCCAGGAAAAATTGAAGATGTTCTCTCATGGGCAATCTTTGTTGAACAGCCGGAAGGTTATTATCGCGTTCGGTTACGTTCCAAAGGCCCAATCATTAATACAATTGCTAAAAAACATCATGGCGGCGGCCATCCTTTGGCAAGTGGCGCTAATGCCCGTGATGCAGCTGAAATTGAAGTGATTTACCAAGAAATTCAGGCAGCTTGCCAAGAGTGGGCTCAAAAATAAATAAGTAATTAGAAAGTAGTTATCGGTTGTTGATAAATCATTAGGACTACTTTTCATTCACTAGAAAATAAGGTAAAATGAAAAAGAATTATTTTTTACAAAGGAGAACGTTAATGACAGAGCAATTACCAAACTGCCCTGAATGTGGGTCGGCATATGCCTATGAAGATCGCGGATTATTTATTTGTCCAGAATGCGGTCATGAATGGTCACCAACAGAAGAAGTTGCAGAAGAAGGCTTAGTAGTCAAGGACTCAAATGGCAATCTTTTAGCGGATGGTGACAGTGTTACTGTAATCAAAGATTTGAAAGTTAAAGGTGCCAGTGGCGCAATTAAACAAGGCACAAAAGTGAAAAACATTCGTTTAGTGGAAGGCGATCATAACATCGACTGTAAGGTAGATGGTTTTGGTCCAATGAAGTTAAAATCAGAGTTTGTTAAGAAAAATTAAATTTCATTTGAATGATGAGACAGTAAGAGTCTAGGACACAACCATCGTCCTAGACTCTTACTAATGTTTATCGGTCTTGTATTTTATCATTGTACGAAGGCCGTGCCAAGCGTTGTAAAGTGTGAGGATTAACCCGATACCTAAAGGAATCCATAACCATTGCGGAGAATAAGCGGCATCTTTTAACGTTTCAGGGTTGATGGTCCATGATTCTTGCAATACTTGGAAACTAAAAATCATGAGAAATGTTGAAATAAGTAACAAAATAAACCGTAAATAATGAATCGTTGTTTGACGGTGAATCAGTGCAAAGAGTAAGTAGAGCACAAGTAAAAATAGCGGCACTCCAAACGCAAAATATGGCTGTAACATGAGAACGTCCTCCTTTTTCTTAATGATACTGCAAAGAAGAGGATTTGCAAAATAAAATTTATTGTTGGTACATTTTTCTAGAAACAAGTATAGTGTTATTGAGGCATTCATACTTGAAATTGTTTATCTTGGAGGAATTTTTATGGCAGTATATAGCGAACCAATTAAATGGGCAATCATTATTTTCCCGTTTCTAGCATTTTTTATTTCTGGGGCATTATTAATCTATGAATACCGCAAATATGGTTCCTTTGTTTGGACACGAGCAATGATTTTGTATTCATTTGTTTTTTATTTATTATGTGCCTATTTCTTGGTGATTTTACCGTTGCCATCTCGGGCAGAAGTGGCTCAATACACAGGACCAACAATGGAACTGCGGCCTTTTCATTTTATTTCAGGGATTTTAAACGAAACTGTTTTTTCGCTCAAAGATCCTAGTACGTATTTGCCAGCATTAAAACAGCATGCCGTTTTAGAACCACTGTTTAATGTTTTATTAGTTTTACCTTTTGGTGTGTATTTACGGTATTATTTCAAATGTTCATTTTTAAAAACAGTTCTTGCAAGTTTTTTATTGTCATTATTTTTTGAATTAACACAGTTATCTGGCCTTTATTTTATTTATCCACGTTCGTATCGCCTGGCGGATGTCAATGATTTAATTAATAATACCGTCGGAGGCATGGTCGGTTATTGGTTGACGCCACTCTTTACCTTTTTATTGCCAACAAGAGAAGAAATTGATGCCACCTCTTATGAAAAAGGGCAGACAGTTAGCCTGTTAAGACGTTTCTTTGCATGGGGGATTGATTGGTTGGTGATTGGCTTTGTGCAAGGCCTGCTCGTTTTTGGACTAAATTTCATTCCAGCTTATAAAAATTTGGCAACCAATTATCCGTTTTTTTCAGATCGGATGTGGTTCTTTATCATGGTGTTTGCGGTCTTTATCGTCATGATGAAACTGACAAATGGTCAAACGTTAGGGAAAAAAGTTGTGCGCATTCGGGTGGTTGAAACAGGACATGAAAAAATTCGTTTAAAAGCTTTGTTTGTTCGCTACGGTTATTTGTATTTTGTATATGGCTTAATTAGTATTTATCTAGCTAATGCCGCTGATTTATTGAATTCTTCTAATCGGATGTTGCAAATGGTGTCATTGCTTCTGTATTTGTTCTGTTTAATTTTATATTTACTATTTTTGATCAACGTTTTGTTAACCTTGATTCGTAAAAAACGGCGTTTGTTTTATGAAAAAGCCAGCCATACTTATACAGTCAGTACATTAGAAGTTGCGAAAACAAAGGAATCAGCAGGTGAGTAAAAGTTGTTTTTGTGTTATAATGCCAAAGTGCATAAAGAATTTAACGAGAAGAGGTGAGGCAAGTGCCTTCATTTAAACAATTTCAATTTCAACCTTTTATCAACGAAGCACTCGCAGAAAAAGGGTTTGAAGAACCAACAGAAGTCCAAGAAAAATTAATCCCAATCATTAAGAAAGGGAAAAGTGTCATTGGACAATCGCAAACAGGAAGTGGAAAGACGCATACTTTTTTACTTCCATTAATGGATAAAGTTAAGCCAACTATCGACGAAGTGCAGATTGTGATTACTGCGCCTAGTCGTGAATTAGCCAATCAAATTTATCAAGAAGCGCAGCAACTGGCTCGTTTCAGTCAACCAGAAATTCGCGTGTCAAATTTTGTTGGCGGAACAGATAAACAACGTCAATTAACTAAATTAAAGCATCAGCAACCTCATGTGGTGATTGGTACACCAGGGCGGATTTTAGATATGATGAATGAACAAGCTTTGAAAGTGCATACAGCTTTTGCCTTTGTTGTCGATGAAGCAGACATGACATTAGATATGGGCTTTTTAGCAGAAGTCGATCAAATTGCAGGTCGTTTGCCAGAAAAATTACAAATGCTCGTTTTTTCTGCAACGATTCCAGAAAAATTACGACCATTTTTAAAAAAATATTTAGAAAATCCAGTGATTGAACACATCAAACCAAAAGCAGTTATTTCAGAAACAATTGACAATTGGTTGATTTCCACCAAAGGAAAAAACAGCAATCAAATAATTTATCAATTATTGACTATCGGGCATCCTTATTTAGCGATTGTTTTTGCAAATACTAAACAAAGAGTTGATGAAATCACCGATTACTTAAAAGATCAAGGCCTAAAAGTTGCCAAAATTCATGGAGACATTACACCACGCGAAAGAAAACGTGTGATGCGTCAAGTTCAAAATCTTGACTACCAATATGTGGTAGCTACTGATTTAGCCGCACGTGGGATTGATATTGAAGGGGTTTCACATGTCATCAATGCAGAAGTTCCACATGAATTGGATTTCTTTATCCATCGGGTTGGTCGCACAGGGCGTAATGGATTGAATGGGACTGCCATAACATTATATTCACCAGCAGATGATGAAGCGATTACTCAGATTGAGCAGTTAGGTGTTTCTTTCAAACCAAAAGAAATTAAAAATGGTGAGATTGTAGAGACGTATGATCGCAATCGTCGAACAAAACGAGAAAAATCTCGAGAAGAATTAGACCCAACGTTAATTGGTTTAGTGAAAAAGAAAAAGAAAAAAATTAAACCAGGATACAAGAAAAAAATTAATTGGGCAATTGAAGACAGCAATAAGAAAAAACGTAAAATTGAACGTCGTCAGAAAGATCGTTCTGCTAGAAAAGCAAAAAAGAATTCTTCTAACTAAAAACGTTGTGGATTATTTAAAGTAAGGGACGAGAATCTTTAAGATTCTCGTCCCTTACTTTTTTATATGATAAATATTTAAGTCACTTTTAAAATAACTCTTTTTTTAAAGTGACTATTGCTAAAAGTAGAGAAATTTACCGATTAATTGTAAAGATTTTTGTTAAAAACATCAAAATGTTAGTGTTTAGAACCAACATTTTGATGTTTTCTCAAGAAAAAAATGATAAAATTACAGATTTTTTGGCATGTTTTAGCAAAAAGTAGGAAGTTTCGGCCTTTTTTTTGTAAAAAAATCGGCTTTATTAGTTGATATTAAAGGAAATTCATTTTTTTTTACGGAGGATAAAAAAATTTCACACACAAAAAAATGCATTTTCTAATATAATATAAATAACCACTAAAATAAAGAATAAAGGAGCGAAGAGAGATGAAGATAAAAAGGTATTTATTAATCAATCGCTGGAGGAAACACGCGATTTGGTAACGTATTTTGATCGGTGCGTTTAGTTATGGGTAACAGAAAGAAGTTCTAGGAGGAAAGAAAAAATGAGAAGGATTTTGGTATTAACAAAGAACATTTTAGTTGAGCAAACATTTCAGCAGCAATTACAATATTTAAATTATGAAGTCTTTTGTACAAACTGCTTTGAAGAAACTGTAGAACACGAGTTAACTTTTTTTAATTATTTTGATGCAATTGTGTTAAGCGAAACACTTTCTCAGAACGATTGCTTGAGATTATTAGGAAGTCTTTCATCATTAGAGAAGCCGATTTATCGACGTTCACAATCGATGTGTAACAAACGTGAAGCGGAGATTTGGCAGGAAAGAGGCATTATCCGGTGGTTGGGCCTCAAAGATTCATTGGAAGAGATTCGTGAAAAAATTGACACGGTGGATCAAAGTTTTGCCGAAGCAACAGCCGAGCTACTTGATGACCAAGTAAAAAAGATTCGCTTTACAAAAAACGAGCAACGCTTTTTAAAAATCTTGTATCAGCATGCCCACGAAGGGTTGGATCGTGATCAAATTTGTCGCTTGCTTTGGCAGAAAGAACCAGATGCTTCTACAAAATCGCAGCTGTCTTTTGTATGTAAACGAGTGAAACAAAAATTTAGTGATGCAGGTATGAATGAAGAGATTATTACGACCTCTTGGGGAAAAGGGTATCAAATAAATGAAAAAATTTTGCCTTATTTAGAGCAAACGTTGTTTGAAACAGCTTAGTAAGGAAAGATTCCTACGAAAACAATTGACTTTTCGGTAGATTTTTCTTATACTTTTGACTATAAGCTAAAGGATATGAGGAATCTTATTTGGATCACAGAAAGCCGTTCATTGCTGAGAGAAGGGCATCAGATAAATTTACTTGCTCCCTTTAGATGGACTTGATAGAAATATCAACGCGACTCTGCGTTATAGAGCTTAAGAGGTAATGATCCAACATCATTGCAATCAAGGTGGTACCGCGAGCAATCGTCCTTGACTGCAATGGTGTTTTTTTGTTCACAATCTGCCACTTAAGAGGGTACAAAACATAAATAGTTAATTATTAATAGAAAGTAGGAAAATCAATGAAAGAATTAACAAGTAGTCAAGTTCGCCAAATGTATTTAGACTTCTTTAAGTCTAAAGGACATTCAGTAGAACCAAGCGCTTCTTTAGTACCAGTAAACGATCCAACATTATTATGGATTAACTCTGGTGTTGCAACCTTGAAAAAATATTTTGATGGCTCTGTTGTGCCAGAAAATCCAAGAATTACGAATGCTCAAAAATCTATTCGTACAAATGATATTGAGAATGTTGGGAAAACGGCTCGTCATCATACAATGTTTGAAATGTTAGGGAACTTCTCAATTGGAGATTATTTTAAAAATGAAGCGATTCACTGGGCTTGGGAATTCTTAACTGGTGCTGAATGGCTTGCTTTTGACCCTGAAAAATTATATGTGACTGTTTATCCGAAAGATACAGAAGCAAAACGCATTTGGCGTGATGAAGTTGGTTTATCTGAAGACCATATTATTGATGTAGAAGATAACTTCTGGGATATCGGTGCTGGTCCAAGTGGGCCGGATACGGAAATCTTTTATGATCGCGGCGAAGAATTTTTAGATATTCCAGAAGATGATCCAGAAAATTATCCTGGTGGCGAAAATGAACGCTATTTAGAAATTTGGAACTTAGTGTTCTCTGAATTTAACCATACACCAGAAGATACGTATGAACCATTACCACATAAAAACATTGATACGGGCATGGGCTTGGAACGTGTTGTATCTATTATTCAAGATGCACCAACAAATTTTGAAACTGATTTATTTATGCCAATCATTCATGCGGTAGAAGCTTTAGGAACCAATGTAAAATATGGAGATGCACCACAAACGGATGTTTCCTTTAAAGTGATTGCTGACCATATTCGTGCCTTATCCTTTGCAATTGGTGATGGTGCGCTTCCTTCAAATGAAGGTCGTGGCTATGTGTTACGTCGTTTATTACGTCGTGCGGTAATGCACGGGAAAAAATTAGGCATTAATGAAGCCTTTTTATACAAATTAGTGCCTGTTGTTGGCGAAATCATGGTAAGTTACTATCCAGAAGTATTACAACAAAAAGACTTCATCGAAAAAGTGGTTCGGACAGAGGAAGAACGTTTCCATGAAACCATCAATGAAGGTTTGAGCATGTTAAATGAGGTTATTAAAGAAGTTAAAGATGCAAAAGGCGATACATTAGATGGAAAAATTATCTTCAAACTTTATGATACTTTTGGCTTCCCGGTAGAATTAACGGAAGAAGTTGCAGAAGATGAAGGCTTGAAAGTCGATCATGCTGGGTTTGAGACAGAAATGGAAGCACAGCGTGAACGTGCTCGTTCTGCCCGCAGTAAAGAAACTTCAATGGGTGTTCAATCTGCTTTATTAACAGATATTAAAGTAGAAAGTAAATTTGTTGGCTATACAGAATTAACACATGATAGTGAATTATTTGTTATTATTCAAGGTGACGCACTAGTAAATGAAGCATCTGCAGGAACAGCCGAATTAATTTTTGCTGAAACACCATTTTATGCTGAAATGGGTGGACAAATTGCTGACCGCGGCTATGTAAAAAATACCGCAGGGGAAGTCGTTGCCAACGTGGTAGATGTGAAAAAAGCACCAAACGGTCAATTTTTACACAAAGTAGAAGTTTTGGCGCCATTAGCAGAAGGTCAAATTTATCAATTGCAAGTGGACGAACGGATGCGGACACGTATTTTGAAAAATCATACGGCAACCCATTTATTGCATCGTGCGTTAAAAGATGTGTTAGGGGAGCATGCCAACCAAGCAGGCTCATTAGTTGCACCAGGACATCTACGTTTTGACTTTACTCATTTTGGGCAAGTTACATCAGAAGAACTAGCGCGGATGGAAGCCATCGTTAACGAAAAAATCTGGGAAGCTATTCCTGTTGTCACAATTGAAACAGATATTGATACAGCGAAAAACATGGGCGCAATGGCGTTATTTGGCGAAAAATATGGCAAAGAAGTCCGTGTAGTTAATATTGGGGATTACTCTATCGAATTATGTGGTGGAACACACGTTGCTAATACAGAAGATATCGGGATTTTCAAAATTGTTTCTGAATCTGGGATTGGTGCAGGAGTACGCCGTATTGAAGCAGTGACGAGTAAAGAAGCGTATCAACTTTTACAAGAAGAAGAACGTCAATTGAAAGAGATTGCTACATTAGTTAAATCACCTCAATTAAAAGAAGTGGTTACGAAAACAGAGCAATTGCAACAACAATTACGTGATCTACAAAAAGAAAACGAACAATTGGCTGGTAAATTAGCGAACCAACAAGCTGGTGACATTTTTAAAGATGTCAAAGACGTCAACGGTGTTCGTTATATTGCCGCTCAAGTCAATGTTAAAGACATGAATCAATTACGCCAATTGGCCGACCAATGGAAACAAAAAGAATTGTCTGATGTACTAGTTCTAGCAACTGCACAAGATGAAAAAGTAAGCTTGTTAGCGGCTATGACAAAAGACATGAACGGAAAAGGCCTAAAAGCCGGTGACTTAATCAAAGCAATTGCGCCAAAAGTTGGCGGTGGCGGCGGTGGTCGTCCTGATATGGCTCAAGCTGGTGGGAAAAATCCAGCAGGGATTGCGGATGCCTTAGCAGAAGTTGAAAACTGGTTGGCAAATGCCTAATTTAAAATGTTTTCCCTATTATTAATATAAGGAGAATGCTCTTTATAGCAATAATGACAGCCCTCTTCAAAGTTATGAAATTGATTTTGAAGGGGGTTCTTTTTTATAAGTGATTACGGAGAGAAAACAGCAGATTGCACGAATGTGTAAGTTTTCATCTTCAATTGACAATGGTATAATAAGCAACGGAGGAATCAAAAATATGAATGAAAATCAATTATCAAAACGTCTCGCAACGGTTGGTGATTTAATCCCTAGAGGAAGTCGCTTAGCAGACATTGGTTCAGACCATGCTTATTTACCAGTTGCTTTAATGTTAGAAAATAAACTGTCTTTTGCTGTGGCTGGGGAAGTGGTAGAAGGCCCTTATCAATCTGCCAAAACCCAAGTCAGTAAATCCAATTTGACGGATAAAATTATCGTACGTTTAGCGAACGGGCTAGATGCAATTGAACCTGAAGATCAAATAGACGTCATTAGTATTTGTGGAATGGGCGGCACATTAATCCGAGATATTTTAGAAGCTGGACGCAAAAAAAATCGTTTAACAGGGAAGAAACGCCTTGTTTTACAACCGAATATTGGTGAACCAACTTTACGCCGCTGGTTAATGGTAAACGACTACAGTATTATTGATGAAACAATCGTGGAAGAAAACCGTAAATTGTATGAAATTATCGTAGCCGAAAAAACAGAGCAATCCGTTTCTTATACGGACCAAGAATTACTATTTGGGCCAGTTTTAATTAAAAAACAAGGACCGGTTTTTACTAAAAAATGGCAACGAGAATTAAAACAGCGCAAAACTGTTCTTGCACAACTAGCAAAAGCAAGTGGAGAACATATTGAAAAACAAGCGAAACTACAGCAAGACCAACAATTAATTGAGGAGGTACTGACCAATGGCTGTGAACGGTAAGACATTGATTCGACGCTTCAATGACTATTGTCCCGAGTGGTTAGCTGAAACGGGAGATCCTGTGGGCTTGCACAT
The DNA here is from genome assembly GCF_001811595.1 of Enterococcus sp. HMSC078F03. NCBI lineage: Bacteria > Bacillati > Bacillota > Bacilli > Lactobacillales > Enterococcaceae > Enterococcus > Enterococcus sp. HMSC078F03. Next base: position 26,301 of record NZ_KV805554.1, on the reverse strand, counting down.
TGGTACGTTAGATAAACCAATTGAAAATGTGATGGTTACCTTAGATGTTCGTCCTGAGGTCGTTGAAGAAGCAATTGAGAAGCAGGTTGATTTAATTATTGCGAAACACCCACCTATTTTCCGCCCAGTTAAGCGATTAACCACAGATAATTTTCAAGAAAAAATGTACGCTGATTTATTAAAACACGATATTGCTGTTTACGCAGCGCATACTAATATGGATATTATTGACAATGGCTTAAACGATTGGTTTTGTGAATTATTGGGAATTAAACAGACCACCTTTTTAACTAAAACACATACTGTTCCTTATAAAAAATTAGCCGTTTTTGTGCCAATTGATGAAGCTCCGCAAATGAGAGAAGCTTTAGGTCTAGCTGGCGCTGGAGCTCAAGGTGATTATTCTAAAACAAGTTACTCTTTAATTGGAACAGGACGTTTTACACCAACACAAGGAGCAAATCCCACGATTGGCGAAATTGGTCAAGAAAGTGTCGTCCAAGAAGCAAAAATCGAAGTGATTTTCCCTGAAACTAAGCAGGAACAAGTTCTTGCAGCTATGTTACAAGCGCATCCTTATGAAGAACCGGCGTATGATGTTTATACCATTGAAAATCAATCAAAAGAATTTGGTTTAGGTCGGGTTGGAGTATTAGACAAGCCTGTGAGATTCTCTGATTTTGTACAGCAAGTCAAGGAAGCTTTCCAATTGGACGGCTTGCGGGTCATTGCAAAAGATGATACTAAAATGATTCAACGGGTAGCCATTTGTGGTGGAAGTGGTGAAAAATTCTATCATGATGCATTACGTAAACAAGCCGATGTCTATATTACTGGTGATGTGTATTATCATACGGCACATGACATGATTGCTGAAGATTTACCAGTCATCGATCCTGGTCATTACATTGAAGCGCTTTGTAAGCCAAAACTTGTGGAATTAATGAATCAATGGAAACAAGAAAATGAGTGGGCTGTATCCATTTTTGAATCAGAAGCGAATACCAACCCATTTCGTTTTAAATAAAAAATGAAGATTAAAGGAGTGTTCTTTTATGTATGAAAATTTATTACCTCGTTTTTTACGCTATGTGAAAACAGAAACACGCTCAGATGCAACAAGCACAACGACACCATCAACACAAACACAAGTAGCCTTTGCACAAACCTTAAAAAAAGAATTAGAAGAATTAGGAATGAGCGATGTTATTTATAACGAAACAAATGGTTTTGTAATTGCTACGTTACCTAGTAACGTGGAGAAAGACGTTCGTTCAATCGGCTTTATTGCCCATATGGATACCGCTGATTTTAATGCAGTGAATGTTTCTCCGCAAATTGTTGAGAACTATGACGGAGAATCAACGATTCCTTTAGATAAAGAAGGCAAATTCACTTTAAATACGAAAGACTTTCCTAACTTAAAAAATTATCGTGGTGAAACACTTATCACAACCGATGGTACCACTTTATTAGGGGCTGATGATAAATCAGGTATTGCGGAAATAATGACAGCCATGGAATATTTAATTAATCACCCAGAAATTAAACATGGCACCATTCGTGTGGCTTTCGGTCCTGACGAAGAAATTGGTGTAGGTGCCGACAAATTTGATGTCGCTCAATTTAACGTGGATTTTGCTTATACAATGGATGGCGGACCAGTAGGTGAATTACAATTTGAAACGTTTAATGCGGCGCAAGCAGAAATTACAATTCAAGGGAAAAACGTTCATCCAGGAACAGCAAAAAATACAATGATTAATGCGTTACAATTAGGAATTGATTTCCATAATGCCTTACCTGCTGACGAAGTTCCAGAAAAAACAGAAGGTGAAGAAGGCTTTTATCATTTAGCAGCGTTTGCTGGAACGCCAGAAGAAGCTACAATGACATATATTATTCGCGATCACAATCGCGAGATTTTTGAAGCACGTAAAGCTAAAATTAAAGAAATTCAGCAAACATTGAATGCACCATTTGATGAAGAACGAATTAAAGTTGATTTATTTGATCAATACTATAATATGCGAGAAGTGATTGAAAAAGATATGTCCATTATCGAAATTGCTAAACAAGCAATGGAAGAATTGTCAATTCAACCAATTATTGAACCTGTTCGCGGTGGAACGGATGGCTCAAAAATTTCTTATTTAGGGATTCCAACACCAAATATCTTTGCTGGTGGCGAAAATATGCATGGCCGTTTTGAATTTGTTTCATTACAAGCCATGGAAAAAGCGACCAATGTGATTATTAAAATTGCTGAATTAAATGCAAAATAAATGAGGCACTCAATAGGAAAGTAAGAAAACGGGCAACCGAGAGCTTACTTTCCTGTTGTAGTTTCATGAGTCATTGAAAATTTTTTTGCAATTAGAATCAGAACAAGGTATCCTAGTACAGTAACTAGTTAGGAGGCCAGAAAGAATGCTTCAGTGGATAGTAATCATTTATCTCCTCGTCATTAATTTAGTATTGTTTAGTATGATGGGTTATGATAAAAAACAAGCAAAACGTGGGAACTGGCGTATTCCAGAACGCCGCTTATTGACGATAGGACTTGTCGGTGGCGGTCTAGGTGGGCTAATGGGACAAAAGAAATTTCATCATAAAACCCAAAAACCAGTTTTTGCATTGTGTTATTCAATTGGCGTAATCGCGATGATTAGTTGCATCTATCTAACGTTTAAGTAAGAACAAAAAAGGAGAAGCGATGAAAGGAAAAGTAAAAATTGGCTTAAATATGTTGTTAATGATTATCGTTTTAGGCGTAATCTTTTATGTCATGGATAATTCATTAAGTGATATTTTTGCTCAACTGATGGAAACAAGTTGGCTGGTGCTGATTGCTGTTATTTTTTTTGGTGTAGTTTATCAATTTGCAGAAGGGCGCTCAATCAAGGAAATAGCTCGTTATTTTAACAAAGACTTTACGACAGTGGATGGTTTTTTTACTTCTTGTTATGTAGCATTTTATCGGATTATTTCATTTGGCACGGGAACCTTGCTTTCAGAAATTTATTTTTATAAGAAAAAGGGAATTCCTGTTTCTAAAAGTGTGGGGATAACGGCATTACATATGATTATGTACAAAGCAGCCGTGATTTTTTTAGCAATTATTGGTTTGATTATTCAATTTTCCCTGTTTTATGAAAATGCGCCTAAGATGATTCCATTCATTTTAGCAGGTGTTATTTTAACATTAGTAATAATTGCAGCATTACTTATTTTATCTAGTAGCTTAAAGTTGCAAGTTTTATTGGTTAAGTTTGCCAATCGTTGGTTTAAACGACCAAAACTAAGAGATTGGGTGGATAATTGTAATTTACAAATCTATTCCTTGCGGGCGGCTGTCCAAACAATTACACAAGATCGCTCAGCGTTGCTTCGAATCTTTTCATGGAATGTATTTAAATTATTATTTTGGTACATTATTCCTTACATTGTTTTAGTAGAAAATCACCCGAATATTGATTTATTATTAGTGATGTCCTTTACCAGTTTTGCTGTTATTCTTTCAGGAGTTATTCCGACACCTGCTGGCATTGGTCCATTTGAATTTGTTTACTTATTGTTGTTTAAACCATTGGTCGGCAATGTTGATGCTGTAGCATCTGTTTTACTGTATCGATTTGGTAGCTTTGTGTTACCCTTTTTGATTGGCTTGGTTTATGTCGCCATTGAGAAACGAAAATCATTACGCATTGAGATTGAAGAAATAAAACGTCAAACCGATGAATAAGGTAGAACGAGAAAAAGAGCGACTCTTTTTCTCGTTCTTTTTTTTTAAAAGGAATTGACTTGTACGAGGGATGTCTTATAATAGACTTAATACATGACTAAAAAATATTTTTTTGAACTAATAAAAATTATGGTAAAGGGGTGGCGAAAATTATTGCTGATTGTACAGCAGTGCTGTTATGCGGCGGGAAAAGTTCACGGATGGGATTTGATAAAGCATTATTGAAAATTCAAGGCCAATACGTGATCTTGCAAACAGCTGAAAAGTTAATGGAACTGTTCGAAGAGGTTATTTTAGTAACGAATGATAGTCAAAAATTTCCTAAGGCGTTTAGAAAATGCACAATCATTCAAGATATGTATCTTGGAAAGGGGCCATTAGGTGGGATTGTGACAGCAATGAACTATACTCAGAAAGCTGAAGTGTTTGTAATTGCCTGTGATATACCAACTTTTTCTCCTAAACTTGTGTATCAGTTAGCCTCTAAGCGTGGACAAAATCAAGTAACAATCTTTGATTTTGAAGGTCGTCAAGAACCATTATTTGGCTTTCATCGATGTTCTTGTTTACCAACATTTCAAAAACAGCTTGCGCAAAATAACTATCAGATTCGGCAAGAATTTGAGCATCTATCTGTAAAAACGGTGCAACTATCAAAAGAGAATCAACTTAAAAATGTCAATCGAAAAGAAGAATTGTCTCAGTGGTATCGATAAAAAGGAGGAATCGTAATGGATTTTTTCAGTAGTGAAGAAATAGTTGCAAGCTTAGGTGATAAGGCAGAAATGAAAGGGAAATTATCGTTTGTTCGACTCTGTATTTTAGGCATCATGGCTGGTTTTTGTATTGCACTGGGTTACTTGGCGTTTATTCGTATCACTGGAACCGCCCCCACAGAATGGGGAAGTTTTAACAATTTTCTGGGTGGAGCTTTATTTCCAGTCGGATTGATAGCGCTTACTTTTGTTGGTGGTGAGTTAGCAACAGGCAATATGATGGTAATGACATTAGGCGTATTACAAAAAAAGGTTCGAGTGGGCGCTCTTTGTTATAACTGGATAGTTGTTTTATTGACCAATTGTCTAGGCGGATTTCTTGTGGCGTATTTATTTGGCCATATTGTTGGGTTAACTGAAGGTGCGTTTCTGGATAAAACAGTCGCAGTTGCTCAGGCGAAAATTGCTGATCCACCGCTAGTTGCTTTTGTTTCAGGGATTGGCTGTAATATTTTTGTTTGTTTAGCGGTTTATCTCGGAGCGTTGGCAAAATCATATTTAGGTAAAATGTTTGGCTTATGGTTTCCTGTCATGGTTTTCGTTGTTTGTGGGTTTCAACACGTGGTCGCCAATGCATTTATTATTCCAGCGGCAATTTTTTCACAAAGCACCGCAATCAGTTGGTGGGATTATTTGCAAAATACACTATGGGTATTTTTAGGCAATGCGGTAGGGGGCAGTCTTTTTATGGCCGTACCATTGATCTTTATGACAAAACCAGCAACTGTCAAACCAAGAGTTGAGAAAACGATTCAGACGGAGGAGCTCTATGGCAATTGAGGTACCAAACATGATTCAAATTGGATCTACCGGTCGGAATAGTGGCAAAACGACATTAGCCGAAGCCCTTATTAAACAGTACCAAGAAGTCTATCCAATTTATGGCTTGAAGATTATTACGATTAGTGGTCAACGAGGGGTGTGTCAACGAGGCACAAAAGGATGCGGAATTTGTACCAGTATTACAGCTGGTTATGAATTAGTAGAAGAGCAAGAGACGATTGGCAATAAAGATACCATGAAATTATTAGCTGCAGGTTGTCAAAAAGTTTTTCTATTGAAAGTTTTTCAAGAAAATTTGGCGGAAGCCATTCAGCAATTTCTGAAAGCTGTGCCGGCCCAAGCATTAATCATTTGTGAATCAAATTCATTACGTAATGTTGTGCAGCCAGGACTATTTCTTATGATGAATAACCAGAATCGCCAAAAAGAATCAGCAAAAAAAGTCATAGATAAAGCCGATTTTTGTTTACTATCTGCTGAAATACCAAAAGAATTGCGTATCTATTATCAAGGAGAACAACTTCAAGTTTCACTAAAAAGGGGGAATAAAAAGGAATGTGTGCATTAAGCTTAATTGAAAAAGAAGCGATTATTCTAGAAAACGATGCTGATCCACAACGAATTTTAAATATTTTAATTGAATTACAATTTGCTTCAGAGGAAGGGTATATCGATCAGGAAACAGCTCAATTAGTTGCAGAGCATCTACATTTAACGGAAGCGCGAGTCTATGAAATCGTCAGTTTCTATGCCATTTTAAAGACGGAACCGCAAGCGAAGTATGTCTTGAAGATTTGTAACAGTACGCCGTGTCATTATACTGGTGGAGCGATGGTTGCAGAGGTTTTAGAAACCATTTTAGAAGTGCCAGAGAATCAGCCGACCCCAGATGGCTTATTTATGTATCACAGTATTCCTTGTATCGGGGCTTGTGATTTAGGTCCAGTAATTAAAATTAAGGACACCGTTTTTAGTCAACTAACAGAAGAGAAAATTTATCAATTAATTCAACATTTGCAAAATGATTGCTATGAAGGATTGTAGGAGGTGAGTCAATGCTTAAGAGAAACCAACCAATGTTATTAGAGAGAATGGGGAAAATGCAATCTGCGACCGATGTTGCTGAATATTGTAAATACGATGGATTTGATGGTTTAAAAAGAGCAATTTCACTATCAGATGAAGAAATTTTAAACGAACTGGATGTTGCTCACTTAAGAGGTCGCGGTGGAGCAGCCTATCCTTTAGGAAAAAAATGGCGCCATCTTTATCATGCAAAAGGAACCACAAAGTACATTGTTTGTAATGCTGATGAAGGCGAACCAGGGACCTTTAAGGATAAAGTACTTTTATCTGAAGATCCATTGAGTGTGATTGAAGGAATGATCATTGCTGGCTATTTATTTTCAGCAAAAGCAGGTTATATTTATATGCGAGGAGAATATCGCAGAATCCAAAAAACATTTCAAGAAGCACTCGATAATGCACGACAAGCTGGCTTTTTAGGGGAAAACATTTTAGGAATTGAAGGATTTAATTATGATATTACGATTATTTCTGGTGCTGGCGCCTATATTTGTGGGGAAAATTCAGCACTTTTAAATTCGATTGAAGGAAAAACGGGGCGGCCGCGTGTCAAACCACCACACTTAGCAGATGTTGGCTTATATTTGCAACCAACATTAGTGAATAATGTTGAATCATTTGCAAGTGTTCCTGTAATTTTACGAGAAGGTGGACAAGCCTTTTTAGAGATGGGTACTGCCGATGGCGGCGGAACAAAGCTAATTTGTTTGTCTGGACATATTAAAAATCGGGGCTTATACGAGGTCAACCTTGGAACACCATTAGAAGAAATAATTTATGGCGAGCAATACGGCGGAGGCTCTGCAACTGGTCGAGCATTGAAATTTATTCACTTCGGTGGACAATCCGGTCCAATTGGTGCTGTCGCAACGTTAAGGGATTGTTTGTATTCCTACGAAGATTTATGGGCCCATGACTTATCTGTCGGCTCTGGTGCAATTGTAGTAATGGATGATTCAGTCAATGTTGTGGACTATTTAGTACACGTGGCGGCCTTTTTTGCTCATGAGTCCTGTGGTAAATGCACCCCTTGTCGATTGGGAACAACTAGGATTTTGGAATTATTGAGTAAATTCAATCGGAAAGAGGCAACAGCTAGTGATTTGCCACGATTGGAAAAGATGCTCACGCATGTCACGCGATTATCAGCTTGTGGTTTGGGCCAATCCGTCGCAAATCCAATGAAGAGTGCATTGGCTTTGTTTCCAGAAGAATTTGAAACGACTGCTGAAACAGAAATCTATGCCACCAGCAAAGGAGGTTGGTAAAAATGAAAACAAAGTTGCATACGCAAACAGTTACGTTGTCTATTGATAACCAAGAAGTAACTGTGCCTAAAGGGACTACCATTCTCGAAGCAGCGAAAGGGCTAGGTGTTGAAATCCCAACGCTCTGTCATTTAAAAGAATTAGCGCCTGATGGTTCTTGTCGGATGTGCGTGGTTGAGGTGGAAGGCGGCCGACGTGGTGGCTTAACAACTGCTTGTACGGCACATTGTCAAGAGGACATGGTTGTGTCAACGCATTCTGAAAAAGTTGCTGATTCCAGACGTTTTATTCTTGATTTATTATTGAGTAATCATAAATTAGAATGTTTTTCTTGTGGAAAAAACGGGGATTGTCAATTACAACAGTATGCGCTAGATTATGGGATTGATGCCACTAGCTTTACCGAGGGGAAAAGAATGCCTTGCCACCAAGAAGATACCAGTAATCCATTTTTCTCTTATGATCCAGAAAAGTGTATCATGTGTCGTCGTTGTGCCCGTGTCTGTCAATTGCGGCAGGGAAGAGATGTACTTAGTATTGCTAATCGTGGCTTTGAAACAAAAATGATGCCAAGTTATGGGCAGCCGTTTGATCAATCTATCTGTGAATCATGTGGCAATTGTGTCTCTTCCTGTCCTACAGGTGCGTTAACAGCAAAAGATACGAAAGAGTACCGCAAATGGGAAACCCAGAAAATCCCTACAACTTGTCCGCATTGTGGGACAGGCTGTCAGATGAATTTACTCGTTAAAAATAATCGTTTGGTGGGTGTTGAACCCCTGGATGGACCAGCTAATAAAAATTTACTTTGTGTGAAAGGAAAATTTGCTTCATATAAATTTGTTGGGTCAGGAGATCGCTTAACGGAGCCATTAATTAAACGGAATGGGATTTTTGAACCTGCTTCTTGGGAAGAAGCCTTAGCGCTTGTTTCGTCAAAATTTAACGAAATTAAAGCAGAAAACGGCGCGGATGCTCTTGCTGGTTTTTCGTGCTCTAGAGCAACAAATGAAGATAATTATGTCTTTCAAAAAATGGTGCGTGCTGCTTTTGGTACCAATAATGTTGATAACTGTGCCCGTGTTTGTCATTCGGCTTCGGTCCATGGTTTAGCCCAAACCTTAGGCTCTGGTGCGATGACCAATCCTATTGCTGATATCACTGAAGATGTCGATATGATTTTATTAGTAGGGTCCAATCCAGAAGAAGCTCATCCAGTTATTGGTGCGCAAATTCGCCAAGCCATCCAAAGAGGAACACAAGTTGTTGTTGTTGATCCGCGGAAAATTAACTTAGTGAAGGATAGTGCACTGCATTTACAAGTTCAGGCGGGAACGAATGTCGCATTTGCTAATGGCATGATGCATGTGATTTTGAAAGAAGGTTTAGCAGATCGCTACTTTATTGAAGAACGGACAGAAGGATTTTCAGATTTAGAAAAAATGGTGGCTGATTATACGCCGGAAAAAGTTGCAGAAATTTGTCATATTCATCCAGAAGATCTAATTCAAGCGGCACGCATGTATGCAAAAGCAGAAAAAGCACCAATCATTTATTGTTTAGGCGTAACGGAACATTCGACAGGAACTGAGGGTGTTATGAGTATGTCTAATTTGGCAATGTTGGTTGGTAAAGTTGGAAAACCTGGCTGTGGTGTCAATCCTTTGCGAGGTCAAAATAATGTTCAAGGTGCCTGTGATATGGGCTGTATGCCTTATGATTTCCCAGGCTATCAAAAAGTCAATAATCCAGAAGTAATCGACAAATTTGAAAAAGCTTGGCATGTGCCGCTAAATCGAAACACCGGTTTAACTTCTACTAAAGTCTTGCCAGCAGCAACGGCAGGAAACGTCAAAGGCCTTTATATTTTTGGAGAAGATCCAATTGTTACGGATCCAGACACAGGACATGTTCGTCAAGCTTTAGAAAGTTTAGACTTTTTAGTCGTTCAAGAATTATTTATGACCGAAACGGCTGCTTATGCAGATGTTGTTTTACCTGGCATCAGTTATGCAGAAAAAGATGGGACATTTACAAATACAGAACGGCGCGTGCAAAGAGTCCGCAAAGCTGTTGAACCAAGGGGACAAGCGCGAGAAGACTATGAAATTTTTTGTGAAGTCATGACACGGATGGGCTATCCTTGTGCGTATGAATCTGCAAAAGAAATTATGGAAGAAATTTCAGCTGTGACGCCTTCGTTTGGTGGAATTAATTATGAACGTTTAGAGAAGGAGAGCTTACAATGGCCTTGTCGTAGCTTGACAGATCCAGGCACGCCGATTATGCATGTGGGCAGTTTTGCTCGTGGGAAAGGTTTATTTAAAGCAATTCCGTATAAGCAAGCACAAGAATTACCAGATGAAGAGTACCCGTATTTAATGTCGACAGGCCGAATGCTTTACCATTACAATACCCGAGCAATGACAGGACGAACGGAAGGGATTAACCAAATAGCGAATCACTCTTATATTGAGATAAATGCCGTCGATGCACAAGCTCTGGGAATCCAAGAAGGTGACAAAGTGGAAGTACATTCTCGCCGTGGCAAAATTGAAACTTATGCGGCTGTCGGAAATCGAGTATTTCCGCAAGAAGTCTTTATGACATTCCACTTTCCAGATGGGAATGTTAACGAAATTACCAATGCTGTATTTGATGATATCGCCACAATTCCTGAATATAAAGTTTGTGCCGTTGCGATTAAACCAGTGAATAAATAAAAAAGGATGGTTAAAACATGATCGAGTTGGAAGAAGCACGAGAGAAAATGACCCAACATATGAAGAGTCAATGTGAAACAGAAGAAGTGGCGCTGCTTGATTCCTTGGGGCGGATTAGCGGAGAAACCATTTTTGCAGAGACAGCGATTCCTCATTTTCCTCGTGCCGGGATGGATGGGTATGCCGTTCGTGCAGTAGAAACACGAGGTGCGACTGCTGAAAGCCCAAGTTGTTTAAAAGTCGTTGGTTCTTTAGTGGCAGGGGATTCCATGTTTTATTGTAATCAGACGAATAACTGTGCGATTAAAATAACGACAGGTGCTTTTATTCCAACCGATTTTGATGCTGTAGTGCCACAAGAATGGACGGATTTTGGGCAGGACCATGTTAAAATTTTTCGCTCTGTCACTGCGGGCCAAAACTATGCGGAAATTGGAGAAGATATTGCTTTTCAGCAAAAAATTTTAACAAAACATCAACAGATTAATAGTCGCATGATTGGTCTGTTGGCAATGCAAGGGATTGATAAAGTTGTTGTTTTGAAGCGCATGAAAGTGGGGATTTTAGCGACCGGTAGTGAGTTAGTTTCTTTGGAAGAACCGCTGTCAGTTGGGAAAATTTATAATAGTAATCTCTACATGTTAGCAGCTTTTGTCAAAGCGAGTGGTAATGAAGTAATCCACCTAGACCATTGTTCAGATGACCCTGAAGAATTAGCGAATAGGCTGATTGAGATTTCACCAAAACTTGATTTATTAATTACTTGTGGTGGTGTTTCGGTAGGTGAAAAGGACAATTTACCTTTAGCGATTAAACGTATCGGAGGAACAGAGTTGTTTCATTTTGTAAATATGAAACCTGGAACCCCAGTTATGGGAAGTAAATTTCAAGAGACACTCATTTTAAGCGTTTCAGGCAATCCGTTTGCGGCAATGGTTAATTTACATCTTTTTTACTGGAAATTATTAGCTACTTTTTTTAATTGTGTCGAGTTAAATCTCAAGGAACGAACAGTAATTTTAGCGCATGAATTAGCCCCCAGTAGACTACGTCGATTTTACCGAGCGAAAGAAATAGATGGCAAAGTAAATTTAGTGACAAAAAGTCATCTTTCATCCAATTTATCAAATACTTTAGAAACAAATTGCTTGCTAGAACAACCAGCTGGTGTACTACTCAAAAAAGGCGCGCTTGTAAAAGTCTATTATTGGCAAACTTGATGACAACCTGACCTAAGATTAGTATGAAAGTAAGAGCCTGGAACAAAAATCATTTTGGATTTTTGTTCCAGGCTTAAAAATTGATAAACGGCGGGAACAGAAGCAACTCCTTCGGAAATAAGCCGAAATTCTCCAAAAATTATAGAACAATTTTCGGAAATTCCTTCTTATTTCTCGGAGTTAAGCACTTCTGTCCCGACCTCTTATTGCTTATCAAGTTTTAAGACTTAGACAAAAGTCTGGTCAGGCTAAGCAAAGCACGTAATTTTTGTCGCTTAACTTTTTTAACTTCGATTTCTCGCTAAAAAAAATTATGGATGCCAGATTGTTTTTTTGATGCAAGAGTGATACACTTGAAAAAGAAGTATTGTGTAAACGTTAACAAATGTCAAATGTGAGGTGGAGAAATGGTTCAAAGTAAGGAATTTACGCACTTGAATACACAAGGAGAAGTGCATATGGTTGATATTTCGGAAAAAAATGACACTGAAAGAACAGCCCTCGCTTATGGAGAAATTCACATGTTAGAAGCGACAGCAGAAGCGATCCAGACCCAAATGATTAAAAAAGGTGAAGTATTACAGGTAGCAAGAGTAGCTGGGATTACCGCCGCAAAACGAACGTTTGAATGGATTCCTTTGTGTCATTTGGTTGCTTTGACAAAGTGTGAAATTCAGTTTGATTGGCGCAATCAAACTTGTTTAGAAGTACGTTGCTTTACAAAAACAGTGGGTTCAACTGGCGTTGAAATGGAAGCGCTAACAGGTGTGCAGGCATCACTCTTAACAATTTATGACATGTGTAAAGCAATTGATCGAGGAATGACAATGACAAACATTGGTTTATTAGAGAAAAATGGTGGACGCAGTGGTCATTTCATTCGTTCTTCAATTAAATCAAAGGAAAGTGATGAGTGAACAGCATGAAAGATGCATTTAACCGTGAAATTGATTATGTTCGTTTGTCTTTAACAGATCGTTGTGACTTACGTTGCACGTATTGCATGCCAGCAACAGGTCTTTGCTTTTTAAAAAAAGAGCAGCTTCTAACAGATGATGAGATTATTTTTTTACTGAGGATATTAGCGAAAGAAGGCATCAAAAAAGTTAAATTAACAGGTGGTGAACCGCTTGTTAGACCGAATTTACTCTCTTTAATTAAAAGGATAAAGCAAATCTCAGGCATCGAAAAAGTAACCCTAACAACTAATGGTATGAAGTTAGCTCGTGAGGCTCAAGGGTTAAAAGAGGCGGGCTTGGACGGCATTAATATTAGCTTAGACACTTTGGATCCAGAAGAATTTCGAGAAATAACAAGAGTTGGTCAGTTAAGGAATGTTCTGGCGGGCTTAGAACAAGTGATTGATGCGGGACTACCTAATATCAAAATTAATACTGTAGCTAGGAAAGAGCTAAGTGAAGCAACAATTGTAGAACTGGCTGAAATCGCTAAGAAAGAGACTGTCCATCTTCGTTTCATTGAAATGATGCCAATTGGATTAGGAAAGGAGCATCCGGGTAAGCAGCAAGAAGAAGTAGAAGCCATTTTAACCAAACATTATGGAATGTTGCAACCATACCAAAAACCATTGGGCAATGGCCCTGCTAGTTATTACGCCTTAAAAGATTTTAAAGGGAAAATAGGTTTTATTAGTGCATTAGGGCATTGTTTTTGCGAGACGTGCAATCGAATCCGAATTACTGCAGACGGCCATTTAAAAACGTGCCTGCATTCTGCAGACGGCTACTCGTTAAAGGAAGCTTTAGCTAAGGAACAAACAGCAGAATTGTTAGGGATTATTAAGAGTGGCATTGCCTGTAAGCCTGAAAAACATCTTTTCTTGGAACAACAAGGAGAACAACGATTTATGTCACAAATAGGAGGATAAGTATGAAAACAGGAGAAATTATTGCAATAAATATTAGCCCGCGAAGAGGCACACAGAAAAAGGAAATTCCTGAAGTCAACTTAATTAAAGGCTTTGGATTAGAAAATGATGCGCACGGCGGTAATTGGCATCGACAAGTCAGTTTGTTATCTTTTGAAGAAATAACGGCTTTCAATGAAAAAGGAGCTCGGGTTGGCAATGGTGCTTTCGGGGAAAACATAATCGTCTCAGGGATTGATTTACGTCAATTACCTGTTGGAACGAAAATGAAAATAGGCGATTCCGAATTGGTGGTTACTCAAATTGGGAAAGAGTGCCATAAACACTGTCAGATTTATGCGCGAGTGGGCGATTGCATCATGCCTAGAGAAGGAATCTTTGCAGTTGTTGTGACAGAAGGTCATATTAAAAAAGGAGACCAGTTAGACGTTGTTTAAAGTGGGCATTGTAACATTAAGTGATCGTTGCTTTCAAGGACTTGCTGTCGACCAATCGGGTCCCTTGATTCGTGAACAGTTACCTGTGCTCTACCAGGTAACCAAACAAACCATTTTACCAGATGAAGAAAATCAATTAGTAGAGCTATTGCTAGAGTGGTCTAAGACCTGTGATTTGATTTTAACGACAGGCGGCACAGGGTTGAGTGAACGGGATCGGACCCCAGAAGCTACCTTACGTGTAGCAGAGCGAATCATTCCTGGGATCAGTGAGGGCTTGCGTCAACTTAGCTTGGAAAAAACACCATTTGCTATGTTAAGTCGAGGCGTTTCTGTTCAAAGAGGACGCACGCTCATTGTTAATTTGCCTGGTAGCCCGAAAAGTGTAACAGAACATTTGCATTTTTTGTTGCCTGTTTTGCCCCACGCTTTGGATTTAATCACAAATAAAAAAATCATACATGATGAGGAATAAACCATGAAAACAATTCGAACAGAACAGGCAGTTGGCCTTCCGTTGAGTCATGATATTACGCGAATTGACTATGGAAAGACCAAGGAAGTGTGTTTTAAAAAAGGACATATAGTTGTTCAAGAAGATATTCCAATTCTTTTATCATTAGGGAAAAAACATCTGTTTGTTTCCTTGGATCCAGCAGAAATACATGAAGAAGAGGCAGCGACATTTTTGTATAACCTGTTAACAGATGACTCATGTCAGCCGAGTGAAGTCCATGAAGGAAAAATTGTTGCTAAAGCTAGCACGAGAGGTCTTTTAAAAGTCAATCGAGAAAAATTAATTGCTTTAAATGAAATTGAAGGTCTCGCCTTGTCAACTAAAGTTACCAATATAGAAGTTCAGAAAGATGAAAAAGTTGCAGCCTTTCGAGTGATTCCACTAACAATTTCTAAAAGCCAATTAGAAAAGGCACGCCAGCTCAGCACGTCTGAGCCACTAATCTCTGTGAAACCTTTCAAAAAAATACGGGTCGGGATTGTAACTACTGGCAGTGAAGTTTACACAGGATTGGTTGAGGATGCTTTTTACCCTGTGTTAAAAGCCAAGTTCTCCGCGTATCCTTTAGTTACGATTGTCAAGCAAGAAATTGTCGATGATCAGCCGCAAAAAATTACTGTTGCGATCAAAAAGATGTTAGCACAAGGGTTTGATCTGATTGTTTGTACAGGTGGTATGAGTGTAGATCCTGATGATTTGACACCGTTAGCAATTAAGCAGACAGGTGCTGAAATCGTAACCCATGGGACACCAGTCTTACCAGGTTCAATGTTTTTGCTAGCTTATAAAGGAGAGCAAACGATCATTGGCTTACCAGGCGGTGTTTTATTTTCAGAAAAAACGGTTTTTGATTTGTTGTTACCAAGATTAATGGCCAAAGAAGTGATAAAAAAATCTGAAATTATTGACTTGAGTTATGGCGGGTATTTATAAAAGAAAAGAGGCGTTCAAATGTCTAAACAAAAAAAGGCTGTGTTCCTGCTTAGTTTATTCAGTTTAGTTGCCCTAATTGCTGCATGTACAAATCAGCCGCAAAAAGAAACAGTTTCAACAAAAAAAGAAGAAATAACCCTTGCGGCAGCTGCTAGCTTAGAATCAGTCATGGAGAAGAAAATTATTCCTGCCTTTGAAAAAGAGCATCCAGATATTCAGGTAACTGGAACCTATGATAGTTCTGGAAAATTACAGATGCAAATTGAAAAAGGCCTAAAAGCCGATGTATTTTTCTCGGCTTCGACAAAACAAATGAATGCATTGGTTGCAGAAAAACTAATTAATAAGAAAAGTGTCGTTCCTTTATTGGAAAACCAGCTCGTTCTAATCGTACCTAATCAAGATCAAGCAAAGTGGCATGATTTTTCTGATTTAAAAAAGGCCCAAATGATAGCAATTGGTGATCCTGCGAGTGTTCCAGCTGGTCAATATGCCGAAGAAGGCTTAAAAGCTTTAGGTGCTTGGTCCTATGTAGAAAAACACGCAAGCTTTGGCACGAATGTAACAGAAGTCCTTGAATGGGTAGCTAATGCAAGTGCAGAAGCTGGCTTAGTTTATGCGACAGATGCAGCAACCAATTCAAAAGTAGCGATTGTTGCGGCCATGCCTGAAGCTGCTTTGAAAAAGCCAATCATCTATCCAGTTGGTAAAGTTGCCGCCTCTAAGAAACAAAAATCAGCGGATGCTTTTTTAAATTTTTTACAGAGTCAACAATGCAGAAAATATTTTGAAAATATTGGCTTTAAGTTAACAAAGTAGGTGGGAAAATGGATGTTCGACCAATTCTTTTATCTTTTCAGACAGCAATAATCGCCATTTTATTTACTTTTGTTTTAGGAACAGGCGTTGCGTATATTGTTTTTCGTTTGAAAAATCGTAAATTAAAAATTCTTTTGAATAGTTTATTTACGTTGCCATTAGTTTTACCGCCGACTGTTTTTGGTTTTTTTCTCTTAACTATTTTTGGTGTTCAGCAACCAGTGGGCCAGTTTTTACTTGATTTTTTTGCCATTCAAGTTGTTTTTTCGTGGCCAGCTACGGTTATTGCTGCCGTTGCTGTTTCATTTCCTTTAATGTATCGTTCAGCCTTAACGGCGTTTGAACAAATGGATAGTGAATTGTTGGCGGTAGCCCAGACACTTGGGTTTTCGGAAAGTCGATATTTTAGAAAAATTGCGCTACCTTTGTCGATGAACGGTCTCTTGGCCGGTGGCGTGTTAGCCTTTGCCCGTGGGTTAGGCGAATTTGGAGCGACGACAATGTTAGCAGGGAATATTGCTGGCAAAACAAGAACGCTTCCTTTAGCTATCTACTCTGCTGTAGCAAGTGGGGATTGGCGTTTAGCCAATCAATATGTTGTGATTATGTTATTACTTTGCCTGATTATTTTATTTTTTACGGAATTTTTTAGTCAGCGCGCTTGGAGAAGATCGGAATGAGATTAATTGTTGATATTCAAAAAGAATTGAAAAGTCATACTTTGCAAATTCAGTTTGAAACAAAGACTCAAACAACAGGAATTTTAGGTGCTTCTGGTTGTGGCAAGAGTATGTTATTAAAATGTATTGCGGGTGTTGAGACTGCGGATAAAGGTCAGATTGTTTTAAATGATCAAGTCTTATTCGATGCTGAAAAAAAGATCAATTTGTCGCCGCAACAACGAAAAATTGGTCTTTTGTTTCAGCAGTATGCGTTGTTCCCTCATTTGTCGGTAGTAGAAAATCTCACGTGCGTGACAAAAGATTTACAATTGGTCACTCAATTGCTTGCGTCTTTTCACTTAACTAAAGTCCAACAACAATATCCTAGTCAACTTTCTGGAGGACAAAGACAACGAGTGGCTTTTGCGCGAATGCTAGCGGCTCAGCCGGCTTACCTGTTATTAGATGAGCCATTTTCCGCATTAGATGCACCCTTAAAGGAAGAGCTGCAAATTGAACTTCAACAGCGATTAAGTAATTTAAATCAACATGCCTTAATTGTGAGTCATAGTTTAGATGAACTGTATAAGTTATGTCAGAGTTTAGTGATAATCACAAAAAGCAAAACACTTTTTGGTGCAACAAATCAATTATTTAACCAACCTCAAACGATTGAAGCAGCTAAACTCACTGGTTGTAAAAATATTTGGCCTGTTAAACGCATAGATGCGCACAGAGTCCAAGTGATTGGTTGGCAACAAACACTAATGGTTACACAAGAAGTTCCTATTTCTTGTCATTCTATTGGTATTCGGGCCCATGATTTCACAACAGAACCGCAGGCAACCAATCAAATCGAAGTGCATCACTTACAAACATTGTCAGCACCTTTTGAACAAAGTGCTTGGTTTCAACACCAACAAACCAAAATTTGGTGGAAAGGCAGCAATAGACTCAATCCGAAAGTTATTACTCAGTTATCCATTCCACCTACAGCAATTATGCCATTATGTCTATAAAATAGAAAAAGATTACGTGAAGCGGTTGACATATGATTGCACCTTCATTTATAATATATTCATGAAAGGTTATTCATGTAAACGGAATAATCGCTATTATATAGGGAGTGAAGGTGTTTAAATGCAAAAGAGTTATAAACTAGAAGGACTTGATTGTGCAAGTTGTGCTGACAAAATTGAAAAATCTGTCCAAAAAATTCACGGAGTAGAAAAAGCGCGTGTGGACTTCATGGCTGAAAAAATGACACTGGAAGTTGAATCAGGACATGATTTAGAAGTCGAAAATGAAGCGCGTGCAGTGATTGGTAAGTTAGAACCAGATGTCAAAGTTATTTCTTTAAAAGATGTCAAAGAAGAAGAAGGACGTAATCCAAATAATAATCGCTTAATTCGTATCATTATTGCATTTGTTTTATTTTTAGCACTTATTATCATTAAACCAAGTAATAATTGGGTTGCTTTGGCATCTTATTTAGTCGTTTATGTCTTAATTGGTGGCGACATTGTCAAACGAGCGGTAACGAATATTTTTCGTGGGGAAGTGTTTGATGAAAATTTTTTAATGTCTGTGGCAACGATCGGGGCATTCTTTATTGGGGAATATCCCGAAGCTGTGGCAGTAATGTTGTTCTACCAAGTCGGCGAATGGTTCCAAAGTGCTGCGGTTGATCAATCCAGAAAATCAATTGCCAAATTAATGGATATTCGTCCGGATTCAGCAAATCTTTTAGTAAATGGACAAATAAAAGCGGTCGCTCCAGATACAATTGAAATTGGGCAACAAATATTAGTGAAACCAGGTGAAAAAGTTCCATTAGATGGTCAAATTATTGATGGATCAAGTATGGTAGATACCTCTGCGTTGACTGGTGAATCCGTTCCGAGAACGGTCAAAGTCGGCGATGAAATCTTAGGTGGTTTTATCAATAAAAATGGGGCCTTGACCATTAATGTTACGAAAAAATTTGGGGATTCAACAGTTAGCAAAATTTTAGATTTAGTTGAAAATGCTAGCAGTAAAAAAGCCCCTGCAGAAAACTTTATTTCTAAATTTGCTCGTTACTATACACCAGTTGTCGTTGTTTTAGCTGTCTTATTGGCAGTGATTCCACCATTTATTTTCCCTGATACTTCTATTAATGAATGGGTTTATCGGGCATTAACGTTCTTGGTTATTTCTTGTCCATGTGCCTTAGTCATTTCTGTTCCTTTAAGTTTCTTCGGTGGAATTGGCGGAGCCAGCAAACTAGGTGTTTTAATTAAAGGAAGCAACTATTTAGAAATTTTAGCGAATACGGAAACGATTGTTTTTGATAAAACTGGTACGCTAACAAAAGGAAATTTTGTGGTTCAAAACATAACTAGTGTTGTTTTACCTGAAGAAGAGTTGTTACGTTTAACAGCAACAGCAGAACAATTATCCACTCATCCTATTGCTATTTCTATTAAAGAAAGCTATGGCAAAGAAACTGTTCCAGCAACAGCAATTGAAGAGGTTGCCGGACACGGTATCAAAGCCACAATTGAAGGCAAAACAGTTTTAGTCGGTAATGCGAAGTTAATGAAACAATTTGGTATCGAAGCACCAGAAGTGAAGGAAGCGGGAACTTTAATTTTTGTCGCTATTGATAATCAATTTGCAGGCTACTTAGTGATTGCGGATCAATTGAAACCAGATGCCATTTCAGCAATAAAAGAATTAAAAGCTGAAGGGGTCAAACAAACTGTTATGCTGACTGGAGACAATCAACAAGTTGCAGAAGCTATTGCAAAAGAAGTTGGTGTTGACAAAGTTTATGCAGAACTTTTACCAGATGGCAAAGTGGATCGTTTAGAAGAGTTGTTAAAAGCATCTTCACCTAAAAACAAAGTTGCCTTTGTTGGTGATGGTATGAATGATGCACCTGTTTTAGCCCGGGCTGATGTTGGGATTGCCATGGGTGGTTTAGGAAGTGACGCGGCAATTGAAGCTGCTGATGTGGTGATTATGAATGATGAACCAAGTCGTATCGCCTCTGCGATTAAATTATCAAGAAAAACATTGAGAATTGTTAAACAAAACATTATCTTTGCGATTGCTGTTAAAATCATTGTTTTGGTACTAGGTGCATTAGGCTTGGCTTCAATGCAAGCAGCAGTCTTTGCTGATGTTGGTGTAACTATTATCGCTGTTTTAAATGCTATGCGTTGTTTACGTGTAGAAAAGATGAAAGATAATAACTAAGCCTTAAAAAGTACAGCTGAAACAAACATTTTTAGCTGATTATCAGGCTTTGAGCGTGGGACAAAAATCACTTTGACTTTTTGTTCCACGCTTTTTCTCCTACACAATTTCTATTCGTTCTTAAATTGCCAGAGTTCTTGTAAAGAAATCTTTAAATTTTTCGCTTTGTGGCATATAATAAGAGAGAATTTGTACGAAAATTGCGCTTCGCTTTTTTTTCATGGTACAATAAGCAAGAATGGATTGATTTACAGGAGGGAACCTCAACATGGCATCAAATGAAAAAACACGATATAAAGCAATCATTGCAGACCATACGTATACAATTATTGGCCAAGAGTCAAAACAACATATGGATTTAGTCACAAAAATTGTCAACGAACAACTGGCGGAAATTAAACATCTTTCTCCGCAAACTGATACGGAACAAGCTTCTGTTTTATTAGCAATTAATGCAATTTCAGATCAACTAAAAAAACAAGAATATGCTTTAAAATTGGAAAAACAAGTAGCAGATTTAAAACAGAAAACCATTCGTTTGGCTGAATTAGAGAATCGTGTGCGCCGAATGGAAATTATCGAAGAAGAAGCACGGGATGTTTTGAAAAAGAATGGACAAGAAGATGTAGAAATTCATAATCATGTGGAAGCCCAACAAATTTTGAATGAAAATCGAAAACAGCAGATTCAAAATAAAGGTGTTTCGGAGTAGTTCCTGAAAGGATGACAAGATGTTAACAATACTTATTTTATTACTTTTAGCCTTTGGATTTTATACAGGAGCTAAACGAGGCTTGATTTTACAAGTGCTCTATTCGGTAGGTTACTTAATTTCATATTTTGTTGCTCGAACCTATTACAAAGAGGTCGCCTCTCATTTAGAATTGTATATTCCATATCCATCGGTTACGCCAACGTCAAAGCTTGTCTTTTTTAATCAAGAGATTTCTTTAGACTTAGACAAAGCCTTTTATTCAGCGGTTGCGTTTCTATTATTGCTGTTTGCAGGCTGGTTAGTCGTTCGTTTTTTAGCTATCTTTTTACATGGATTAACATTTATTCCAGTTTTGAAACAGGTAAATGGACTATTAGGTGGCGTATTAAGTGTTCTTGTATTATACGTGGGTCTTTTTCTAGTGTTAGCTACGGCGTCAATGATTCCGTCAGATATTGTCCAAAATCAGTTTCGATCAAGTGGCTTGGCACGAGGCATTGTAAAAAACACCCCAATTCTAACAAAACAAGCATATGAATTATGGGTTGAACCAATTACGAAATAAAGCTGAATGGGACTGAGATAGAGATAAGAAGTAAGTGAGCAAAGCGAAACTTCTTATGTTATGTCTCAGTCTTTTCAACAAATGAAAAAGTTAGAAAAGTAGGTGGAAAAATGAATCAGCGCATTCTATCAACATTAGGGTTTGATAAAGTAAAACAACAGTTGTTGCAATTTATTGTGACAGCTCAGGGGACAAACGAAGTTTCGGAATTATTACCGATTGCTGATGAAAATAAAATTCAAGCATGGCTAAATGAAACACAGGATGGTTTAAAAGTTCAACGATTACGTGGTGGAATCCCTATTCCTAAATTAGAAAATATCCAACCACACATGAAACGGATTGAAATTGGTGCGGATTTAAATGGTGTAGAATTAGCACAAGTAGGCCGTGTCTTGTCGACTACTTCAGAACTGACTCGTTTTTTTGATGAGCTAAGTGAAAATGAAGTGGATTTTGAACGTTTATATATGTGGCGAGAGCAACTAGAAGTTTTACCTGAATTAAATCGCCAACTCAAACAAGCCATTGATGATGATGGCTACGTCACAGATGAAGCTTCGCCAGCCTTAAAGGCAATTCGGCAAAATATTCGTCGTAGTGAGCAGACCATTCGAGAAGAACTAGATAGTATTATTCGTGGGAAAAACGCACGTTATCTGAGTGATGCCCTTGTTACTATGCGAAATGAACGCTACGTGATTCCAGTCAAACAAGAATATAAAAATATTTTTGGTGGCGTGGTTCACGATCAAAGTGCTTCAGGTCAAACCTTATTTATTGAACCTAAACAAATTTTAGAAATGAATAATCGCTTGCGACAACAACAAATTGCCGAAAGAAATGAGATTACTCGCATCTTGGCAGAACTGTCGGCCGAGTTGGTCCCTTATCGCCGTGAAATTACGCATAATGCTTATGTAATCGGTAAACTTGATTTTATTAATGCTAAGGCGCGACTAGGAAAAGAACTAAAAGCAGTTGTTCCAGAAATTAGTCAAGCAAATCATGTAGTTTTTAAACAAGCCCGGCACCCGCTATTGGATCCAGAAAAAGCTGTAGCCAATGACATTTTGATTGGAGAAGAATATCAAGCAATTGTGATTACAGGGCCTAATACCGGCGGGAAAACCATTACTCTGAAAACGTTAGGTCTTTTACAATTAATGGGCCAAGCTGGACTACCTATTCCAGTTGAAGAAGAGAGTAAAATGGGGATTTTTACAGAAGTATTTGCGGATATCGGGGATGAACAATCGATTGAACAAAGTTTAAGTACTTTCTCTTCACATATGACGAATATCGTGTCTGTCTTAAAGAAAGTCGATCATCAAAGTTTAGTACTATTTGATGAATTAGGTGCTGGGACAGATCCGCAAGAAGGGGCCGCTTTAGCGATTGCCATTTTAGATTCATTGGGTGCTAAAGGAGCCTATGTGATGGCAACAACCCATTATCCTGAATTAAAAGTGTATGGCTATAATCGAGCTGGAACAATCAATGCCAGTATGGAATTTGATGTAGACACTTTGAGTCCAACCTATCGTTTATTAATTGGCGTGCCTGGCCGAAGTAACGCTTTTGAAATTTCGAAACGTCTTGGATTAGACAACAGTATTATTGAGGCTGCAAAACAAATAATGGACGGTGAAAGTCAAGATTTAAACGAAATGATTGAAGACTTGGAAAACCGTCGCAAAATGGCCGAAACTGAATATTTAGAAGCTCGCCACTATGTCGATGAATCGGCCGCTTTGCATAAGGAACTGAAAGAAGCCTATCAAGTATTTTTTGAAGAACGAGAAAAAGAATTACAAAAAGCACGGAAAGAAGCAAATAAAATTATTGCAGAAGCGGAAGAAAACGCAGAAACCATTATTTCTGATATTCGCAAAATGCAATTGGAAAGTGGCCAACAAGGTGGTGTCAAAGAACATCAGTTAATTGATGCGAAAACACAACTTTCTCAATTACACCATGAAGAAACCAAGCTTGCTAAAAACAAAGTGCTAAAGAAGGCGAAAGAACAGAAAAAATTAAAAGCTGGCGATGAAGTAATTGTCAATACTTACGGCCAACGAGGGACCTTATTAAAAGACAACGGCAAAGGACAATGGCAAGTCCAATTAGGCATTTTAAAAATGAACGTCTCTGAAGAGGATATGACGCCTGTCGCTCCACAAAAGGAAGCAAAACCAAGAGTTACAACGGTTCGTTCTGCAGAAAGCAGTCATGTTGGCACACAACTAGACTTACGTGGCAAACGCTACGAAGAAGCATTGGCAGAAGTTGACCAATATATTGATGCTGCGATTCTAGCAGGCTATCCACAAGTAACCATTGTTCACGGTAAAGGAACAGGTGCATTAAGAACCGGAATAACGGAATTTTTAAAAAATCACCGCAGTGTGAAAAGCTATGAATTTGCGCCACAAAACCAAGGTGGTAATGGTGCGACTGTCGTGAAATTCCAATAAACAAGGACTTACAATAAGTAAGCAGAACACTCGCTATCTTAGAGATGACGTGTTATACTAAGCATGTAGTAAGAGTAAAGAGTAGGAGGTTTGTGAAATGACACAAGCAATTACCGATAAAGATTTTGCAACAGAAACAGATGAAGGATTAGTCTTAATCGACTTTTGGGCAACTTGGTGTGGCCCTTGTCGTATGCAAGCACCCATCTTAGAACAATTATCTGAAGAATATGATGAAGACGAAGTAAAAATCGTCAAAATGGATGTGGATGAAAATCCTACAACACCAGCAAGTTTTGGAATCATGAGCATCCCAACATTGCTATTGAAAAAAGATGGCGAAGTTGTTGAAAAAGCAGTCGGTGTTCATACAAAAGACCAATTGCAAGCAATGATTGCCAAACACTTATAAACGTTGATTAGTCATTACGAATAGTCTGATTCAGTCTGAAGAGAAATCATTAGCGATTGTCTTTTCAGGCTGTTTCTTTCGTACATAAAGTAGCGGCTTTTTTTGTTTAATTACAAAAAGAGGTGTATAATAGATGAAGTATTTTGTTAGAAAGGAAGTATCGTATGAACGAACGAATAAAAAATAAATTAGCACTGCTTCCTGATCAACCTGGTTGTTATTTAATGAAAGATAAAAACGGCACGATTATCTATGTTGGGAAAGCCAAAATTTTGAAAAACCGTGTCCGGTCTTATTTTCGTGGTAGCCATGATACTAAGACAGAACGATTAGTCAGTGAAATCGATGATTTTGAATATATTGTGACAGAATCGAATATTGAAGCACTTTTATTAGAAATTAATTTAATCCATAAAAATAATCCCAAATATAACATCATGTTAAAAGACGATAAAACCTATCCTTTTATCAAAATCACAAACGAAAAATATCCTCGTTTAATGATTACTCGAAAGGTTTTAAAAGACAAAGCGTTATATTTTGGCCCATATCCAGATGTAAATGCAGCGAATGAAACAAAGAAACTGTTAGATCGGCTTTTTCCTTTGCGAAAATGTAATCCGTCGCAAAAAACACCTTGTTTGTATTATCATTTAGGACAATGTCTGTGTCCCTATGCTTTTGATGTGGATCCGCAAGTCTACAAAGATATGGTGGAAGAGATTAAAGGGTTTCTCTCTGGTGGACATACAGAAATTCAGGACCGCTTACAAGAAAAAATGGCTTATGCAGCTGCACATATGGAATTTGAAAAAGCTGCAGAATTTCGCGATCAAATTAAAGCGATTGAAACAGTTATGACCCGCCAAAAAATGACGAATGTGGATTTAATTGATCGTGATGTGTTTGGTTATGCTGTTGATAAAGGCTGGATGTGTGTCCAAGTATTCTTTGTCAGACAAGGAAAATTAATCGAACGTGATGTATCGATTTTTCCATTTTATGATGATGCCAGTGAAGCATTTTTAACTTTTATTGGACAATTTTATCAAGAGAATGAGCATTTTGTGCCAAAAGAAGTCTTGATTCCTGATGACATTGATAAAGAAAGCGTTGAAGCGTTATTAGCTACGAAAGTCTTGCAGCCGCAACGGGGAGAAAAGAAAAAACTGGTTAAATTAGCCAGTAAAAATGCTGCAGTTGCTTTAAATGAAAAATTCGATTTGATTGTACGGAAACAAGAACGAACAATTGGCGCAGTTGAAAAATTAGGCAATGCGATGAACATACCTGCGCCCATTCGAATTGAAGCATTTGATAATTCAAATATTATGGGAACAAACCCTGTTTCTGCGATGGTTGTGTTTATTGACGGACGGCCAGCTAAAAATGAGTATCGAAAATATAAAATAAAAACCGTCCAAGGTCCTGATGATTACGCTTCTATGAGAGAAGTCATTTATCGCAGATATTCACGAGTTTTAAAAGAAGGCTTGCCTTTTCCTGATTTAATTTTAATCGATGGTGGTAAAGGTCAAGTCGATGTTGCCAAAGATGTGTTAGCCAATCAACTAGGAGTCGATATTCCTGTAGCTGGATTAGC
Source organism: Enterococcus sp. HMSC078F03 (assembly GCF_001811595.1). NCBI lineage: Bacteria > Bacillati > Bacillota > Bacilli > Lactobacillales > Enterococcaceae > Enterococcus > Enterococcus sp. HMSC078F03. Next base: position 429 of record NZ_KV805554.1, on the reverse strand, counting down.
CAAGAACGACAAGCACAAAACGAGTGAACTTTTATTTGGTCCAGACTTAGAAGTTGTACCATTGGAAAGAAACTCACAAGAATTTTTCTTGTTGCAACGAATCCAAGATGAAGTCCATCGTTTTGCAATCACATTTCATCGTCAATTACGTAGTAAAAATAGTTTTGCTTCCAAATTAGATAACATTGAAGGCTTGGGACCGAAACGCAAAAAAAATCTTTTAAAAGAATTTAAATCGCTTAAAAATATTACGGCAGCCAGTGTTGAAGAATTAAGAAAAGCTGGGTTACCTGAAACTGTCGCAAAGAATGTGTATCGTCATTTGCACCAAGAAACAACCTCTGAGATAGAAAAATAAATGAAAACAAGCCAGAGGTCGGGACAGAAACGTTTAGCTCCGAGAACCAAGTAGGTACTGTTCAACATCTA
>NZ_KV805553.1:0-959 GCF_001811595.1 Enterococcus sp. HMSC078F03 | reverse complement strand
ATGTCTATTTTAGTATTAGGTGGCGCAGGCTACATTGGCTCACATGCCGTCGATCAATTAATTTCAAAAGGGTATGCCGTTGTGGTTGTTGATAATTTATTAACGGGACATCGTTCAGCAGTTCATGAACAAGCGACTTTCTATGAAGGCGATATTCGTGATAAAGCTTTTTTACGTAGTGTCTTTGAAAAGGAATCAATTGAAGGGGTGTTGCACTTTGCGGCCAATTCTTTAGTAGGAGAATCCGTGGAGAAACCGTTAATGTATTTCAATAACAATGTTCACGGCACTCAAATTGCCTTGGAAGTCATGCAAGAATTTGGAGTGAAACATATTGTTTTTTCTTCCACAGCGGCCACTTATGGCGAACCAAAAGCAATGCCTATTACAGAAGAAACCCCAACGAATCCTAAAAACCCGTATGGGGAAAGTAAATTAATGATGGAAAAAATCATGAAATGGTGCGACAACGCTTATGGAATGAAATATGTTGCTTTGCGTTATTTTAATGTTGCAGGAGCAAAAAAAGATGCCTCAATTGGTGAGGATCACACGCCAGAAACGCATATTGTGCCAATTATTTTACAAGTGGCATTAGGCCAACGAGCAGAGCTAAGTATTTTTGGGGATGATTATGATACCCCAGATGGCACGTGCATTCGAGATTATGTTTATATTGAAGACTTGATTGCAGCACATATTTTGGCTTTAGAATATTTGAAAAATGGCGGCGAAAGTGACGTCTTTAACTTGGGAAGCAACAACGGCTATTCTGTTAAAGAAATGTTAGATGCTGCTCGCGAAGTAACAGGTCAAGAAATCCCTGCGACAATCGCCCCACGCCGAGCAGGGGATCCTAGTACATTAATTGCTTCTAGTGAAAAAGCCAAACGAGTTTTAGGCTGGCAACCAGAAGTAACTGAGGTCAAGGACATTATCGCCACCGCTTGGCAATGGCA
>NZ_KV805552.1:0-299 GCF_001811595.1 Enterococcus sp. HMSC078F03 | reverse complement strand
CCCCATACAGTATCTGTACGACCATCATCTGGTCCCACTGCCACGTAGCGGCGCAATCCAGAGCCTGCAATATAACTAATCCACGCATAGCCATTTTCGAAAATATAACTGTCATAACCAATTGACTGACCTGCTTCGTAATAATCTAATGCAGCACTATTTGGATCGGTGTCAGCACTGACCGGAAGCTTGCGATTTGGAACAAAATTACCTGCTTTAGGTACCAACCCAATAGAATTAGGGTGTGCCTGTGAACCAGGATCTCCACCATTATCAAAAAATCCTGTTCCCCATACAGT
>NZ_KV805551.1:83955-184464 GCF_001811595.1 Enterococcus sp. HMSC078F03 | reverse complement strand
TTCTCGGAGCTAAACGGTTCTGTCCCGACCTCTTTTCCAAAAAATTGTTTGTTCACTATGTTTTCTTGTCGTATTTCATGTTAGTATAAGGAAAAAGTGTTCAGTTGATTAGTTGAAGATTTAGAGTGTGGGACATAAGTCGATTAGGCTTGTCTCTCATGTTCTGTCTTTTTTTATGTCATCATTCACTAAACTAATAAATAATTGGAGGTATTTTATGAACAAATTTTTTACAGCCCAACGTTTAAAAGACACCGCCTATGTAACAGTCGGTGCATTCATTTTGGCCATTTCAATCAATGCGGTCTTATTGCCAAATAAACTTGTCGCAGGCGGAGCCAATGGCATTAGTATTGTTATTAATTATGTTTTCGGGATTAGTCCCGCCATTGTTCTTTACGCCATCAATATTCCTCTTTTAGTGCTTTGTTTCTTACTTCTTGGGAAAGAGGTCGGTGTCAAAACCATTTATGGCAGTCTTATTTATCCATTTTTTGTAGGAATTACTTCGGGGATGCCTGTTTTAACACATAATATTTTTCTAGCAGCATTATTTGGCGGTATTATTACAGGTGCTGGCCTAGGCTTGGTTTTCCGTGGCAATGCTTCAACTGGTGGGACAGCAATCATTTCACAAATTGTTAATAAATACTTCAAAGTTTCCTTAGGTATTGCTATTTTATTCGTCGATGGTTTAGTCATTTTATCAGCAATGTATGCTTTTAATGCAGATATTGTGTTATTCTCTTTAATTTGTTTATTTACAATTGGTCGTGTCGTTGACATGATTCAAGTTGGTCTGGTTCGCTCGAAGAATGTGATGATTATTTCACCAAAATATGTCGCTATTCAAGAACGCTTATTACGTGAACTAGATAAAGGTGTGACCTTGGTGCCAATCGAAGGCGGTTATCGAAGCGCGAAAGGCATGCTCTTAATGACTGTCATTCGTGAAAAAGATTTTCCCCGCTTAAAAGAAGCCATTCTTGAGATTGATGAAGAAGCTTTTTTGATTTCAATGAGTGCGAGTGAAGTCTACGGAAAAGGATTTAGCTTGAAAAAAGTAGCTGATTCTTATGGCGTTGAAGCTACTAATGCCAATAATTTACAATAGTTTTTTGTAGGAAAAGAGCCGCAAAATCTGTAGAGATTTTGCGGCTCTTTTTACATCTTCATCCAGACAGGTTCTAAGCTATTGCCATCCAAATCTTGCACCTCTAAGCCATACATTTGCTCTTCTGGTATTCCCATATCAACTCGGTAACAGTTGCCTCCGTTAGCTTTGGCGGTTTCGCCAAACTGTTTTACGGCTTCGGCACTCTCTAAACTAAAGGAAATTAATGCTCCACTGGTTGTTTGCGCATCAATAATTTGCTTTTCTTGGATAAATTTTCCATAAAAGTCATGGTTCAACAACATAATCCAAAATTGATCATCCCACATCATCGAACTAGCTTCCTCTGTTGAAAATTCCTCGTTCTTTTTGAATCCAAGTTTTTCATAAAAGGCTGTAGAACGTTGGACATCCGCTACTGGGAAGTTAACAAAAACCATTGTGCCCATGTGATTCATCCCTTTCTTTTAATCATCTACGACAGCTAACTGTGCGTTGCGACAAAATCAACAAGCTTGTTTGATTTATACTAGCATATTCATAAAAGAAATGTTACTAAAACGTTTTCTTAAGGTAATTCTCGATAAGCCAAGTGCTGAATGATTTCACTATGTTGTGGATAATCGTTTAACAATTCCGCTTGAGTAAATAACTCGAAGTCTTCAAACTCAAAGCCTGGTGTAACTACACAACTGACTAACGCAAATCCTGTCGCTACTGTAGAGCCAAAGATTGTGCCGGCAGGAACTGAGAACGAAAGCTGTTGTCCTTGAACTAAGTCTTTCCCTAACTGAACAGCTTGATACGTTCCATCAGGAAAAATACAGTGAACGGTTAACGGCTGACCATCGTGAAAAAACCATAATTCATCCGCTTTTAAACGATGAAAATGTGACGGACTTTCTGTATTTAATAGAAACAAAATCGCTGTATGCAACGCCCGTTCGCCTCGTTTGGTCGGAATCAATTGTTCACTTTTATTGGTTTGTTTAAAATAACCGCCCTCAGGATGCGCTTCTAATCCTAACTTCTCAATCCACATTTGTTCTGTCATCTTCTCCCTCACTCCTTCATTTTTTCAGAAACAATTTAGGAAGAACTTAGAACATCCGTCCCAATCCTAAAATAAACGGCGGGACAGGAGGTCGGGACAGAACCGTTTAGCTCCGAGAAATAAGAAGAAATTTCCGAAAATTGCTCTTTAATTTTTGGAGAATTTCGACTTATTTCCGAAGGAGTTGGTTCTGTTCCCGCCGTTTATCAGGTTTTGAGCCTGGGACAAAAATCCAAAGTGATTTTTGTCCCAGGCTCCTGTCCCACGTTCTTCCCAAACCTGTTATTTTCTACAACTAAACATCTTTTAATAAGCCTTTAAATAAGCCCATTGCGAAATCGTTGGCATTGAATGGTTCTAAATCGTTAATGCCTTCACCTAGACCAACTAATTTCACTGGCAAGTGTAATTCATTCCGAATAGCAATGACAATACCACCTTTGGCTGTTCCGTCTAGTTTGGTTAAAACTAAGCCAGTGACATCGGTTGTTTCTTTGAACTGTTTGGCTTGTGTCATCGCATTTTGCCCAGTAGTTGCGTCCACGACTAAGAGAACTTCGTGAGGCGCATCTGGAATTTCTCGTTGGATGACTCGTTTGATTTTTTCTAATTCTTTCATTAAGTTGACTTTATTTTGTAACCGACCTGCTGTATCCACTAGCAAAACATCGGCCTGCTCTGCTTTGGCACGTTCCACTGCATCGAAAACGACCGCTGCTGGGTCGCCGCCAGCATTCCCACGTACAACTTCAACGCCAGCCCGTTCACCCCAAACAACTAATTGATCGATGGCGCCCGCTCGGAACGTATCGGCAGCGGCCATTAAAACTTTCTTTCCTTCCAACTTGTATTGATGGGCTAATTTACCAATGCTGGTTGTTTTCCCCACTCCATTAACACCGACAAATAAAATCACGGTTAAGCCATTTGGCTGTAAGTTAATCGCATTATTTTCATTAATTCCTGCTTCTTCATACAAATCAACCATTTTTTCAATGATGGTATTTTGAACTTGAGCTGGTTTTTTCACGTTTCGCAGTTTCACTTCTTGTCGCAAGGCTTCTGTAATTTTTAAGGATGTATCAAAGCCTACGTCTGCACCAATTAACGTTTCTTCTAATTCTTCAAAGAAATCTTCATCAACGCTCCGGAAATTAGCAAACAATTCGTTCAACCGTTGACCAAATGTTTTACGCGTTTTTTCCAAGCCTTTTTCATATTTTTCTTGGACCTGCTCTTCTTTTGACTCTTCAATTTCTTCTGAAACCTGCGTGTCTGTTGGTTCTGCCAACGGAGTTACGACACTACTTTCTTCCTCAGGCGCTTCCACAACAACTTCTTGTGTTTCCTCTGTCAGGATTTCTTCTGGCTCTTCTTCTAATGCTTCTTCTACGCCAGCTAATTTTTCCATTTCAGCGTTATCTGTTAAATCGGCTGTTTCTGTGACTTCTTCCGCTGTCGTTTCTGGCGTTGTTTGCGCCTCTTCTGCTGCGGTTTCTTTTGATTCAGCAGGCGCTGATTCATCACTAGGTGTTTCGTCTACTGTTTCTTCAATTATCTCTTGTTTTTCTTCTTCCTTTTTTTCAGCGGAAAAAGCTTTTTTAATTTTATCAAAAAATCCCATTCTTATTGGCCTCCTTCCAACGGCGTTAAAATATATTTTTCGACCGCTTTGGCAACGCCATCTTGGTCATTCGTGTCTGTAACGACATCTGCGGCTTCTTTAACTAATGGAATCGCATTTGCCATGGCGACACCTAAGCCAGCGTATTCGATCATCGGCAAATCATTTTCTTCGTCCCCTAGGGTCATGATTTCTTCTGCACGGATTCCTAAATCTTTGGCTAACAAGGAAATACCATAGGCTTTCGTAATCCCCTTTGGCATAAATTCTAATAAGTTATTTCGCGTTTTAATAATTTCAAAACGCTCATAAAAAGAGGCCGGAATTTCCTTGATGCGTTCATTTAAATACGCTTCATCAATCGCAACAACAACTTTGTTATAAATTCGATTCGGGGTTAACTCTTCTAATTTGTAGGACTCAAAGGTTAATAATTTGTTTAGAGAACTATAAATTGAAGGATAATTAGGTGCAGAAGGCAATTGCATCACGACCTCATCGGATAAGACATCAAACGGCATGTTGAGTGTGGTTGCTAATTGGTACAGCTCATGAATCGCTTCCAAGGGCATCAATGTTTTCTCAATAATGGCCCCTGTATCATTTTTTTGAACCAATCCGCCGTTAAAAGTAATGCTATAATCGCCTTCCTCTTGTAAACCTAATTCTTCTAAGTAAGGACCAATAGCTGCCAAAGGTCGACCTGTGCAGATAACAACTTTCACGCCTGCTTGTTTCGCAGCCATCAGTGCTTGTTTATTCCGTAAAGAAATCTCTTTTTGGCTATTTAATAATGTTCCATCTAAATCAATAGCAACTAATTTTATCAAACGTTCGCTCCTCCTTGCTTCTGGCTAATTGCTTTTTTCAATTGCGCCACCTTCTTTGACCTCTTCCAAGCGAACTGAAACGATTTTTGAAACCCCAGATTCTTGCATAGTCACGCCATATAAAACATCTGCGGCTTCCATTGTCCCTTTACGATGCGTCACCACAATAAACTGTGTGCCATCTTCAAATTCGCTTAAATAATGGCCAAAACGAGCAACGTTGGCTTCATCTAAAGCTGCTTCTACTTCATCTAAAATACAGAACGGAACTGGTCGAACACGAATAATTGAAAAGAGTAACGCAATCGCCGTTAATGCCCGTTCGCCTCCAGACAACAAGCTTAAATGTTGTAATTTTTTCCCTGGTGGTTGCGCCTCAATCTCAATCCCTGTATTCAAGAGATCCTCTGGGTTAGTTAGCACCAGTTCTGCCCGTCCGCCACCAAACATATTAGGAAATACCACTTTAAACTGGCCACGAATTGCTTCAAAGACTTCTTTAAACCGTTCTTTCACTTCTTGGTCCATTTCATCCATGGTTTCAAATAATTGTTCTTTCGCATTTAATAAATCATCTCGTTGACTGACTAAAAATTGATGGCGCTCATCGACTTGTTCAAATTGCTCGATGGCACTTAAGTTAACAGGTCCTAACCGCTCAATTTCTTGTTTTAGGCGTTTCACTGTTTGCTGCGCTTGCGCTAAATCATCGATTGGGAAATACGCTTCATAGGCAGCTTCAAAGGTTAAGCTGTATTCTTCCTGTAAGTAACTTAACGAGCTATCTAATTGCATTTCTGCACGATTTTTTAGGACTTCAATTTGTGTTTTATCTGCTAAATACTGTTGTTGGCGTTTGTTTTCTTCCGCTAATTTTGTATCTAACTCGTCTACTTCTTCTTGCAACGCTTGTCGTTGACTACGTGCCGTTTGTAAAGAGGTTTGCAACGCTGTTTGTTTCTCCGCTAATTGCGCGACTTGTGCCGCTAAGCCTTCTTCGGTTAACTGATGATCGCTAGAATGGCTACTTAGTTGTTGTAGCTGTTGACGGATGGCCGTTTCTCGAATCAACAATTCGTCCAATTGTTCTTGTTTGTCTTGCTTTTGACGAGCAAAATGGGCACATTGTTCCGCCGCTACTGCTTGTTCTGCTTGAACTGTCGTCAAGCGTTCTTGAGCTTGGGCTTTAAAGGTTTCCATTTGGCTAGCTTCTTGTTCCACTTGTTTCATTTCAGCATCTAAACGTTCTTTCGTTGCCGTTAAGTTTGCTTGTTGCTCTGTCAATGTGGCTTTTTTCGTTTGATATTCGGTTAAGAATTGATGTAATTCTCGTGATTCATATTCAAACAAGCGTTTTTCTTTTATTAAACGAGTAATCGTTTCTGTTTGATTGGCTAATTTATTGTCAATTTCTTGTTGTTTTAAGCGATTTTGTTCACCAGCAGAGCGCAACATTTCTGCACGTTCCGTGGCTGTTTTCACTTCTTGCGAGAGCGCTTGGACTTCTTGTTCCACACTTCTTAGTTGTGTTTCTAATTGAGTCATTTGTTCAGTAATTGTTTGAAGTTCTTGCGCTTGTGAAAATAGGCTTCCTTGGTTGCCACGTTTATTGGCTCCCCCAGTCATCGAACCGCCAGGATTCATCACATCGCCTTCCAATGAGACAACGCGATATTGGTAATTGACTAATTTTGCTAACTGGTTGGCACTCGTTAAATCTGCCGCTAAAATCGTGACGCCTAAGAGATTTTGAATAACGGTTTGTACTTGTTCTGGATAACGAACTAATTCACTGGCAATCCCCACGAAGCCCGGTGCACCAGCCAAACGATTCTGAACCATCGCCGATACAGAGCGCGGCTTAATGGTAGTCAATGGTAAAAAGGTTGCCCGGCCACTGTGTTGTTGTTTTAAGAAGGTAATGCCTGCTCGACCATCTTTCTCATTTTCCACAACAATATGTTGCGCCGCACCACCTAGGGCCGTTTCAATCGCCAACGTATATTCTTTAGGCACTTCAATTAACTCAGCCACTGCGCCAACAATCCCAGTTAATTGGTTTTTGTGACGCAATACAGCTTTCACGCCTTGATAGAAGCCAGCGTAATTTTCTTGAATTTCTTGCAAACTTTTTTGGCGTGCCTTCGCTTGTTGCACTTGATTCATCGCTTGGTACATATCGTTTTGACGCTGTGCTAATCGTTCACGCTTAGCTTCAAGCGTTGCTTTCAACGCAGTGTATTCTTCCAGTTGTTCTTGTAAGCCTTGTTTTGCAACTTTTTGCTCTTTTTCTAGCGTCTCTTTCATTGCAAGAGCTTCAACCATCTGTTCTTCTAGCGCTTCGTGTTTTGCTAGCGATTGTTGATTTTTAGCTGTTTCTTGTTGATATTGTCGTTCTAAATATTTTAAGTCATTGGCTGTATTGGCTTGTTCTTGCATGACTTCCACATACTGACTGCGCAATTCCTCCATCAATTCTTTAGAAGACTTACTATATTTTTCCACATCTTTCGTTGCCAAAGCCAATGCTTCTTTTAACGTCTGACGTTGTGCCGTTTTTTCTGCGATTGCTGTTTCCAGCGTCTGCAATTCTTCTCGATAACGAACAATTTTTTCGGCCGTTTCTGCCAATGTCTCTTCGTATTCGCTTGCCGTTTGGGAGGTGTGTTTGGAACGTTCAATTAAAACATTTTTTTGTCCTTCTGCTTGTTTCAACGCTTCTGTCACTTGTAATAATTGTTGTTGTTCCGTTTCAATTTGTTCATCTAAACGATTGCGCTTGCTGCGTAAACGTACCAATTTGCCTTCTAAGTCATGGACTTGCTTACTTGCGCCAGCTAACTTTTCTTCAATGGCTGTTAATTCTTGCGTTTTCGTTTCCCAAATAGCTTTTGCTTCTTGAATTTCGGTCACAGTTAAATTGACATCAATTTCGGTAAGTTCTTCTTTCAAAGCTAAATACTTTTTAGCCGCATCTGCTTGGGCGGCTAGAGGAACTAATTGGTCTTCCAACTCGTAAATGATATCTTGGACACGGCTTAAGTTGTCCTCGGTTTCAAAAAGCTTTTGTTCAGCCTTTTTCTTTCGTTGTTTGTATTTTAAAACGCCCGCTGCTTCTTCAAAGATCCCACGACGGTCTTCAGGTTTACTATTAAAAATCGCTTCAACTTTCCCTTGCGAAATAATTGAAAAAGATTCTTTGCCTAACCCTGAATCCATAAATAAATCTTGAATATCTTTTAAACGGCACGCTTGTTTATTAATAAAAAAGTCACTTTCGCCCGTTCGTTTTAAACGACGGGTGACACTAATCTCACTATAATCCAATGCTAAATAATGGTCGCTGTTGTCTAACGTCACGGTAACTTCCGCAATATTTAGCGGCTTACGACCTTCCGAACCGGCAAAGATAATGTCGTTCATTTTGCCACCGCGAAGGTTTTTCGCAGATTGTTCACCTAATACCCAACGAACGGCTTCCGTGATATTACTTTTCCCACTTCCATTCGGACCAACCACTGCTGTCACATCATCTTCAAATTCAATAATGGTTTTATCTGCAAATGATTTAAATCCTGTAATTTCAATTCGTTTTAAATACACGAATATTGCTCCTTCCAGCCTTACTGAGGAATACTTTTCAGTGCCCGCTCAGCGGCATCCTGTTCAGCTAACTTCTTCGATTTTCCTTGGCCTAACCCAATGAGTTCACCATTCATGTAAACTTCAGTGAAAAAGGTGCGGTCATGAGCAGGGCCTTCTTCTTTAATTAAGCGATATTCAATTGAAACATCGCCTTTGCGTTGTAAAACTTCTTGTAATTGTGTTTTGTGATCCATCTCATGTGAAAAAGCACCGGCATCAATTTTCGGAAAAATAACGTCTTCAATAAATTTCTTGGCTGCGCCAACTTTTTGGTCTAAGTAGAGGGCACCTAAAAAGGCTTCAAATAAGTCACATAATAATGATGCACGTGTTCGTCCGCCCGATGCTTCTTCTCCTTTACCTAATAAAATGTAGTTGTCGAAGTGACATTCTTTCGCAAATTTGGCTAAACTATCTTCCCGAACGATGGCTGCGCGCATCTTCGTTAATTTTCCTTCTGGAAGTTCTGGGAATTTTAAATACAAATATTGTGAAACAATTAATTCTAAAACTGCATCTCCTAAAAATTCAAGACGTTCATTATCGGATAATTTTAAATAGCGATGCTCATTCACATAGGATGAATGAGTAAAAGCTTGCTCTAATAGATTGACATCATGGAAAACAATGCCGTAACGTTCTTTTAACTCTGTTGTTAACTGATTGTCCATTCTCCACATTCCTTTACATTTATTTACACCTTGTTTCATTATACTTTTTTTTTCACTTTTTTTAAATGGTTCTATTCAGAAAAAGCCTGTTATTCACTGTGTTCTCATTATTTTTTAGAAAAAAATAAATAAATAGAGCTATGATTGAGATAAAAGCGTTTGTTTACGTAAGAGATAGAAAGAGCGTGGGACAAAAATCACTTTGGATTTTTGCGCCACGCTCAAAAACTGATAAACGGCGGGAACAGAAGCAACTCCTTCTTATTTCTCGGAGTTAAACACTTCTGTCCCGACCTCGTTCTATCTCTATTAAATCAGCGGAACGTTGTTTAACGTTTTTCCGCAGTGACACCCACCGTTGCCCATGGATTATCTTTCGTATCAACTGCCCAAGTAAAGTCAACTACACGGTCGTTGACTGGCAAGACTTCATTTCTGTAAAGCGTTGGGATTACAAACGCTTCATCAATGGCATACTCTTGCCAATCGTAGAAGGCTTTTTTACGTTTTTCTTCATCAAATGATGCTTTTGAATCAATCGCATCAAGTAATTTAGTATTTTCTTCTGACTCAAAACGTGTATAGTTAAAGGCTGAGTTTGGACCATATAAGCCGGTTGGTGAAGGATCTGAACCTGTGCCCCACGCGCCTTGATAGATATCTACTTCTGGGTCATCATTTTTCAATTTATCATAGAATGCTTGGAAATCAATTAAGCGTCCTGTTGTATACGTTACGTTTAAGCCAATTTCTTTCCATTGTTGGACATAGTAATCAGCAAGTGGTTGTGCAGTTTCGCCGCCTGACATTGAAGCAAACTTGATTTCTAGTGGTTTGCCTTCTTTGTCTTCGCGAATGCCATCGCCGTCTACGTCTTTATAACCAGCATCGTCTAATAATTTTTTCGCTTTGTCTAAATCAAGCGTATAGCCTTTCGCTTCGCTATCATGCAAGCTCTTGAAGACTGGTGGGATTAACGTTGTTGCCCCTGTTCGTAAGCCGTTGTAGAATTTTTGGCCGACTGCATCATTGTCAATTGCATAGCCCATGGCTTGACGTAAGCTTTTATCTGCCATTTTCGCTTTTGGATTGTATTTCACTGTATTTGTTTCTTTGTCAAACGTGCCCATTTTAAAGCCAATATACGTGTAGGCTTGTTCGGGACGTCCTAAGATTTGATACCCTTCAGTATCTTTGTATGTTGGATACGTATCTGTTGGCATTGATAATGCAATATCGTATTGTTTCGCTTTCATCGCTTCTACAATGCTCGCAGAAGGAACAGATTTGAACACTAATTTATCTAATTTAGGTTTACCACCGTAGTAATGCTCATTTGGTAGGTATTCAACAGATTCACCTGTCACAATATTACTCATGTAGTATGGTCCAATAGTCACAGGGTTTTTACGAACTGCATCGCTTGATTCCATGTCTTTAACAGCAATTCCTTCAAAGGCATGTTTTGGTAAAACTGAACCCCAAACACCGCCACCTAATTGTTGCATTCCTGGGTGAACTTCTTTATAAGTGATTTTAACTTCTTTATCATTGACTTTTTCTATGCCAGAAATGGTTGGCGATTTACCAGCATGGTAGTCTTCCATGCCAACAATATTCGTAAAGTTATCATCATAACGAATCCCTGTATAGTCTTTATGACCAATGACTTCATAAGAGAAAATCACGTCATCTGCCGTCACATCTTTACCGTCAGACCATTTCAAATTGTCACGTAATTTAATGGTTGCTGTATTGGCATCTTCATCTAATTTCAGATCCGCAGGACCCCCATCGACAATCTTAAAGTCTGCATCATTGTTAAATAATGGCTGTACTGTTGGAAGCATGTATTGTGCATCATAGTTGTCTTGATAAAATTCTTGCTGGAAAAGTCCTTGGAATTGTGTATCCATAACTACAGCGACATCTAATGTCCCGCCATCAATTGCTTTTTTATCATTTTTAACAGCGATTGGCATTTTTGAAATGTCTTCTGTTTCCGTTGCTTTATTGCCCCCGCCTTTATTGCCGCCACCACATGCAGCTAACCCGAATACTAACACAGAAGCTAACGTGATTGCACCTAAAATCCGTTTCTTGTTCATCTCTTTTCCTCCCTCATTTTTTGGCTAATTAGCCTAATCGTTGTCGTGCATCTGCTGAGCGCTTAAATGCTTGTCCAACATAGTTTATACTTAACATCAAGACTAAAATTAGAATTGATGCAGGTAACCAAACCCATTGTTTATTGACTAATACATCCCCACTGCTGGCGTAGCCAATTAAGGTTCCTAAACTTGGGACACTTTGTGGTAACCCGAAGCCTAAGAAAGTTAACGTTGTTTCGATCCCGATATTGGCCGCGAAATTAATCGTTAAGTTCGTAATAATTAACGAACTTAAATTCGGCATAATTTCTCGAAACATAATTTTAAAATCGCTTGTTCCCATTGTCTTAGAGGCACTAACGTAATCTCGGCGCCCTTCAGATAACGTTTTACTGCGGAACAACCGCGCTTTTCCAACCCAATAAAACGCACACATAATCCAAATAAAGGACCAGATACTATATTTAGGAATCACGGAAACGAACACAATAATAATTAACATAATTGGCAAAATCATAATAAAATCCACGATACGCATCAAAATATTATCAATCATACCTCCATAATAACCGGAAATAATCCCTAAACCGACCCCGATAATAGACGTAATAATCGTAATGGCAAAACCGATTAAAATCGAGTTCCTAGCCCCGATAATCAATTGTCCTAAAACATCACGACCCCCTTCATCGGCACCTAAAATGAACTTGGTGCCATTCATTGTAACGGTACCTGGTTCCGCATATTTATCTAAAATACTTACATGCATAACGGCACTTTGGTCTAACACTAACGAACCGATAAAAACGGCTAATAAGATAATGACCAAAAGGATTAAAGAAAACATCGCCATTTTTTCTTTGACGAATTCTCGCGCAATCATCCGAAAGCCCATTGGTGGAATACTTTCTTGTAAGACTTCTTCTCTTTTTTCTTCTGTCAATTCCATTTTTATCACCCTTTCTTCGTGTTTTTTCTACTGAATTCGAATTCTTGGATCAACAATACTCATTACAATATCAGAAATTAAGGTTCCGATAAGGGTTGCCAATCCCAAAATCAACACGAGAGCGGTAATAACGGAATAGTCACGTTGAATGATACTATCAATAAATAATTTTCCAATTCCTGGGAAAGCAAAAATCTTTTCAATAACGACTGATCCGGCAATCAAAGCAGTAATTTCATAACCTAATTGAGAGGCAATTGGTAATGCTGCATTTCTAAAAATGTGTCGATTAAAAATTTTATTCGTTGGCACTCCTTTTGAACGAGCAGTACGAACAAAGTCCATGTTTTTAACATCAATCACTTCACTCCGCAAATATTGAATAGTGACCGCTGTCCCTAGCAACGCTTGAGTGACCCCTGGTAAAATTAAATGCTTCAGTTTATCTAAATAATACGGCCATGTTCCCTCAGCCAAACCAACAGTCACGGTTCCACTCGTTGGGAACCAGTCTAAGCGATACCCAAAAATAAAGAGCATAATCAAGGCAAAGATGAATAATGGCACGGCAAAACTGAAGAAGTTGTAGATAACCACCATTTTGTCAAACCATGAATTTTGGTAACGGCCAGCAATTAAACCGAAAGGAATGGCGATTAAATAAGTGATTATGACTGATACAGCGGCCAATGCAATCGTATTCCCCACCCGACCAGCAATGAGCGTGGACACAGGTAATTTAAAGATAAAACTATGCCCAAAATCTCCATGTAAGGCATTGCCAATCCAACGGAAATATTGTTCGTACCAAGGATCATTTAACCCGGCAGCTTCACGCATGGCTTCAATCACTTTCGGGTCTTGGTTCGGATTAATCAATCCTGTAAACGGATCACCTGGCATCATTTTAGCCAACAGGAAAATCAAGACACTTAAAATAATCACTTGCGGAATCATCAATAACAAACGGCGTAAAATTGTTTTCCACATTATTCAGCACCTCCATTTTTTAACGCTACTTGGTGGGTTGGACTAATCGCATGTAAGTTATAAACCCGCCCATTTTCATCATAATAGTCTTTATGATTTTCCCGATACTCTTGCTCAACTCTTCTTCGTTCTTCTTTGTGAGCTTCTCGGTTCGCTACGTCAATTTTAGGAATTGCTGAAAGTAAGCGTTTGGTATAAATGTGTTGTGGATTAGTGTAAATATCTTGGCGTGTACCGATTTCTACAAAACGGCCTTTGTACATAATGGCAATGTTGTCACACATATGTTTAACTACGCCCAAATCATGGGAAATAAATAAGTAACTTAACCCATATTCCTGTTGAATGTTTTTCATAAAATTCAATACCTGTGCTTGCACAGATAAGTCCAGTGCTGAAACAGGTTCATCTGCAATAATTAATTTGGGGCTGGTAGCCACCGCTCGGGCGACGCCTAAACGTTGGCGTTGTCCACCAGAAAATTCATGAGGATATTTGTACAACGCATCTTCTGGCATCCCCACAATATCCAACAAACTTTTGACTTTTTTCTTTTCTTCTTGGTCACTTAACCGTTCAAAATTTCGAATTGGTTCGGCGATAATATCTAGTACTCGTTTTTTAGGGTTTAAACTTGACATCGAATCTTGGAAAATCATTTGGACATCTTTGTTGTATCCGATCGCTTTTCGACTTCGCGGCTTGGTTACATCTTGTCCTTGATAAATAATTTCACCATTTGTAATTTTTTCTAAACCAATAATTGCTTTTCCTGTCGTTGATTTTCCAGAACCCGATTCACCAACTAACCCATACGTTTTACCTTGTTCAATCATGAAATCCACACCATCAACCGCCAAAACATGATCAGTGATTCGATTGAAGAAGCCGCTGCGAATTGGATAATGAACTTTTAAATCTTTAATTTGAATAATTTCTGTCATTACGCTTCCCCTTCCCCGTCTCTAAAATGAAAATGTTTATAACATGTACAACGAACAAAATGATTCGGTGCAACTTCATGTAATGTTGGATTTTCTTCATGTTCCGATGCATCAATCCAAGGAATTCGTGGGGCAAACCGACAACCTTTTCTAGGTAATTTGGTTAACGAAGGAACAATCCCTTCAATCACATGAAGTTCTTCTTCATCTGAATTCTCTTGGGGAATGGACTGAAGTAAGGAACGTGTATATGGATGTTTCGGATGACTAAACAATTCTTCAGCAGTGGCTACTTCTACAAACTGACCCGCATACATAACCGCTACACGATCAGCCATTTCCGCAACTACACCTAAGTCATGGGTAATTAAAATAATGCCGCTCCCTGTTTCTTCTTGCAAATCTTTTAACAAATCGAGAATTTGTGCCTGAATGGTAACGTCTAAGGCCGTTGTGGGTTCATCTGCAATTAAAATCGGTGGTTTACACGCGATTGCAATGGCAATAATCACCCGTTGGCGCATGCCGCCAGACAATTCATGAGGATACTGTTTCCCGACACGCTCTGGGTTGGGAATCCCCACTTGATCTAACAGTTCAATGGCCCGTGCTTGTTTTTGTTGTGCGGTCATTTTGGTATGATACGTTAGACTTTCTTTAATTTGGTCTTCAATTCGCATGAGCGGATTCAGTGCAGACAACGGATCTTGGAAAATCATCCCAATATCGTTTCCTCTGACTTTGTTGTACAATGTTTCATTAAACGTAGTTAAGTTTAAATTGTTGTATAAAATTTCCCCAGTAATTTTGGTATGATTGGGATCATGTAAGCCCATAATCGTTGTTGCTAAGGTACTTTTTCCACAACCAGATTCTCCGACGATTGCCAGAATCTCATTTTTCTTCAATTCAAATGAAACATCATCGACGGCATTATAATAATCATCTTTGATTCTAAATGCTGTTTCTAATCCTGAAACCTCTAGTAATTGTTCATTTCCTTGCATCCATACGCACCCCTTACGTCCTTTCAAAAACATTATATAAATTAACTAATATTTAATGATAGCACTTTCTAATTTTTATCAATGTTAATTTACAGCTCATTGTTTTTTCATAATTTTATAGAATTATTCCATAAAAAGCAAGATAAAATAACTTTTTTCGCAGTTATTTTTTTACATGTATGATTTTTTTTACAAAAATATGTGTAAAAATAGCCTTATTGCTTAATAAAATAACCATTATGTACGCAAAAAAAGTCGATCAACACGAATGTCAATCGACTTTGTCTTATTATTTTTTATGAATTACTCACAATATAATCTACAGCGGCACCAACTGTTTCAATTTTTTCTGCATCTTCATCTGAAATCTCTGTTCCAAATTCATCTTCAAGTTCTAAAACAAACTCCATTACGCTAATTGAGTCAGCGTTCAAATCATCTTTAATGTTTAATTGATCTGTTACTTGATCCGCTTCAATATCAAAGTGGTTTGAGATAATCTTCGCTACTTTTTGAAGTACTTCTTCATGAGTCAACTGTATTCACCTCCACTGCTTTTGAAAAAAGGTTCTTTCTTTTACTAAAACGCTAAGATACATTGTACTCACAATTTGGGTATTTGTCCATCTTTTTTTCATTTGAGTAACAAACTGATGTCAAGACAATTGCAAATTACTCTGCTTTGCCTTCATAATATTCCACTAATTGTGGGACAACTTGGGTTTCTAACATTGTATGAATTTGACGAATGGTGTAGCGGACGGCATCAGGACCCGTGGCCCCATGCGTTTTAATGACTGGCGCTTTTAAGCCAAATAAAACCGCTCCCCCATGTTTTGAGTAGTCCATTTCGTCTTTCATGCCACGCAACGCATTCTTTAATAATAAGGCGCCCATTTTTCCTTTGACACCTTCAGAAAGAATCGCTGTTTTCAGCAAGCTCATCATGTTCATAGCTGTGCCTTCGATGGATTTTAAAACGGCGTTTCCTGTGAAGCCATCTGTCACCACCACGTCAGCTACGCCATTTAATAATTCTCGTGCTTCAACGTTTCCGACAAAATTAATCGTTTCATCTGCTGCTAACAATTCGAAGGCTTTTTTCGTTAATTCACTGCCCTTTGTTTCCTCAGTTCCGTTATTTAATAGACCGACACGAGGATTCTGAACGTTCCGAACTTTTTCAGCATAGAATGAACCTAAAACGGCATACTGAACCAAATGTTCTGGTTTATTGTCTGCATTGGCTCCTAAATCTAACATGTCAAACCCTTTGTCTGGTTCTCCCATGACAGGTAAAGTTGACATCAAACCGGGACGTTCCACATTTTTGATGCGGCCGACAATGAACAGACCCGCTGCTAATAGCGCTCCGGTGTTGCCTGCAGAAAAAATCGCATCGGCTTCCCCATTTTTAACTGCTTGCGCTGCTAAAACCATGGAAGCAGTTTTCTTACGACGGATTGCTTTAACTGGCTCATCGTCA
Source organism: Enterococcus sp. HMSC078F03 (assembly GCF_001811595.1). Lineage (NCBI taxonomy): Bacteria > Bacillati > Bacillota > Bacilli > Lactobacillales > Enterococcaceae > Enterococcus > Enterococcus sp. HMSC078F03. The sequence goes on along the minus strand of NZ_KV805551.1, from coordinate 168,039 downwards.
CTAGCAATTTTTTCATCGGTATGAATAATCGTAATGTTTTTTTCATCGGTGATGTATTTTTTTATTTCGGCTTCTTTTCCATATAATTGAAATTCAATGTCTGGGAAGTCTTGTTTGGCTAGCATAACCCCTTCAACAATTGCTTGTGGGGCGTTATCTCCACCCATTGCATCTACAGCAATTTTCATGAGTGATTCCCTCCTACTTTTTTGTTTCCTAACAAGTATAACATATTTTTTTCAAAGAAATACGCATTGGCTTTTACTTTCTGGCTTCAAAAATTACCTCTTCTAATCGAAAAATTGGGCTGCCTCATCTTGGGGTTTCACTCGATTGGCTAAGCCTTGATAAGCAGGATATTGCCACCATTCTTTCACTTGCCATAGGGCACTTGCTTCTTGGCGCGCAACTTCTAAAATGTTAAAGTCCGTCACGATATCTCCTACCGCAAATTGAGGCACCCCTGATTGCCGTGCACCGAACACTTCCCCAGGTCCGCGAAGTTCCAAATCACGCTCACTCAAGACAAAACCATTGGTGGTTTCTGTCATGATTTTCATACGCTCAACGCCCATTTCATTTTTCGGATTGGCCACTAAAATACAATAAGATGCACTGGAGCCACGCCCCACACGTCCCCGTAACTGATGTAATTGTGCTAACCCAAACCGGTCCGCATCCATAATTAACATCACTGTGGCATTTGGTACATTCACGCCAACTTCAATAACGGTGGTAGAAACCAATAATTGCAGCTGATTGTCTTTGAACTCCTGCATAATGTCATCTTTTTCTTGGTTTTTCATTTTACCATGTAGTAATCCCACTTGATATCTTGGGGAATAAAAGCTTTGCATATGTTCAAAAATTTCTGTTGCGTTTTTCACATCTAAGGCTTCTGATTCTTCAATCAATGGACAAATAATATAGGCTTGATGTCCTCGAGCCAGTTCTTTTTCCATCCATTCTAAAACAGTATCTAACTGCGGCGGCCGAATCCAACGTGTTTCGATTGGAATCCGTCCAGCTGGCATTTCATCAATGATTGATACATCCATTTCGCCATAGGCTGTAATGGCCAGCGTTCGAGGAATCGGAGTGGCCGTCATAAATAGAACATCTGGTTTTAAGCCTTTTTCTCTTAATATTTTTCTCTGATTCACACCAAAACGATGTTGCTCATCGGTGATTACCAAACCTAATTGATGGAAACTGACATCTTGTTGTATCAAAGCATGGGTCCCTACCACAATGTCAATCTCGCCATTGGCCAGTTCTTCGAGAATTAGACGACGTTCTTTCGTTTTGGTGGAACCTGTTAATAAGGCCGTTCGCACTTCTAATGGATCAAACAACTGCTGTAAGCTTTCCATGTGCTGTTGCGCTAAAATTTCAGTTGGAACCATCAACGCTCCTTGAAAGCCAGCGGTCATGGTGGCGTATAGCGCAATCGCAGCCACTACCGTTTTCCCACTCCCCACGTCACCTTGAAGCAATCGTTGCATATGCTTCGGACTTCGCAAGTCTCGACAAATTTCATTGGTCACTTTTTTTTGGGCGCCTGTCAATTCAAACGGCAGTCCTTGGGTGAACGTTTTTAAGCGATCCACATCATATTGAATGGCTAAGCCATTTTTTTCCGCTTTTTCTTGTTTCTTCAATCCTTGCATTTTAAGTTGGAAAAGGAAAAACTCTTCAAAGACTACTCGCCGTTTAGCTTGATGGCTTTCTTCTGGATTACTGGGAAAATGCATCGCCCACATTGCTTCTTTTCTAGACATCAAGCGGTACTTTTCTAATAAATCATTCGGTAAAATCTCTTCAATCAGCGAACCATACTCTTCAAAAGCAGTGCGGATTAACTGAACCAACGTGCTTTGGCGGACTTTTTTATTCACATGATAAATGGGGGCGAAATCTTCATTGTCTCCTTTAGAAGCTAAGATTTTCATGCCATTTAATGATTTTCTCTTGGCATCCCATTTGCCATAAACAGCAATTTCTTCGGAAAGAACTACTTTGTCTTTTAAAAAAGGTTGGTTGAAGAAGGAAACATTAATGACCGCATGTTCCTGCATCATTCGAAACGTTAACCGGCTCTTCTTATAACCGTACCGACTAACGACTGCTTCCGAAACCACTAGCCCTTTTAGCGTAACTTTTTCCTGATCCTGAATCTCACTTAAATCCTTTTCTTGGATATCATCGTAGCGGAAGGGATAATACGTCAATAAGTCTTCAATTGTAGCAATCCCCAGTTCTTGTAAATTTTCAGCACGTTTTGGGCCAACGCCGGGCAATACGCTGACTAAATCTGTGATGTCCATAAAATCCCCTCCTCATTAATATACGCAAAAAAAAATGGATCATTCATTAAATAGGCTGGTTCATTAGCCCTAACTAATGAACCAGCCTATTCGTTTTTATTTTTTCATCACGAAAACCTATTCTGCTGAGAATAAGTATGGATACACAGGTTGTCCACCTTCATGAAGTTCTGTTTCTAGTTCATCGTTTTCAGAAACTAAAATAGCGATTAGCTTTTCAGCTTCTTCAACCGAACCATCTTCGCCGACAATAATTGTCACGATTTCAGTGTCTTCATCAATCATGCGGTTCAACGTGTCTAATGATGCATTAAAACGATCTGCTTCAGAAACGACGATTTTACCATCAATCATTCCTAAGAAGTCATCTTTTTTAATTTCAACGTCATCAATGGTTGTGTCACGAACAGCTGTGGTTACTTGACCACTCACAACGCTGTCTAACATTTCCGTCATACTTGCTTTGTTTTCTTCTAATGATTGTTGATCATTGAAAGCTAACATTGCTGTCATTCCTTGAGAAATGGTTTTAGATGGAACAACCGCTACTGGTACATCGGCAACTTCTGCTGCTTGATCAGCTGCCATAAAGATGTTTTTGTTATTTGGTAAGATAATGACTTGCTCTGCATTCACTTCTTTGACTGCTTTTAAAATATCTTCCGTACTTGGGTTCATTGTTTGGCCACCACTAATAATGTAGCTTGCACCTAAACTTCGGAATAATTCTTGAACGCCTTCACCGGCTGCAATAGCAATCACAGCAAACGGTACGCGAACTTTTTCAGTCAACGCTTCTTGCTGAGCATCGCGTTCAACTAACGTTTCATGTTGTAAACGCATATTGTCTACTTTTATTTTTACTAACGAACCAAATTTTTGGCCGTAGTTCATCACTTCACCTGGATGCTCAGTGTGTACGTGAACTTTGATAATTTCGTCATCGTTAACGACTAATAGAGAATCCCCTAGTTCATTTAAGTAGTTTCTGAATGTTTCATAATCAAAAGCGCTGTCCACGGTTGGGCCTTCGCCGATACGAACCATAATTTCTGTACAATAGCCAAATTTAATGTCTTCTGTCGCAACGTGGCCACTAACACCACGGTGATGTTCAGCATTAACCATTTCGTCCATTTCGGCAGGACTTGGTTCATACGTTTCAGTTGGTAAAAATTCACCACTAAGCGCTTCTAAAAATCCTTCATAGATAAATAGTAGTCCTTGACCCCCGCTATCTACAACGCCGACTTCTTTTAGGACAGGTAATAAATCAGGTGTTTTCGCTAAGGCACGTTTAGCACCTGCTACAACAGCTGTCATAACTTCGATACAGTCATCTGTTTCTTTCGCTTTACGTTCACCAGAACGCGCCGCTTCACGAGAAACAGTTAAGATTGTTCCTTCAACGGGTTTCATCACTGCTTTATACGCTGTTTCTACACCATGTGTAAAGGCAGCGGCCAAGTCTTTGGCATTTAATGTTGTAACCTCAGGAATTTGTTTTGAGAAGCCGCGGAATAATTGAGATAAAATAACCCCAGAGTTTCCACGAGCACCCATTAATAACCCTTTGGATAACGCACCTGCTAATTCTCCTACTTTTTCAGAGCGAGAATCGGCCACAGCCTTTGCACCACTGGTCATTGATAAGTTCATATTTGTTCCTGTATCACCATCGGGTACAGGGAAAACGTTTAATGAGTTGACATATTCTGCATTTGTGTGCAGACGAGTCGCACCTGCCTGGACCATTTCCTGGAACTGACCTGCGCTGATTTCTGTTACATTCACCTAAAAAATCCTCCTTCAGATTTACCGCTAACGGCAACACACGACTTCCTTGTGCAATTGCATCGTTGACAGTACACTACCTCTAATCCGGTAATACACGAACTCCTTGAACAAAAACGTTAACTGAATTCGCAGTGACACCTAATAATGTTTCAAGATTATATTTTACTTTTTCTTGGACGTTACGAGAAACTTCAGAAATTTTTGTACCATAACTAACAATCGTGTAGACATCCACTGCGATTCCGTTGTCTTCTTGACGAACAACGACACCACGTGAGTAATTCTCACGACGTAAAATATCGTTTAAGTTATCTTTAATTTGATTTTTGCTTGCCATTCCGACAATTCCGTAAATATCTGTCGCAGCTCCGCCAACTACTGTAGCGATCACATCATTGGTAATCTCAATGGTACCTGCGGGTGTTTGAATTTTTACAGCCATTGATGAAAGCCTCCTTATAAGAGCACATTCGCCCTATTTTCTTCCATAACATTTTATCATATCCAGCCTTTAATTAAAAGGAAGTTCGTCAGATATTATAGACCCTTCCTCATAATTACCAACATTTGTACAATTTACAACGTTTGTCGTGCATTGTCAATGCAGAAAAAGACAAGATTCGACTTGGTTCATTGAATCTTGTCTGCTGATTTTAGAGGTTTTTCATGGCTCTCACTGAGACTAAACATCTTTCTCCATTACTCATTTCGACAATCCGTTCGCTTTTTATAACTTTACTTATATGCTTGCGGTTGATTAAATATGATTTGTGACAACGATAAAAGTCATTAGACTGTTCTTCAATCTCCTTTAAGGAACCATAAAATTCAATTTCTCCGTTTTCAAGATGTAAAACAATTTTATGCGATACGGAAGAAGATTCAAAAAAAATGATTGTTGTCATATCTACAGACCGAATGGTATCGCCGTCCTTAAATTTAAATAATTTTTTTGTATCTCCACGTTCACTAGTTATACGTTCATGAGCCAATTGAATATTTTCACAGATTTTCTGCTGTAGATGTTCTTTGTTGTCTTTAATGATATAGTCCAGCGCTTCCACTTTATACGTAAACGTCAGATAGGACAGTTCCCCATGTGTTGTGACAAAAACGATTTTACCTAAATTATCGTAGTCTCTGATTTTAGCTGCTAAGGTTAATCCTGACATTTCATGTTGTAAATCAACATCTAGAAAATATAACCCAATTATTCTAGACTGACTTTTGACAAATTCAAGTACTTCTAACGGATTTCCTGTTGAAAAAACCAGTTCCATATCAAGACTTTCCATCATTATGTAATTTTTAACATAGGTTTCCAACATTTGTCGTTGTCGCCAATCATCTTCGCAAATAATAATAGAAATCACCTTATTCGCACCTCCTATTGTTTTCAATCGTCAATTTTTGAGTAAACCATCCATCACTGATGGATGTAGCTAGTTGAACATTATTTAGGGATTGAAGCAATTCTTGAACATTACTCAATCCCATTCCTCTATCAGTGCCCTTTAATGAAAAACCGCGTTGCTTAAGTAGATGGAATTTTGGTAAATTTTTCCTACATGAATTTTGGATAATAATATGTACAGCAGAGGCATCTTTATATACAGCGATTACAAGCTTACCCTCACCTAAAAATTCGATTTCTTCTATAGAGTTATCTAAAAAAACACCTAGTATTCTAACCAAAGAAATTGAATCAATGGCTAATTCTTCAATTGGTTCAGTCACTTCTAACTGTACATCCATTCCTTTTTCTTGCGTTGAAATCAACTTAGACACAAGGAGACTTTTAACTTCTCTTACTCGAATGTTTCCAATCGCTTCTAACTTGAACCCATTTTGGTCAATGCATTTTGATGCTTTCTTTATTTTACTGAAATAATAGTCATTAAGACTCTCGTAATCTCCACTTACAATAAAATCTTCTAATGAATTTAGGATATTTTTATAATCATGCCGAAACTTCCGAATCTCCTTGAATTGTTTCTCCATTGCCTCCATATATCTCTGATTTTCTAAATATTCTGTTTCCTTCTGTTGAATATCATATTTATTTTTGAGCGAACTAAGATACACAATAAAAGAAATTAATGAAACGACTAAATAGAGCGTGAGAAAGATTGAATTTACTACAATTATTTCCTTGTTATTCCCCAAATATTTTCCTAAAATCAGGCTGGTATAGTAGATAATCATTGTGCCGATTCCTATCAAATTAAAAAGCAGAAGACACTCATTGATAATAGAAAACTTTTTTTCTAGTTTTTTTATCCCCTTTATCATTAATATCGTCAGAATTACTGATAGTGCTAGCCGAAATGTACTATGTAAAAACATGTTTAAATTACTTGAAAAAATTAGTTCTGTGCCAAATATTTTTTCCTTTTATTAATTGTCAAATTAAGTTAGACAATTCCTCTTTGCATATGTGACTCAAGAATACTTCTATTGGTGTTTTATAGTTTAATGATTTTCGAGGGATATTATTTCTTTTCGATGCAATAGATTGGATAAAAGATTCATCAACTTCGTTGAAGTCCATTTGCTTTGGTAAACCATCTTTACGTAATAAACCATTAGAGTTTTCATTTAAACCTCTTTGTGATGGTGTACCAGGATCTGCAAAATAGATATCAATATCATTGATATTACTGATTGATTTCCAATTTGAAAATTCCTTTCCACAATCAAAAGTCATTGATTTGAATAGATGCTTAGGTACAGATTGCATCCATTGGTTCAAACGATTTTCAATATCTATAGCTCGTCTGCCTTCTGGCTGAAGAGTGATGATTACTTTAGATAATCGCTCAACGAGGGTAATAACAGCACTTTTGTGCTTTTTACCTACAATAGTATCCCCTTCAAGGTGGCCAAATTCTTGATTGAATTTAGAATAATCATTTCCTCTGTCACGAAGTGATCGACGAAAAGATTGTTTTCCCCGAGTTTCTTTGTGTCCGTTGGCTTTACGTTTTCCTTTCATAGGTAGGTGAGTCCCTTCAAATACGCCTTGTTTAAACATACGATAAAGTGTACGCATAGAACAAGAAATAGAAAACTCTGCACGGCCAACAATCACATCAGGTGTCCAACCTTGAACAACCCTCTTTTGAATATATTCTGTTTGTTCATCTGATAAGACAATAGGACGTCTGCCACAGCGAGTTTTATTCTTCTTGTATTGATTGAAATAATCTAGAGCATTGTGCCCTGTTTTGAAAAATTGGTAAACTTTATGAATCGTTTGTCTAGATCTATTCAATAGTACTGCGGTTTTGGCTACAGATTGATGATTATTATAATACGCCTCTATCATTGCAAGTTCATTTGATGTAAGATGGGTATAGGTCATTTGTCTTCACTCCTTATAATTCTTTTGCGGGAACTATCTTGAGTGTAGCACAAATGACTTTTTTATTTGTCTAGCTTAATTTTACAATCGGCGTTTATAAAGGATACAAACTGACCACTTATAGCTGAAATAATGACGATATAAGAATTTATACCTAAAACTTTAATAAGGCTTTTAGAGATAAAAAAATAACCTAAAATTATTATACTCAAATAAATCCAAGCAAATCCATACATTCCTATAGCAGAAATTATTTTGCCATTCAAAATTGCGATAACCATCAATCCGAAAATACTATGTAAAGTAATTTTTTTATTAAGCTTTACTACTTTTGACTTTAGATAATTAAAGAACACTTGAACCACTGCCGTGATATTACTTAGAATAAAAACAAACCTCGCCAAATTAAAACCTCCTTATATTTCAGTTAATAAAAAAAGTATATACTCTAATAAAAGACAATTCAAGCTTTCTTTACAAGTGAAACTGAGAAAAAGTAGATTTCGGTGCCCGACTATTACGCTATAAACAAAAATTGTACACTCGCTATACTGAGTGTACAATTTCAATTACTTTTTTATTTATCAAAATAAATGTTTTATACATGAGAGTTGCGACAAGACTTTTTATACTCATCTAACATAATATTTCCCAGATTTAAACGCTTTTTTGAAAACATTTATAAGTTTATCTCCACTATAAATAAACACGCCCCCTTGATAAACACTCTTCCCTAGAAACGCTAAAATCGCAGTAAAAACCAGATTAATTCCCATCGCTACAGCAAAAGCATTTAACGATGCATCCCCCAGCATATAACGTGCGTACATGACTATCGGTGATAGATACGGTATATAAGATGAAATGATAGTCGCTTGGTTACTTCCTAATCCAGCTGCAAGAATCATTACCATAAACATCGCAATAAATAAAGGAATAATCAAAATATACATCAACTGTTGAACTTCCTGAACAGAGGAAACAACAGAACCTAAAATAGCAGCCGTAACAGAATATAGCAAATAACCTAAAACGAAACATATGATAGCTAAGATGATTGCTTGACTATTTTTGCCTTCACTCAAAAAGTCAAATACTCCTGTACTATCTCCAAAAATTCCATAAGATGCATACGCAGCCCCAAAAATTGCTGCTGCTTGCGTTACCCCAACTAGCCCAATGCCAACAATTTTACCAATTAAATGCTGAACTGGTGTAATTGTTGTGAGTAAAATTTCCATAACTCTTGAACTCTTTTCCACCGCAATGTCTTGAGCAACCATTGTAGAAAAGAGCATAACTGCAATGTAGAGAATAAAGCCAACAATATAAACTAGTATTAATGTTTGAACCGAATTATCTTGATTTCCAGCTAAAGATTCTAAGGATAAACGTGTGCTTTCATTCAAAAACTGTTGTTGCGCCGCATCAATATTTAATTGATTTAATTTAATCGATTGATTTACAGTGGTTACAAGACTTTGTAATTGTTCAGACACATTATATTGGAGAGCTCCTTCGTAATAAATTTTTCCTTCGTATAGACCAGCGCTACTCTTTTCAATTTTCAAAATGGTTTTACTCGCTCTATCTTTCAGCTCTTTCTCAGCATCTGATAACTTTTGACCGCCGTCAACAAAGTTCAGATTGGTACCTTTACCAACTTCTTTCAGCATAGTAACAGTTTCTTGATTATTTGAAACAACAAGGATGGTTTCTTTACTTGGTTCCTCTTTTTTTAGAATCCCTTCATAATTCATTCCCAAAAATGTCCCTACCATCAAAACCAACAGTATAATAACAAACACTTTTGACACGACTTTTTGTTTGTATGTTTCTAAAGCAATCGTCACTATATTTTTCACTTTACTCACCCACTCTTTCTAGAAAAATATCATTTAACGAAATTGGCTCAATTCTGAATTGCTGAATATTTTCTGATTGAAAAATAAATTTTTGAATTTTCTTCGCAGTACATTCATCTTTTACATAAAAAGAAATAACATCATTTTCTTCTTTATACGATTCTATTTCAAAATCTTGTTTTAATATTTCTCTGTCAAAATCAGCCTGAACAATCACTTTTCTTTTATCCGTTTCATCTTTGATTTCTTTTAAATTTCCTTCTACAAGAACCTCACCCTTTTTCATCATACAAATGTTTTCACAGATTTCTTCTACGTTTGCCATTTGATGAGAGCTGAAAATGATCGTAGCACTATTTTCCTTCAAAAAAAGAATTGCTTCTTTTAGTTGATTCGCATTAATCGGGTCTAGCCCAGAGAATGGTTCATCCAAAATGACAAGCTTGGGTCCATGAATGATCGACGCAATAAATTGAATCTTTTGTTGATTCCCTTTTGACAATTCACTAATTTTTCGATCTACGTTCTTTTGTATCTTAAAAAAATCCAGCCAAAAGAGGATACTTTTTTCAATTTCTTTCTTTTTCATTTTACGGAGCTTCCCAAAGAAAGTTAATTGTTGTCTCACCGTTCTTTTCGGATATAGTCCACGCTCTTCTGGAAGATAACCGACCTCTTTAGCATCAAAGCGATCAACTTTACGTCCCTGCCATGTTATTTCCCCTTCATCAGGAGAGTAGATGCCTAAAATATGGCGGAAAATAGTAGTTTTACCTGCACCGTTTGCGCCTAAAAAGCCATAAATTTCGCCTTCTGGAATAGTCAAATTGATTCCTTTAATAATTTCCTGCTCATTCATTTTCTTTTTCAACTTTTTAATTTCTAAGCTCATATTTTCCTCCTTTTTCATTTATCTAAGTACTTTAATTATATTAATCAAACACGGAACACTACATTTTTTTCTTGAACTCTTAAATTTTCATCTTTATCGTCTTACGTTTGTGCATGGATTTCTTAAGTATTTAAAATCAGACAATGAAAAACTATCACCTGACAAGCTACTTTTGTTGTTAGTCACTAAAAATCTTCTTGCAAATCAGTGCCTAATATGATAAATTAAGTTAGTATGAGCTGAATATTATCGCTCCAAGATCAAGGCAAAGGAGGAAACTTAAAATGGCAAAAGTATGTTACTTCACTGGTCGTAAGACTTCAAGTGGTAATAACCGTTCACATGCGATGAACTCAACAAAACGCACTGTGAAACCTAACTTACAAAAAGTTCGCGTATTAATCGATGGTAAACCTAAAAAAGTTTGGGTGTCAACTCGTGCTTTGAAATCTGGTAAAATCGAACGTGTTTAATAAACTTAAATAAGCAAAGCTGGACGTTCGTTGTTCGGCTTTTTTTATTGCATAAAAAAAGAAGTTGGACCTTCATCACTTTGATGAAGGTCCAACCTCTTTTTACTTATCTTTACTTTGAATAACCGCAATCATCCCTGCATCGAAGGAAAAAGCAGCGGCTTCTTCGATAAATTCATTACTTGCATACGATGTTGGGTAAGGAACATCTTGATTGGTTAATAAATATTTACTGCGTCGTAGCGTCAAGTTTTCTACAGGCGTCAAACAGCAGTAGGCCAGATATTCTTTATCTGGCTCTTTTGGTACGATATACGAACCAGGGGCGTAATACTGGATGCTATTTTGACGATCGCATAGACGGATTTGGCGAAGTACGCCTTGAAATCGTGGTTCAAAAGGTAACCAAAGATTGGCTAACAGGTGGTCAATTCTGCCCCCTGTCGCACCGATAATCGTCATCTCTGCTTGTGGAAATCGTTGTAAAGCTTCTTGAAGCGCTAATTGTGTATCTGTATCATCTTTTTCAGCGGGTGCTTGGATGAGTGTTTCGGCAGTTTCTTGGACAAAATGGTATTCTTCTCGTGATAATGAATCAAAATCACCCACCGCTAATTGTAACGGTAAATCGGCCTCTAATAAATGGAGACAGCCGCGATCAATACCTACGAAATAATCATACGTAGCTGGTTCAATGGTTGGCCAATCACTTGGATTGCCCCCAGCTACCAGTAAGACACGACTCATTTGTCTAGCACTGCTCTCAGTGCATCGATTCGTTCTTGAGGATTTTCAGCATTATAAATGTAGGAGCCTGCAACGAACACTTCCGCACCAGCTTCTTTGCAGCGTGCGGCAGTTTCAGGAACAATCCCGCCATCGACTTCAATTTCATAGGTGTATCCTTTTGTTTCTTTCCATTCTTTTAATTGAGCAATTTTTTCTAGTGAGTTTTCAATAAATGATTGTCCGCCAAAGCCTGGATTGACAGTCATTACCAAGACTTGATCTGCCAAATCTAATACATTTTCGATCATCGAAAGTGGTGTCCCAGGATTGATGGTTACGCCAGCTTTCACACCCGCATTTTTAATCATTTGTAAGGCACGATGAATATGGGGTGTTGCTTCTTGATGGACAGTAATAATATCCGCACCGGCTTCCGCAAAGGCATTGATATAGTTTTCAGGTTGTACAATCATCAAATGAACATCCAATGGTAGTTTTGTCACTGGACGAATCGCTGAAACGATATTCGGTCCTAAGGTAATGTTGGGCACAAATTGACCGTCCATAACATCAACATGAATATAATCTGCTCCTAATTCTTCTACTAAACGGATATCTCTTTCTAAATTGGCAAAATCGGCACTTAAAATGGATGGTGCTAGTTTCATTTGGCTCGCTCCCTTTATATTTGCTATGATTTTTTCTTATAAACAGGTCGTCGATTCTCGATTTCCATTAAAAACTGTAAATAATTTTCGTAACGACTCGTTGCAATGGTTCCCGCTTCCACTTGACGTTTCACTTCACAACCAGGTTCTTTGTGGTGCATACATTCACGAAACTTACAGTGAGAGGCCGCGGCAACAAATTCAGGAAATTGCTTTGGTAATTCCACTGCTTCCATCTCCAAGAAATCGATGGCACTAAATCCTGGTGTATCAGCAACCAAACCGTCGTATAACGGAATCAATTCCACGTGACGGGTCGTATGTTTGCCCCGTCCTAAAGATTGGGAAATTTCCGCAGTTGCTAGTTGTAATTCTGGTGAAATTTGATTCAACAATGTTGATTTTCCAGCGCCTGATTGTCCCATAAAAACAGTCAACCGTTCTGGGAAAAAGCGTTCTAATTCTTTGGTGGCTTCTACGTCTTCCGAAGCGATTACCGCATAACCTAACGCTTCATAAATCTGTTTAATTTCAGTGACTTCTTGACGTTGCGGCTCATCTAATAGATCAACTTTCGTTAAATAAATAACTGGTTCTATATCCTTATACTCTAAGCTGACTAAGAAACGATCCAACAAATTAAACGAAAAATTTGGCGAAACCATACTCATGACAACCACACCTAGATCCACATTTGCAACAGGCGGGCGCACTAATTCATTTCGTCTTGGTAAAATTTCCAACACATAACCATCTGTTAAATTATCGCTTTCAAAAAGTACTTCATCTCCCACGAGTGGCGTAATTTTTCGATTACGAAAATTCCCTCGCGCTCTTGTTTGATATGTTTCTCCATCTGCGTATACATAATAAAAACCGCTTAACGCTTTTCTGATTTGACCTTTCAGATAAACCACTCCTAACTACTTTCGAATATACAGGATAGTGGCAGAGAAATCAAGGGAGCCTCTCGATTCTATTAATTAAAAAGAGCCTAGGACATAAGTCGAAATGACTTACCTTCCTAGACTTAAACCTTAAGATAAACGGCGGGACAGGAGCAGCTTCTTCTTATTGCTGAGAAACACTATTTGAAAAGCAAATAGATGTTAAACAGTACCTACTTGGTTCTTGAAGCTAAACACTCCTGTCCCAACCTCTTGTCTTAATTACTCGTACTACTTTCACTAGTGGTGCTTTTTGAATCATTTACTTTTGAATAATAAACTGTAACAGAGTCGCCTTTTTTGACTTTGCTGCCAGCGGATGGGCTAGTTCGTTCAACGACTTGGCCATCGCCAGAGCCAGATAATCCTTGTTCATTGATTTTAAGGCCAGCGTTATTGATGCTGTCTTCTGCAGCTTTTGGCGAATAACCTGAAATATCAGGAACAGTTACTGAGTCACTGCCTTTGCTGACATGTAAAGTAATCGTGTCATTTTTCGGATCAACAGCGGTACCAGAAGCTGGTTCTTGACTAATCACGGTATCTTTTTCAACTTTGTCGCTTTCTTCGTCCACTCGTTTAATTTGAGATTCTGGGATACCTAAAGCAATTAAGCGACTTACCGCATTATCGTAAGAAATTCCGCTATAATCAGAAAGTGTCACTTTGTCGCTGCCTTTACTTACATATAACGTCACTTGGCCATTTTTAGGTGTCACGGTGCCACCTGGTGCGGGGTCTTGCGTAATGACTAAACCTGGTTCTACCGTATCGCTTGCTTGGTCGACACGCGTAATTTGAGATTCAGAAATGCCTAACTGTGCCAGTGCATTTACTGCATTTGTGTAAGAATAACCGGCGTAACTAGGCAAAGTAACCGCTTCTGGTCCTTCACTGACCGTTAAAGTGACTTTGTCTTTTTTCGGATCAACTTTTTTACCTGCAGCTGGTTTTTGTTTAATAATGCTATCCGTAGACACAGAATCACTGTATTCTTTTTTCGTTGTAATTTGGTCTTCTGAAAACCCTAGTTTTTTCAAGGCTTCGACAGCAGATTCATACGATTCGTTTGTATAATCGGCCATCTCAATTTTTTCTGTTCCAGAGCTGATATATAAAGTAACAGATCGGCCTTTTTTCACGGATGATTTTGCTTCGGGGTCTGTTTTGACCACCTTGCCTTCTTCAATCTTATCATCGGGAATTTTTTTGGTTTCACTGTCGACTTTCAGCCCGGCACTTTGTAGCGCTTGTGAAGCGGCCGCTTTCGTTTCATTTGTAACATCAGGAACTTCAACGTCTTTACCACCCGACATTGCAAAGGCTAAGCCACCTATTGCTAAAGCAATTAATGCCGCAATTGCTAAGCCAATCCACAATTTTTTGCGGTTTTTCTTCGGTGGTTGTTCAGCTAAAATGTCATCTGCGATATCTTCTGGGACTTCGACAGGCGTTGTCTCTTCCGGTTCAGCGATGTCTTCGGGAATCGGAGTTAATACTTTCGTTTCTCCTAATAAAGCCGTTGGTTCCCACGCAGGTTCGTTTAAACGACTGGCTGACAAGGACGTGTATAAGTCTTCTGCCATCTCATTCGCTGTTTTGTAGCGATCGCTTGGGTCTTTTGCGGTTGCGTGACGAACCACATTTTCCAATGATTGAGGAATCCCTGGATCAAACATTTTAACAGAGGGAATTTCTTCTTGAAAATGTTTTAAGGCAATCGTTACGGCTGATTCACCATCAAAAGGTACATTCCCCGTTAGCATTTCATAGAGAATAATTCCCACAGCGTAAATATCTGATTGGTTAGTCGCCATGCTTCCGCGTGCTTGTTCTGGCGATAAGTAATGCACCGAACCTAACATTGTGTTCGTTTGCGTAATTGACGTTTCTGACAAGGCAATCGCAATCCCAAAGTCAGTAATTTTGACTGTGCCGTGTTCGTCAATCAGAATGTTTTGCGGTTTTAAATCCCGGTGAATAATTCTATGTTCATGTGCCATTGCGACAGCAGATAAAATTTGTTGCGTAATGTCCACAACTGTGGAATAAGGGATTGGGAAATGCGTTTGGATGTAACGTTTTAAGTCCATTCCTTTTACATATTCCATGACTAAATATTGTAGTCCATCTTCTTCGCCTACATCGTACACACTGACGATATTCGGGTGAACCAGCTCAGTTGCGGCTAGTGCTTCACGCTGAAAACGTCGGATGGCGGCTTGATCGTTTTGGAAGTCAAAGCGCAAGACTTTTACTGCAACGTCTCGGTCTAAAATTAAATCGTGTGCTAAATAGACGTTGGCCATGCCGCCGCTTCCGATGCTGCCAATAATGTGATATCGACCATTCAGCTTCTTGCCGATTTCTATCATTGGTTTTCCTCCTTCTGTTCGTCAAAGTGTATCACTAACACGGTAATGTTATCTAAACCACCCGCTTCATTTGCTTGGGCAACGAGTTGGCTTAATTTGGATTCTAAGGGATCTGACGTCTCTAAAATTTCTAAAATTTTTGTCTCAGGAACCATATTGGTTAAACCGTCCGAACATAACAGTAAATAGTCATTAGGCAGCCATTCATGATTGGTTACATCGACTTCGACAGTGCCAGGCATTCCCAAAGAACGTGTTAGGACATTTTTTCGTGGATGATTTGCAGCCATCTCACGAGTAATCTCCCCTGATTTTACTAGTTCATTCACTAAAGAATGATCTTCTGTTAATTGTAACATGTGTTGGTCACGAACTAAATAAGCACGACTGTCCCCCACATTTGCTAAGACAAATGAATCCGGTAAAAGGATGGCACCAACCACGGTTGTCCCCATTCCTAAATACTCTGGTTTCGATTGTCCGCGTTCATAAATTTTTTCATTTTCCTTTTGAATTGCTTGAATTAACCACTGTGCAGATTTTTCAGCTGAGTCGACAGACGCATTGGACCAACTCTCACCTAAATTATTGACTGCCATTTGGCTAGCGACATCACCTGCTTGGTGACCACCCATGCCATCTGCTAAAACAGCAAAGGTTATGTGTTGTTGGTTCTCAAAAACGTTGGCATAATCTTGGTTCGTATTTCTTTTGCGACCGACATCTGATTGAACGTTGATTTCCAAATTATTTCACCTCATTTGAACTAACTTTCCGCATACAGCAAATAAAGAAGCCATCTGTCATGTA
Organism: Enterococcus sp. HMSC078F03; assembly: GCF_001811595.1. NCBI lineage: Bacteria > Bacillati > Bacillota > Bacilli > Lactobacillales > Enterococcaceae > Enterococcus > Enterococcus sp. HMSC078F03. The sequence goes on along the minus strand of NZ_KV805551.1, from coordinate 151,792 downwards.
TTGATGGGGATACAGAACCAGTTCTTGCTCTTTTACTACTGCTTGGACATTTTCATTTGCAACAATTTCAATTTTTTCAAATTCAGGGTGTTTGGCTAAAAAGGCTGCCACTACTTCCTGATTTTCTTCTGGCGTAATAGTACAAGTGCTATAGACCATTATACCCCATTGTTTTAGTGTTGGGGCAACACTTTCTAAGATTTCTAACTGAATTTTAGGTAAATTTTGAAAATCATTGGCCGTTTTATGGTATTTAATGTCTGGTTTACGGCGCATTAGCCCTAAGCCTGAACATGGTGCATCAACTAAAATCCGATCAAAGGTTTCTGCGGGAAATTCTTCGGCCACTTGTCGCGCATCAAGCTTTTCTGCTTGGACGACATCCGCCACATTGAGGCGTTGCGCATTTTCATTAATTAGCTTAATTTTGTGCGCATGAATATCTAAAGAAGTCACACGACCACCTGCTTCAGCCTCTAAAAAAGTTGCGATATGAGTCGTTTTGCCACCAGGAGCCGCACAAGCATCCAAGACACGATGATGCGGTTCAATTTGCATCGCTGGAGCCACGAGCATAGAGCTTTCATCTTGAATGGTTAAACAACCGTTAATAAACAGTTCACTACCAGCTAAGTAGCCTTTTTCAGCGACAACACCATAAGGGGAAAGTTGACTTTCCTTCGCGGCAATCCCTGTTTCTTGTAATTCTTCCAGCGCTTCTTCTCGTGAAATAAACCGTGTGTTTACTCGGCCACTCGCATGGCTTTTTTCAAATAATGACAAACCTAACTGCCGTGTTTCTTCTTCGCCTAATTGGGCAAGTAATTTTTCTGTTAACCAACGTGGCATGCTAATTTCCGTTGCTAAACGATCAACTGGATCGCTAATTGCGGCCAAACTAGGTGCTCCATTTCGTTGGAACGCCCGCAGCACGCCATTCACGAATTTACCAATCCCAGGATTGCCACGACGTTTGCCAATTTCAACCGCTTCATTAATGACTGCATGATCAGGCACTTTATCTAAATAAAGTAATTGATATAACGATAAAATCAATAAATTTTTCACCCAATTATCGACTTTTTGCGGTTTCTTAACAAATGGTGTTAAGTAGTATTCCAACAATAATTTGCGACTAATTGTGCCGTAGACAAGTTCTGTAAACAAGCGGCCATCTTTCTCGCTTAGTTCTGATTTTGTCATCATTTCATTAAGTAAAAGATTGGAGTACGCCCCACCTTTATCCACACGTTCGATGGTTTCTAAAGCAACGTATCGAACAGAACGTTTTAATTTCTTGGGGATTTTTTCAGCCATTTTTGTTAGTCCACCTTATCTTTTTCTGCGACATTTTGACCGACGCCATTTAAAAATTCTTGAATCGTTAATTGACCTTTACCTGCTGGTTGCAGGCGATCAATTTGAAGAACTGTCCCTTCGCCACAAGCAATCCATAGCGCTTTTTTACTACGTTGGATAATCGTTCCTGGGGCGCTGGTTGTTGTTTCAGTCAGTGGTGTCACTGCCCAAATTTTCCAGTTGGTCCCTTGATAGGTTGTGAACGCTGTTGGCCAAGGACGCATACCACGCACTTGGTTATCAATTGCCTCAGCAGTTTTTTGCCAGTCAATTCGTTCTTGTTCCCGGGCAATATTTGGTGAAAAAGTAGCCTCTTCTTCCACTTGTGGAATAGGCGTGATTTCGCCAGCAATTAGCTTAGGTAACGTCTCTAATAAAAGTTCTTTTCCTAGAATGCTTAATTTTTCAAACATGGTGCCTACATCGTCTTGTTTCGTAATCGGAATTGCACGTTGCGCTAAAATCGCGCCAGCATCCATTTTTTTCACCATTTCCATAATCGTGACGCCTGTTTCTTTTTCTCCTTCAATAATCGAGTAATGTACAGGTGCGCCGCCACGATATTTTGGTAAAAGTGAGGCATGGACATTAATCGCACCTAGTTTGGGCGCTTTTAAAATTTTCTCTGGTAAAAATTGTCCAAAGGCTGCTGTCACAATTAAATCTGGTGCTAAGTCAATCACTTTTTCCATTTCAGGAGAACCTGAAATTTTCTCTGGTTGTAAGACTAATAAGTTATGTTTTAAAGCTGCTTCTTTGACAGGCGTTGGGGTAATCACTTTTTTTCGGCCAACTGGTCGATCTGGTTGCGTGACAACCGCTTGAACGTCATAGCCTGCCTCGATTAAACTTTCTAAAATCGGAACAGAAAAGGCTGGTGTGCCCATAAATACAATTTTAGTCATCAAAATGTTCCTCCATATACGCTTCTAAATCTTCTGGTGCAATTTTCTCAATCATTTTATCGATAAATAACTCGCCGTTCAAATGATCAATTTCGTGTTGAAAAGCTCGAGCTAAATAGCCGTAAGCCGTAACTTCCATTTCTTCACCTTCACGGTCAAAATAACGGACAGTCACTTCATCTGCTCGTTCAACGGTTCCATATGTTTCTGGAATACTTAAACAACCTTCCACATCAATACTGGTTCCCTTTTTTTCAATAATCACTGGATTAATTAGTTCAAAATGACCAGATTCTTCATCGATTTCAATCACTGCCATTTGCAAATTTTTACCAATTTGCGGGGCTGCTAAGCCAATCCCATCATGGGCCAGCATTGTTTCATACATATCCTCTAGTAACTGCACAATTTCATCGGTAATAATCGTCACAGGTTGAGCCTTCATTTTTAAGTGTTCGTTCGGGTGAATCACAACTGGATAGCGCATAAGTGCTCCTTTCAAAGCTGTATTTTTTAAATAAAATTCATGGGTTCTGCATCAATGGAAAGCTTTAAACCACGAGCCGTTGCTCGTTGTGTATCGGTTAAAATTTCTTTCAATAATGGTTGAAGCATTGGTTCTTGTTTATACTTGATAATCACTTGATAAAAGTACCGATTATTGACACGCATAATTGCGTTGGGCGTTGGTCCCAACAAAATAGCTTGCGGCGATAAGCCTTGTTTTAATTTCGTCGCAATTTGAAACATTTGTTTCGCTGCTTCATTTTCTTCAGGATGGCTAGCCGTAATTTGGACCGTAAAATAGTACGGCGGATAATCCCCACGATGACGGATATACATTTCTTTTGTATAAAAATCTTCATAATCTTGGGCTTTTGCCAATTGTATCGCATAATGCTCGGGGTTAAAAGATTGAATGATGACTTCCCCCGGTTTTTCAGCTCGACCAGCTCGACCGCTGACCTGTGTCAATAACTGGAAGGTCCGTTCACTGGAACGAAAATCGGGTAAATTCAAGGCGGTATCAGCATTTAAGACACCGACTAACGTCACATTTGGAAAGTCCAGTCCTTTGGCAATCATTTGTGTGCCTAATAAGATATCCGCTTGTCCTTCACCAAATGTTCGCAAAATCTTTTCATGCGCACCTTTGCGTCGGGTCGTATCAACATCCATTCGGAGAATACGACTGTCTGGTAACAACGTTTGTAATTCTTCTTCTACTTTTTGTGTGCCTGTTCCGTAGTAGCGAATTTTATCTTGGCCACAGTTAGGACAGCGATAAGGAATCCGTTCTTCATGTCCACAATAATGACATTTCATTGTTTTGCTATCCATATGCAAAGTTAAGGAAATATCACAATTCGGACACGGCAACACATAGCCACAATCGCGACACATCACAAATGACGAATAGCCACGGCGATTAAGTAGGAGAACACTTTGTTCGTTTTTCTCTAAGCGTTCTTGGAGTTTTTCTTGCAACGACATGGAAAAAGAAGAGACATTGCCATTTTCTACTTCTTGCCGCATATCCACTACATCAATCGTAGGCAAAGTTGCCGCTTGATTGGCACGCTGTGTTAATCGTAACCGCTGATAAACATTTTTTTGTGCGCGAGCGCGTGATTCCAAGGACGGCGTGGCACTACCTAAAACAACAGGGCAATGATGGTACTCCGAACGCCAAATCGCTAAATCTCTCGCGTGGTAGCGGGGGGTTTCTTCTTGTTTATAACTTGCCTCGTGTTCTTCATCAATAATGATCACACCGATGTTTTCGATTGGCGCAAAAATGGCAGAACGCGCACCAACCACAACTTCCGCTTCTCCTCGTTCAATCTTCCGCCACTCATCGTATTTTTCACCTTGCGATAAGCCACTGTGCATTACAGCAACATGTTCGCCAAAGCGACTTTTAAAGCGTTGCACCATTTGCGGAGTTAAAGAAATTTCAGGGACAAGCATAATGGCTGTTTTGCCTTGGTTAAGAACTTCTGCAATGACCTGTAGATAAACTTCTGTTTTCCCGCTTCCTGTAATACCTTCCAATAAGTAGGTTTGGCTTTGCTGTTCTTGGACCGATTGTAAGATTGTTTCCACAGCCACCTGTTGTTCTGCATTCAAAGATAACGCAGTCGTTTTTTCAAACGTCTGATTAGCAAACGGATCACGATACGCTTCTTTTTCAATGAACGTTAACCAGCCGTTTTTGGCCGCTTCATTTAAAAGCGCGGTACTGAAACCTAATTCTTTCATTTCCTTCACAGCGGTGATTTTTTCAGTGCCCAAGCGTTGTAAATAGTAAAGAAGTTGCTCTTTCTTCTTAGCTCCCTTGCGTAAACCCAAACGAATTTCCTCTAGTTGTTCAAATTCCTTAGCGGCTTGAATGAAGCGGACCATTTTTACTTTATTTCTCGTCGTAACTTCGTAGCGAATATCGACTTTTTGCTGTTTACGCAACGCCATTAGTTGAGGCAAAAGCCCACGTTCTTGCGCTTGGTCCCACGAAATTTCCTCTAAACCATAAAATAACTGATCTTGTAATTCTTCAGAAAGCTCATCCGTTAAATAAATATATTTTTGGTAATCGGCACGCATTACGCTAGGCAACATGGTTTGCAAACAAGTGATTTTAAAAGCAAACGTTTTTTCCTTCATATAATCAGCTAAAGCCAACATTTCTGTATTTAAGACAGGTTTTAAATCCAACACCGCCACTAGTTCTTTCAACTGAACATTGGTTTCGTCAAGAACCGTTGCAGCCACTGGTTCAATGGCTAGAACAAACCCTTGAACATGCCGATTACCGTTACCAAAAGGCACTTCTACACGCATGCCGACAGCCAATTGCTCATTTAAATTTTCAGGAACTAAATAAGTGAATGGTTGATCGGTTTGCATCGTTGGTACATCCACAATAACTTTGGCTACTTTTTGCATGGTGCGTCCTCCTTTTTATGTAAATTCTCTTTGCCTATTGTACTAAAGATTGACTGATTTGTCTTGTGTGTCTCGTTGGCACCTTTCAGAATAAACGAAGAGAAAGCCTCTGAAATAGACAGACGGCTTTCTCCATTCGTTGACAATCATTCAATTAATTTTTTTCGTCACGTAAACGGTTTTCTAATTCTTTTTGTTCTTGTTCACGTTGGCGTTTGCGTTCTTCACGTTCAATGCGTAGACGTTCGCGTTTTTCTTCAGGATTTGGATCACTGATCACTGTTCCTGCTTCGATTTCTTCTAACGCACGACCCACACTTTTTACAGAATCAAAGGATTCAACGGTTGGTTGAACGCCTTCATCTAATTCATGCGCACGTTTGCTTGCTAAAATAACCAAAGAATATTTTGAAGGAACTTCTTTTAACAATGAGTCAATTGACGGTTTTAACATCATAAGGCTACATCTCCTCTAACATTTTAATATATTTTCCAATTACACGGTCAACACGGAAGTGCTCACTCGCGATAATGTCTTTAATTCGTTGCACGGCTAAAGGAACTTCATCATTCACTACCGCATAATCATACAGCGCCATCATTTCGATTTCTTCTCTGGCCACAGCCATTCGTTCTTCAATCACAGACATTTCGTCTGTTCCGCGGCCAATAATTCTTGATTTTAATTCCGCTAAATCGGGAGGTGTCAAAAAGATAAATACGCCATCAGGCACTTTGTCTTTGACTTGTTTAGCCCCTTGGACTTCGATTTCTAAAAAGACGTCTTTGCCTTCATCTAGCGTCTGGTTAACATACGTTAATGGTGTCCCATAATAGTTACCAACATATTCCGCATATTCCAACATTTCTCCAGCTTCAATCATCGCTTCAAATTCTTCTCTTGAACGGAAATAGTAATCTACTCCATCCACTTCGCCTTCTCGCTGTTTCCGAGTGGTCATTGAGATTGAATATTGAAAATCATTTTCTTCACTGTCGAAAATAGCCTTTCTTACAGTCCCTTTCCCCACTCCTGAAGGACCTGACAATACGATTAATAACCCGCGCTCTGACATAACGACTTCCTTTCAAAACATAATTTCACAGTATTAGTTCTATTTTGCACTTTTTTTCTGCAATTTTCAAGACTTTCTTGGAGATTCACTGAAAAAATAACATTTCTTCTTTAATTTGGCTTTCATAACTTGTTCTTTTTTTAAACAAATTACCTAGAATTCCTATACAGGCAGCCATTTTTTAAGTAAAATGAAGTGATGACTCCTTTAGGATGAAAAAACGTGAATAAGAAAGGACTGAGAAACATCGCACGAATTAAACCATTTACATTGTTTCTGCTAGGCTTAGTTGTCAGTTGTGGGGCCTTTTTTGCCCAACCTACTGTGACTCACGCAGAAGAAGATATTACCGCAATTGCTAAAAAAATGGGGACGACCCTGAAAGCGGATGGCATTCCCAAAGCAGCCATCGTTGTTGATGCTGATTCTGGAGAAATTCTCTGGTCGCAGCAACCAGATTCAGCGTGGAATCCTGCCAGTATTGCCAAAGTGATGACCATGTACTTGGCCTTTGAAGCAATGGAGCAAGGAAAATTTACAATGGATACGACTGTGACTGCTACGCAAAAAGATGTCGATATTTCTAAAATATACGCCATTAGTAATAACAAAATTACGTTAGGTGTTGCTTATCCAGTCCGTGAACTGTTAAAAATGATTGCTGTCCCCTCTTCTAATGTGGCGACTCTCATGTTGGCAAATTTAATTTCAGGGAACCAGCCTACTGACTTTGTTCATTTAATGAACCAAAAAGCGGCTGAATTAGGGATGACAAATACTACCTATTACAACTGCAGTGGGGCGCAAGCAAGTGCCTTTAACGGCCTGTATCAAATGCAAGGAATTGACCCAAATGGCGATAACGTCTCTACAGCTAGGGATTTAGCTTCACTAACCTATCATTTTCTGAAAAATTATCCAGAAATTTTAGAAATCACCAATAAACCAGTGGTGAAAACAATGGTCGGCACGCCTTACGAGGAAACTTTTGAAGCGTACAATTATTCTTTACCAGGCGCTAAGTATGGCTACCAAGGCGTGGATGGTTTAAAAACAGGCTCTAGTCCAACAGGCGGTTTTAACTATATTGCGACTGTCAAACAAGGAGATTTCCGTTTAATTGAAGTCATTTTAGGCGTTGGTAATTGGCAAAACCAAGATGGTGAATACGAACGGCATGTGGCTGGGAATGCTTTGCTGGACTATGCCTATACGACATACGAACGCAAAAAACTTTTAGACAAAGGACCACAAACCATTGATCACAAAAAAGTCACTTTGGCTAACGATTTATACGGTGTCGTTCCCAAAGGCAGTCAGCCTACTTTTAAATTAGTAGCAGGGCAGGTGCAAGTCGACACGCCTTTGACATTGTTAAATAGTACTGTTCAAGCGCCTAAAGTGGCTTACCAAGAAGTTAAGCCAAAACAAACAACAGCTGAAGCTGCGGAAGAATCAAACGAACATTCTGGGGATACCACCGTTGCAGAACCGAATCATTTTATTCCCAAATCGATTGCCACAAGTGTTTTAGTCCTTTTCGGGCTAATCTTCTCAGTAATTACCCGTCAGCTTCAAAAACGTTTAGAACGTCAGAAAAAACACGGCAAAGAAAGCAGTAAAACTGCATCCATGCGGACAATCTTTTTAAGTGCCGCAGTTCTTTCTTTCCTATGCGCCGTTGGCTTGTTTCTTTTATTCTAATTAAAAAAAATACCACCAAGCGTGAAATGCTTGGTGGTATTTTTTATAAGCCCATATTAGAAAGCGTATTGACCACGTTCATCAATTCATCGCGACGACGAACTTGTTTGTCGACAGGGCCGTCAACTTCTTTCACGTCAATGCGAACAACAAAGTGACGATTCAAAGTAACAAACGTGTCTTCGTTAATTTGGATATTTAATTCTGTTTCAGAATAGCTTGCACAAGCATCTTGCCAGACGTCAAATGGTTCTCTGTCTGAAGCGACTTCTGTTTTTACCACAGAACGACCACTTAATTCTTGAAAGGTTACATCATAAAATTTAGTCATTGCTTTCACCTCTGTCATTTATTCGTTACTTCTATATTATAGCGTTTTCTGGAAAAACACGAAACCATTTTCTCTATTCGACATTTTGAATTTGTTCACGAATCTTTTCTAAGGTTGTTTTCATTTGAACGACACTATTTTTTATTTCAATTGGACTTGATTTCGAACCAATCGTATTGACTTCACGGTTCATTTCTTGAATTAAGAAATCTAGTTCTCGGCCCACTGGTTCTGTTTCGTCAAGCAACTGATGCAACTTATCAATATGGATATCCAAACGATCCAATTCTTCATGAATATCGCCTTTTTCCAATAAAATGGCCATTTCTGTTAATAAGCGTGTTTCATCCACTTGGCTACCTAACCATTCGTTTAATTTCGCTTCAAAACGTTGACGGTATTCTTGTTCAAAAACGCCCACAAACGCTTGCAGCTCTTGAATTGATTGGGTCAACACTGCTACGTAGTCAAGCAGGACTTGTTTAATTTGCGTGCCTTCTTGCACCCGGCTTTGGTCAAGACTAGCGATGGCTGCTTCAAATGCTTGAACAAGAAATGGTTCAAATGTCTGATCAACGATTTCTGCTTCCACTATTTCGACAAAATCATTTTGCTTTAATAAATGGTTGACCGTGTCCCCTGCATCAAACGTTGCTTCCGGATAGTTTTCCTTTAAATGTTGATCTACCGAAGTTAATAATTGATCAATTAAGTCCCACTGCACGCGCACTTCTTTTTGATTGTTGCCGATTTTTTGGAGATTTACATAGACTTCCACACGTCCACGTTTTAACGTGCGTTTGATTACTTGCCGAATCACCAGTTCATAGGCATTCAGTTCCTTTGGCATACGCAATTGAATATCTAAAAACCGCTGGTTGACACTTTTGACTTCGATATCCAATTGATAATTTTCATTTTGAATGGTCTTTTTTCCAAATCCAGTCATACTTTTCATTGACAGGGTGCTCCTTTTACATGGATTTAATTGTTTTGCTTAATTCAGCAAATTCTTCGTTAGTTAAGGTGATGCCTTTACCCATTTTTTCGTGATCAGGGGCCCACTCACGCAAATCAAATTTTGGTGGACGACCATTCCAACTAATTAAATTCAATTCTTTACGCCAGCCACGAGCATTCTCAGATAACACAGCGACTTCTTCTAAAATTTCATATGAAAATTCTTCTTTCATAACATTCACTCCTTGTTAGTATTCCTTAGGTTATTGTACCATCTTTTCCTCGACACTTAAAATACACATCTCTTTTCTATCACCCTGTCTATATAAACATACGCAACTTTTTCAAAAAATCAGTAAAAAAAGCGACAACTGCTCGTTTCAATCGTGTCAGTCACCGCTTCTCTGTCTATTCTTTTTCTGTATAAAGATCCACTACTTCAAAACTTTGGCAAACTAACAGCATATCGGGATAAAATTGTAACTGATAGGGGGCCAGTTCTTCTTTAAAGAACCGCGCATGCTCTTCATACCAATAATCCAACGTCAAATCTCCTTCACCTTCCGCTTGTGCAAAAGATTCTGAGACCTTATTCATGGGCATAATTTCAACTTTGGTTGTTCGAATAATAGCCAGCGGTTGAGACTGACCATCTAAAATTATGTCGTATTGACCAGCTTTAGGGAGTTGTTCTTCTTCCATCTTATAAATATCTAAAGAAGAACATGTCGCTGTCTTACGACCAGAAACAACCAATTGACCCAAACGATTACCCATCTCAGAAGAGCCATCACCAAACATCCACACATCGGGCATCAACATATCTAATTCATGTTTATCTAAAAAGTTTTTCCAGAACACTTCTACATTTTTTAACATCCTTTGCTCTCCTTTTTATTTTTACTTCACGCAACCTTCTTTCACTAATTATACATAACTGATTGCTTTTCTCCTATACTATTTTTACAAAATGAAAACTAAAATAATGTCAGTAACATTTGGACAGAAAAAAAGAGGACTAAGTAACAAAACTTAGCCCATCTTTTTATTTTGCTTGTCGTTCTTTGATTTTCGTGAGTAAAGATTGAACATGCTGGCGTGCCGAAGCTTCATCTTCTTGAAGCATCTTTTCCGATAAAATAAAGGAGCCGCCCACTGCTAATACTTCTTTGGCTTCCACATACTCTATAAAGTTTGTTTCATCAATCCCACCAGTTGGTAAAAATTGAACATCATAAAACGGGCCACTTAAACTTTTAATGGCTTTTAATCCGCCATAAATATCGGCTGGGAAAAATTTAACCACTCGTAAGCCATACGCCAGCGCTCGCTGAATCTCCCCAGGCGTAGCTGTTCCTGGAAAAATGGGCACCTCATTTGCCAGACAAAAATCAATGACTTCTGGAACAATCGCTGGGGAAACAATGAACTGTGCACCGTTCGCTACTGCCTCTTGGGCTTCTTTCAAGGTTCTAACAGTTCCTGCGCCCACAATTAAATTCCCTGAAGCAGCAAGTTGTTTGATGGCAGGCAAGGCCAGCTGACTCCGAAAAGTGACTTCAATAAACGGTAATTCGTTTTCTACTAAGACTGATTCTACTTGTGGCAAATAGCGTAAATCTGTTGCAGTGTATAGTGGTAAAAGTTTACATGTCGCTAATTGTTGATACAGTTGATTTTTTTCAACTTTTGTTTCCATTCTGTCACTTCCTATTTTGTTTGGCTTTGGTTGCTTCGTACAGTCCTTGAATATAGGTCAACCCCATTGCTCGATCATATAAACCATAACCAGGCATCGCTTTTTCATCCCAAATTGCCCGCCCATGATCAGGACGAATAACGCCTTCATACCCTACGTCTACCAGTGCTTGCATTAATTCCGCCATATCTAACGAACCAGCGACACTCGGATGCGCCGTTTCTTCAAAACGATGCTCACCTAAATACTTCACATTGCGGAAATGAACAAAATTAATTCTGTGACCTATTTCACGAATCATAGTAGGCAAATCATTCGTCGGGTCCGCACCGAGGGAACCTGTACAAAATGTAATCCCATTTGCTGGTGAGTCCACCAAGGAAAGGATCCGTTTTAAATCCGCTAAATTTTTAGTGATTCTTGGCAAACCAAAAATTTCCCAAGGTGGATCATCGGGGTGAATCCCCATTTTGATATTTTCTTCTTCACAGACAGGAATCACACGTTCTAAAAAGTAGCGCAAATTTTCGACCAAATCTTCTTCCGTTACGCCGGCATACATGGCTTTCAATTCTTGAAATTGTTGCAAACGCTCCTCTTCCCAACCTGGTAACCGGAATCCTTTTGACTGACTGTGAATTAATTGATACATGTCTTCTGGCTGCATGTTCTCTACCACAGCTTGATCAAATAACAACGATAAGCTACCATCTTCATTCTCATACGCCAAGTCCGTTTTAGCCCAACCAAAAATAGGTTTGAAACTGTAGCACACTAAGGAAATTCCGCATTTCCCCAAGTTACGCAACGTCTGGCGATAATTATCAATATAGTGGTCTCGTTGATCCGTCCCCGCTTTAATGGCATCATGAATAGCGACACTTTCAATTCCTAAAAGTGCTAATCCTTCTTGTTCCACCGATTGTTTAAGTGCCTGAATTTCGGCTACTGTCCAAACATCACCTGGTAGTTTATTTAACAAGGTACCGACAACACCAGTAATTCCTGGAATCTGTCGAATATGTTTTAACGGAATGGCATCGCCTGCCGCTCCGTACCATCTAAATCCCCATTTCATTGCTTTCACCCTTTACTACATTCTTAAAAATCATCGTCCTCATCCTCTTCATCCTCAAATGAAGTCATAGAAATATCCCATGCTTGCACACTTTCTTTGCCTTGCGCAACAATCGCTTGCGCCGCTTCAGCAATCGGTGTGCCCAATAATTGATGGTTTATCGCTTCTAAGACCATTGGTAGGTTGGTACCACTCACCACAAAGATTTTCTTTTGTAGTGCTGGTTCGAGTTCGTTAATCACCAAAACTGCCTGATTGTAAGGACTCGCACTTAATAAGTCAACCATGACCAACACGCCATCCCCTTGTTGGACGTTCTCAATCGCTGTTTTAATTTGTCCGCCTAGTGCTTGGACATCGTCGCCACTATTTAGATTAACGGTTTCGATATTTTCGGTTGCGCCCATAATCACGGTAGCTGCGTCTTTCGCACCGTCACTTAGTGCACCGTGTGTAGCAATCACAATCCCTAACATAAAAGTTCCTCCTTCAATTCAGCGGCTTGAGTCATTACTTCAAACAGTCATGCAATGACTCAAGCGACTGTCCTTTTCTATAAATTAAATTTGCCTAAAACCTCTTTTAAACTAGTTTTTGGTGCAGAAGGCGTTGCTTGGAAATAAATATCTTCTACGCCATACACCTCATGTAGTTCTTTTAATTTTTCGGCATCTTCTTTGTTTAAATAAACTGATTTGGTTACTAATAAATCTTTTTCTGGATTCTTCTGTGCAATACCGCCGATGTTTAACTCCTTCATAGGGACTCCGTGTTTTACTAAGTCATAAATTACAGAGACGGTTTTAGCGATTAAAATACAGTTGTACTCTTTGAATTGGTATTCATCCCAATAAAATTTGGCTTTTTCCGGCGTAATGACAATGGTTTTTTGTCCTGTCCGACTGCCTGCACTTTTGTATAAATCACGCATAAATTTATCCTTTGCCACCACTTCATCGACAACGAAAATGGAATTAACGCCACTTTTTTGGGACAAGGTCACCATCACTTGTCCATGAATTAATCGTTCATCTACTCTTGCTAAATTTACTACGCCCATCTGATTCACGTCCTTTTCTTTTTATAAAATACCTACCGTTGCTAAGACAATTAAGATACCTGTTAACCACAATAATGCTTGCGTAACTTTCAAGCCTTTTTTCGTATAGAACCAATACACGCCCATTACGACAGCTAGCGGCAAGAGTCCTGGGACAATCTGATCAAGGATATCTTGAACCACAAACTCACGGCCAGAAAGTTTAAATTGAAGAGTTGAAGAAACTTTGACATAATTACCAGCTAAAATCCCCATCATGAACAACCCTAAAACAGATAACATTTCAATGGCTTTTTGAATCCCAGCACTTTGCATTAAGCCTGTAGCATTCCGCCCCATTTTGAAGGATTGTCTCGCAAAGAACACACCTAACAGTACTTGATAAAGGGCAAACGCAACAAAGGGGAAAATCGCACCTAATGCGCTACCTTGTTGCGCCCACGGCACCGCAATCGCAATAAAAATATATTGAACCGTACCTGAGTCAATCGCATCACCAATCCCAGCTAACGCGCCCATCAAGCCAGCTTTGGTGTTATACATTAAATCATCTTGCATCATGATTTCGCGGCCTTCATGTTCTTCTTTGGCCCGCTCTTGTTCCATAGAAGCCATCAACCCAGTAATGACCCCGCCGCCCCAACTTAATTGCGTATTGAAAAACAGCAATTGACGCATATAAGCGGCTTTTAATTGTTCATCGTCTTTATATAATTTCTTTAAAAGTGGCATCATTGCGTACAATAACGAAGGCGCCAAGTAACGTTCAAAGGAATGGGGAATTTCATTGGCAAAATGCCAACGGAGATAGGCTTTTGTAACATCTTTATTGGTAATTTCTTCTGGTGCTAAATTCGTTGTTTTCGGCACGACTTTTTCTGTTGTTTCCGTCATTTCAGTTCCTCCTTTTTCTTTTAAAACCCGTAATCGTCATCATCATCAAAATCAGTGGTGGCACTGGCGGAACCAGCACTTTCTGCTACAGGTTTGCCTTTTTGGACTTGCACAAAAATTAACGCAATAATTACGCCAAAGATGGCATACGTTACCATGGTAATTTCCAATGACTTAAAGACGATACTCATGAAGTATGCAAGGAAAAAGAAAACCAAGAAATCTTTTCGACCAATGACATAGACCGTTGTCGCAATCCCAATTGCGGCTAAACCACCACCGACTACTTCTAACACGTGAATCACAACGGTTCCTTCTAATGCTTTAATAATATCGGCAATGACTGGTGCCCCTAGATAAAGAGCAAAAAAGACTAATGGAACGAATAAAATAAATGAGGCAATCGTTGGATACCAGATAATTGAGCGGGCAATTTTTTTAGAATTTAGTTCAGCCACCGCACGATCGGTATACTTCCCTAAAAACGTGTTAATAAAGAAACGGAATTGATATAAATAACTTCCTAAAAGACCGACAGGAACCGCTACGGCAATAGCCGCTTCCGGCTTCAAGTTCCCTAGCAACGCAACTGGCACAGCAATCGCTGCCGCAATTGATGGTTCTGCTGGCATAGAGCCACCTGGTGAAAAAACACCCATGTAAATCATTTGTAATGCTGCGGTGACGATCATCGCTTTCGGGACATCGCCCATCACTAAACCTGCTACTAACCCTGTCATTAAGGGCGAGAAACGCAACGTTAACGTTGCTCCTCCTCCAAGCCATCTGGACATAATTGCTGCCACCCAAAGCGCCATTATCAAACTTTGTAAAACACTTAACGTTTCCATAGTTCCTCCTTCTTATCCTTGGTTTTGGATATACTTTTCTAGCTCTTCAATCCCTTGACGTAAACGTTCTTCCGAAATCTCAATAGGAATTAAATGAACCTTTTCTTTTGAATCAATAAATTGAACCATTGCATCGAGTACTGCTTCTTCTTCTGGGTAAAGGCCCATTTGTCGTAACGACATGGGTAAGTTTAGCTCTTGATAAAAGGGGATTAATGCGTCTATGATGGCCCACCTTTTTTCCAATGCTAATTGATAGAAGATGCCGTAAGCTACTTTTTCGCCATGTAAATAGTCATGACTTTTTGGTAAAAATTTACTCATAGCATCATGCATGGCGTGTGCTGCTGCATTGCGGGCGTATTTGTCGCCGAAGCCGCCGACTAATCCGGAAACGGCGAAAACAATTTCTGAAAGATGGACAAATTCAGGCGTGAGTTTGCCCTCGTCCATCGCTGCTAAGGCTGCTTTTGAGTCCCGCATAATCGCTTCTTGCGAAAGCTTGGCGGTCGCTCCCGCTAATTGTAAAAAGGGTTCCCCTTGCAAATGGGCTTGGCGTAAAATGGTCTCTGATTCATACCATTTCGCTAACGTATCAGCTAAACCAGCGACAAAATAATCACGGGGCGCATCAAGAAGCAACTTAGGATCAGTGATTAAAAACGCAGCTTGGCGAAAGAAATGTTCCGTTTTGCCTTCGGCCGCGCCATTTTCTTGATACATCACAGCTAATGGTGTCCACGGCGCACAGTTACTAGCCAAAGTGGGGACCAAGCCAAAATTCAGATTGTTTAAATGGGCGCTGTAGCCCACTAAATCGGCTAACTTACCGCCGCCGACTCCCAGAAGAAAGTCAATCTGGTGTTCCTTTATTTGCTGTGAAATTTGTTCGGCGCCAAAATAACTACATTCTCCTGTGTAAGTGTGATAGAAGAATTGATACTCTGAATTTGCCAAGAATGGCAAAAATGGCTGAGCTTTTTCAAAGGATACGGTGCCATGCACCACCAAAATTCGTTGGGCGTGATATTCCTTGAAAAGTGACGGCACCGAAGTTAAGGCGCCTTCGTGGTAACGATAAAATTGCGGTCCAACTTTCACTTTTAAATCAGTTAACATGCTCCTCCTCCTTCTTAACTAACGTAACGACTGACTTCTTGCACTGCCCGTTGAGGTAAAATACCTTGCACCACGTCTTCCACATCTTGCACGCATTTTTCTCCCATCGCTTGCAAGCATTCCATGGTATAAGCGGAGGTGTGCGGCGTCATTACTACATTTTCAAACGCAAGATAAGGATGATTTTTCCGACCTGGTTCCTCTTCTAAAACATCTGTCCCAAGCCCAGCAATTTTGCCCGATTGTAAGCCGGCAATCATGGCTTCTTCATCAATCAAGGCGCCTCGTGCGCTATTGGAAAGATAGACGCCGTCTTTCATCTTGGCAATTTCCGCCGAGCCAATCATGTGATAACTTTCTTCAGTTAAATTGGCACATAAACAAATGATGTCAGCTGAAGCTAGCAACGTATCTAAGTCTACTTTTTTGGCTCCATAACTTTGCAGATAAGTGGCGGATTTATAGGGATCATACGCTAACACGTCACAGCGAAATCCGTTTCGTAACGTCTCCACGACACAACTTCCTGTGTTCCCAACACCAATGACACCCACAGTTTTGTTAAATAACGTCCGACCGACAAAATTCGCTCGTTTTTCCCATTGATCTGCTTTAACGCTGGCATCTGCAGCCACGGTTTGCCGTAAAACAGCTAGTAAATTTGTGACATTGTTTTCCGCCACGGCATCTCGTTCTACTAAAGCTGGGATGATGGAAACAATTGTCTCGTGCTGTTTTGCAGCGTCTAAATCGATGTTGTTATACCCAATACCATGGCGAGAAATCAGCAATAATTCATCTTTATGTTCAAAAAATTCTTTCGTGAAAAATGGCGTCACGCTAGCAATAATAATCGTATATCCTTGTAAACATTCCGCTAACTCTTTGCCACCAATTTCACTGTCGACTGTAAAATGCTTCACGGTGCCTATTTTTTCTAAGCGCGTCAAGTGTTCAGGAAAAATTTGACCAAAACTACTGGAATTCACTATGGCAATTTTTTGTTTTTTTAACATGACTAAACTCCTTTACTGACTTTTTACGACTTCATGCCCGCCAAATCCTTGTCGCAAAGAAGCGACCACTTTGTTTGAAAAATGATTTGCTAGCATACTTTCATTTCGAGTAAATAAGGACAACGCCGTAGTTGGGACGGGCATCTCCAAACGCAATGCTTCTTCAATCATCCATTTGGCTTCGCCATTTGCTACAACTTTCCCTTCTAGATTGGCTAACGTAGGATTTTCCGCAAAAACCTCTTTCGCTAAGCCCATCAAGCGAGCTTCAATAATCGAGCCGTGATTCCACACATCGGCTACTTTCTCCAACGCAAAATCATATTCGGCAGCTTCTAATAAATTGAATCCTTCGCCCATGGCTTGCATCATGACGTACTCAATCCCGTTATGCACCATTTTCAAATAGTGACCAGCTCCTGATTTCCCAGCATAAAGATACCCTTGTTCACAAGCTAAATCTTCAAAAAATGGGGTTAACACCTTGACGGCTTCAGGCGCACCGCCAACCATTAAACACGCTCCTTCCCGCGCTCCTTTGATGCCACCAGAAGTACCACAATCAATAAAATAAATTCCTTTTTCCTTAGCAAGCTGAGCATTCGCAACACTATCATGAAAATTTGAATTGCCACTATCCACAATGATATCCTCTGGTGCTAATTGCTCTACCAATTCTGCAACTAATTGATTGGTAATCTGACCAGCGGGGGTACTTAAAAAAATCACCTTCCTTTTATTAAGCGCTTTCAATAATTCCGGTAACGAATCTACAACGGAAAGCCCCTGCTCTCTAGCAGTCGCTCTTGCTTCCTTTGTCACATCAAAGCCAATAATGGGCCAGCCTTGTTCGTGAACATTTAATGCCATGTTCAAACCCATTTTCCCAAGTCCAATAAAGCCAATGTCCATTTTTCTTTCACCTGCCTCTTTTGATACTTCAATCATAAAGGATAAAAAAAATAATGTAAACGATTACACTAATTAAAAAATATTATTTATTTTTTAGCAAAAATCTTGCCTACTCAAAAGGTAAAACGTTTTTATTTTTAAGGAGCTTTCATACAAAAAACACAAGTAAATCTCTTGGTATCACGTTCTTTTTACTGGCTACTTTCTTTAGTTGAGAGAAGTCTTTTCAAGACCCCTTCATTTTTCAGAAAAAAGATTATTTATTTTTTTTTGGCTTTTTTAAAGAATTTCTTTTTTGTGGAGAAAAAGAGAAATTGTATTTGTCCTCTTTTTCCACTATAATCAGTCTATACCAACAATGAAAAGGCATTCATTCTATTTTAAAAAATAAGATTGGAGGAACGTGTTAATGAAAAACCACTATTTGGATCAACGGATTCGGATCAAAAAACCGAATTTGAGCCTCACAGAAAAGAAAATTTCCGATTACTTTGTTCATTCTGAATCATTATTGACACAAATGACGTTAGAAAGTCTTGCCAACGAAATTGGCGTCTCCCAATCTTCCGTGTATCAATTTGTAAAAAAGATTGGCTATTCTGGGTTCCAAGAATTTAAAATTGATATCGCCAGGAATTCTAATTATCAGCCGACTTTTCAAAACGTCAATAGCGTGAATGGCGCCGATGATATTTCACCAGATGATGATAGTATTACGATTGCTAAAAAAGTCTTACAAGCCAATATTTATTCCCTCAGTAACGCCACACAGTTCTTAACAAAAGAGCTGTTAGATAACGTGTTGGCTTTGATGTACTCTGCCAAAACGCTTCACTTTTTTGGGCAAGGTGGCTCCTCGATTGTGGCTTTTGATAGTTTCCATAAATTCATTCGGACCAACTATCGGTGCAACTACATTTTTGATTACCACATGCAGTTAAGTTTTGTCACAAAATTAACCAGTGAAGATTGCGTGTTTATTTTTTCCCATTCAGGCAAAACCAAAGAATCAATCAACCTAGCACGACAAGTTAAAAAAACCAACGCAAAAATGATTACGTTAACTGGTAACAGCGGTTCAGAGTTGGCAGGCTTGTCCGACGAAGCAATTATTGTCGTCACCGAAGAAGGCTTGTTTCGTGCGGAATCCTTGGCTTCACGGATCAGTTACTTAACGGTAATGGATATTTTATATACAAATACGATGTATCACAATTTTGATCAAAATGCCGATTCCTTGAAAAAAATCCGCGACAACATTAGCACGACTAAGACCGATCCGCATTATTTGTCGTAAAGAAAAGTCTTATTTGTTAGTAGTTGCTTCTGCTCCCACCCTTTATCATTTTTAAGCCTGGAACAAAAATCCAAAATGATTGATGTCCCAGGCTTTTCCTTTGAAGTTTTAATCCTTGGCTTTCTCAGTGCAACTACTCAGGATTTATATTTTTTATCCTTACGAACAGTATCATTAGAATCATCCAGATATCGACTACTCTAAAAAGTAGATTATACTCATACAGCCAAGTTGCTTGCGAACAGACAAGAAAGACTGAAAATATAATGGGTAGGCAAAATAACCTATCTTCTTTTTCCGTTATTGAAATAATTAATAGCGTTAATAAAAATAAAGGAATAAAGAGGAAGTGCATAACCATTTGAGTAACAACTATCGATACAGTAATCGTGTGCTTGTCAAATAGCTGAACTAGTATTGGATTAAACCAAACAATGGCGACTATTACTAACGAAAAATATTTAGTCACGCTTTCCAGCCTTATTACATACAACAAGCCAAAGAAAATTAGTAAACTAATAATGATATCTTTATAAGTAAAAAAATGTTCATAATTCATAATTTCTTTCGTTTCATCTCCACTCAACTTGCTTAACTATTCAAGGTTTAGGTAAATCACGTTTCCCATTTTCTCACATGATCGTTCAAAGAAACAGAACGTTGTTTGGTGTTTTAAAACGTAAAAGTTGAGCAACATATCCTGTCTAAACATTTACTTGGCAGTTTATTTATAGAAAAATTGTTACTTTCCAAATTTTTGTATGCTTTTTAGAAATGAAACCAAGCTTATGTTTTAATGCTTCTTATGCAAATCATTAAAACGAAATCCCCCAAATTTCGCAACTCTTATCATTTCAGATTGTGATGTTCGTCCAATTAAAAAGTGATAGTACTTCTTAACGTATCGTTATTAAATTTTAAATTCAAAGGGGCTACTCTCTTTAATTTTGTTTCTGATTTTTTCTAAAAGTACTGTTATGTAAGTAATAAGTTCTATACTGGACTTGTAATAGAAAATAAATTTAATTCTTTACAAAAATTAGTATAAGAGAACCCCTTTTTTCATTCTACGACATCATTAGCTGACGATATATAGCAAATTACAAACTAAGTTAATGACGTAATCTTACTTTTTTCTTCTTTTTTTCTTACTTTTTTCTGCCTGTATTTTTTTAAAAAATTCTTGCCTATCTTCTAATTTCCAAGTACCCTGTTCTGTTCTTTCATATATCCAAATTTTTGTACACCGACAGGCGTTACGAAACGAGGTATGTTGTTTCGCTTCTTTATCCTGAGCAAGATTTAAACAAGAACGAGGAATTGAGAATTCTGGATGATCATGATATAAGCCAATCCCTAAACCAATCTTAGGCGTACTGATTGTGTTCGTCATAGGAATTGTTCTTAATTGTCCGTCAGCGCCTATTCTGACCACATCTGTCTTTATGCTTTTAATGTATTTCAATACCTGAAGCTTATCTTTTACTTTTCTTGTACTTTCTACCCAACATTTTGAAAAGTTCAATTTATTTCTTTTAAAGTCTCTATAAAATTCAATAGCATACTTACTTTTCATTCTTGACTTAGAGGTTTCTCTTTCATTAATATCATAATAACTTATCCCAATTAAGTGCAGAATACTCTCTCTAGTAAAACAAACTTCTAATTTTTCTTGTTTACTTTTCACGTTTCTTTTATAGAAATAAACTATTTTTTTATTAACAACTTCTACATCTAAAATTTCTAAAACGGCAATAAGTTCATCAAATAAATCTTTACAACTTAAATCACTTGCCACTAATTCTGTTAATCGGAAAGTTTTAGTTACTTTAGCTTCACCCATTCCATCCCTCCTCTACGTTTTCATTTTGATAAAAAAAACAAACGTGCAAAAAGCACGTTTGTTGAAATATCTCATAAGAGGGTGCATTATTTTCAGCTTTCGCCTAGGCTCCTTCTAAGCCTTCGTACTTTAAATAAATATGCTGATAGTTTATCAACCCTCTGGCTACTAAATGTATCAGCCTCTAGATCCTTTGTTCATAACGACTTGAAACAGTCAGCTATGAATTGAGAAGTATCATTGGAGTGTCATGCACCGTGACACTGAAAGTAAGTTTTCGATGATTGGCTCTATCATCACTCCAGATAATCTGGTACCCTTTCAGGTGAGTTTTACCTCCAGAAATTCTATATGAGCCATAAGAATTTCTGACTTCTTTCATCCACATTATAGCTAAATCATAGCCTCTTGTCAAATAAAAGCAAACAATTGTTCTCTAAATTCAAACAAGATATCTATTCCCACTGAACAGAAAAAAGATTCACCAATTTTACCTTTGAACCTTTTTTCATTTATGCTTTTATCAAGCAATTTTTTTATATGGTTACATCGAACCTTTAAAAACATCTTTATTCTTAGCAAAATAATCAACACCAGAGTAAATGGTGAAAATCAAGCAGGCATATAGCATGATTTGATCTAGTGGTAGATGAAGTGCTGAAAATGGAATGTTGTTAATGAACAGTAAAATAATTGCAACCATTTGGGTAGCTGTTTTTACTTTTCCTGGCCAAGCTGCTGCCATTACTTCGCCATGTTCGACTAATAACAACCGTAAACCAGTTACTGCCAATTCACGACAAACAATAATTGCTACAATCCAAGCAGGTACTTTGCCTTGACCAACTAAGACGATAAAAGCGGTCATCACTAGCATTTTGTCCGCTAATGGGTCCGCAAATTTTCCGAAGTTCGTCACCAAGCCTTGTGCACGGGCAATTTTGCCATCCAACCAGTCTGTAAAACTAGCAACTGCAAAAATAATCGCGCCCACTAATTGGGTAACGGCTAACGTTGTGTCGCCAAAACTAATCGTTCCCCAGTCCATTGGCACTGACACAATAATAATAAAAATCGGAATCATAAATATTCTTAAAACTGTTAATTTATTTGGTAAATTCACTTCAATTGCCCCTTCCTTCTCCTGTTCTATTTTACGTTATCTTGCTGGCAGTGTCACGAAAAAAAGAAAAGAATCTGGAATAATTGCCGTTTGACCGTTTATTCAGAAATATTCTTGCCTTTTTTTAGAAAGAGCTGGTAATAGCCTAAACCTAAATTAATCATTCCAATCAATGTGATACTGTCTAAAAATTTAGAACCATAGATAAAGTAGAAATACAGTTGTAAGCCAACAATCAAGAAGCCCATGACCAACAGAGCGATTGAAAATATGGTGATAAGATTAAATTTTTTATTAACTATTTTAAGCATTGATAACCCCTTCTCTCTTGAATTATTATTGTCGTCTTTTTAACCATTCGCTGTTAATTATAAAAGAAAAGAATCTGGAATAATTGCCGTTTGACAGTTTATCCAGATTCTTCTTACACCATTTCTAACGATACGTAATCCCTAATGTAACATCCTTACGAATTAAAACTGGCGTTTTTTCCAGTGTTAAATCGGCGCCATCGACTTGAATGGCGACGTTATTTGAGGCGCCTAGAATCAGTGTCGCGTTGGCGGCGTTCGCAGGTAAAGCTGTTGTTTGGGTCTCTCCTGCTTGCAGGGTGTGTTGGTAGGTGTAGTTGCCATCGACCATCACGCCAATCCAGCAAGAGCCTTCAGTCCCTTTAAAGGTAATGTTGATTGGACTATTCGCATCTTTAACCGTTGCAGTTACTTGATTGTTGGCATCGCTCACCACAGCCACAGCTGTTTTCTTCTCTGGTTCGCTTGAAGAAGACGGCGGTGTACTACTTTGTGTGCTACTTTCTGGGGCTTGACTTGATTCTTTAGGTTTTTCCACACTGGCACTAGTTGCCGGTGTTTGAATAATCGGTTCGGCTTTTTGATCTTGCCACATAATATACAGCACCACGACCGCAATGGCTAAACCAATTAACGAAAAGGCAATGGCTGGTAAGTTCCGCAGTAACCAACTGGATTGCTTTTCTTCGTCATGCAATTGCTTACGTGATCC
The DNA here is from genome assembly GCF_001811595.1 of Enterococcus sp. HMSC078F03. Classification (NCBI taxonomy): domain Bacteria; kingdom Bacillati; phylum Bacillota; class Bacilli; order Lactobacillales; family Enterococcaceae; genus Enterococcus; species Enterococcus sp. HMSC078F03. The sequence continues at coordinate 128,596 of NZ_KV805551.1, read as the reverse complement.
TTCAAGCTCTTCATACACTGGCTTGGGTTCTTCGACAATTGCTGGTTCTTTGCCATCATAGATATCTACCAATTGATTGCCATCTAAGCCGACCGCACTTGCATATTGGCGGATAAACGCCCGCACATAAAAGGTGCCTGGTAAGGACTCAAAATCGTTTTGTTCAATAATTTCTAAATATCTTTTTTGAATTTTTGTCATTTGTTGCAGTTCATCAATTGAGATGTTCTTCTGCAATCTTGCTTCTTTTAGTGTTTCTCCAATATTTACGCTGGCCACTCGTCCATCTTCTCCAGTCTATTTTGTTAATTTATCGATTGTCTCATCAGTCTTTTTCAATTGCCAAGGAAAACATTCCCGTCCTTTAAGAATACCACAAAAGAAGCCAACTGAGGATAACAAAATTGAAAGATTTCAAAGATTTTTCTTTTTCTTAAACAGTTGGTTTATTACTCGGTTTCTCCTTTAGGATACATGTAGAAACGGCTCAATCCTTCTTCACGAATAAAGGTCTCTGCTACTTGGCGGACGTCGGCTAATTGAATGCTTTCAATGACTTCAATCTTATCAAACAGCGTGGTTTCCCCAAACAATGATTGTGAAAATTGGTTGGCGATATACTCTAAAGAGTTTAAGGATTGGAAGTATTTACCAATCATTTTTTTCTTCAATAAGGACAAATTTTCTTCCGTTAATTCTGGACTTGTTGTGGCAGATAATAAAATAGCTTCAATTCGTTCTGCTAAGACTTCTGGTTGCTCACTATCGCCGCCAATATCCGCAAAATGGAAACTGCGATCTAAATTAAAGTCATAACTAAAACTATCATCTAACAAGCCTTCATCATAAAGAGCTAAATAGTTTTGAGAGGTATTACCAAACAATAATTGTAACAACAAGTTGACGGTGACTTGATATTTCATTAAGTCACGACCCGTTGTTGGCACTTCATCTAAGCCTTTCAAACCAACAAGCACTTTTGCCCGTGTGACTGCCATTTCAATGGCGCTCTCTTTGACAATGTCAGCAGCTGTTTCTTCAGGGAAATGTCGACGAATAGGTTGGGCGGCAGGAAACTCTTTCGCCGCTTGATTTTCACGAATGAAGGCCATTAACGCTTCAGGGTCCATTTTCCCTACCACGAATAAGGTCATATTACTTGGATGATAAAACGTATTGTAACATGTATACAAATCTTCTGCGGTAATCTCCGCAATACTTGCCACTGTACCGGCAATATCAATATGCAATGGATGTTTCGGATAAAGGTTGCCTAAAATCCCAAAGAACAAGCGCCAGTTAGGATCATCTAAATACATTTGAATTTCTTGTCCAATGATGCCTTTTTCTTTTTCGACCGTTTCCTTCGTAAAATACGGCGATTGCACAAAATCAAGCAACGTTTCTAGATTTTGTGTCACTTGATCCGTCGTTGAAAACAAATAACTCGTTTTCGTAAAACTGGTAAAGGCATTCGCTGAAGCCCCTTGTTGCCCAAATTTTTGGAAGACATCGCCATCTTCTTTTTCAAACATTTTATGTTCTAAAAAGTGGGCGATTCCGTCAGGTACTTCAATCATTTCCTCTTGACCAATTGGCACGAACGTATTGTCAATGGAACCATAATCGGTCGTAAACAAGCCATACGTTTTTTGGAAATCATTTTTCGGTAATAGGTAAACCTTTAACCCATTCGCCAGTGTTTCTGTATACAATGTTTCTTTAATTTGTGCATAGTCTTTTTTAATCATTTTCCGTTTCTCCTTCCAAAAAGAAGATCGCTTGAAGTTCCAAGCGTTTGGCCACTTCTTGGATTTCTGAAATGGTCACGGCATTGATCCGCGCAATCCATTCCTCCGCCGTCAGCATCGTCTGCGGCATTAATTGGTTCAAGTATTCTTTTTCCAGCCACGCGCCTGCATTATCTAACGCTAAGATATACTGATTTTTTAGCATTGCTTTCGTTTGTTCAATTTCTAATTCGCTAATCTTACCTAAGCGAATATTTTCCAATTCTGTCGAAATCAAACGCAAGACCTGATTCCGATTTTTGCCATCGATTCCTGTTTGAACCGTCATGAAGCCACGGAAAGTGTCGATACTACTAGAAGCATAATACGCTAAATGCTTTTTTTCACGGACATTCATAAATAATTTAGAATGCGGGAAACCGCCAAAAATCCCATTAAACACTTGCAACGCAAAATAATAGCTATCGCCATAATAAATATCCGTGTTGTAAGCCAAGTTTAATTTCGATTGGGCTAACACCTCACGCTCGGTCCGCTCTTCAATCACGTTGCGAATTGGTTGATTGTAGAAAATCGCGGCTTTGCCTTCTTCACGAGGCGTAAACGGTAATTGCTTGAATAACGGCACTAGCTCCGCCTCATTGACATCGCCTAAAACAAAAATATCCACTTGATCTTCCGCCAGCATTTTTTGATAATATGCCGCTAATGACGCCGCTGTTTCCTCAGCTAACGCCGCAACGGTCCCGAAACTAGGGATTTTTTGATCCTCCGATTGATTAAAATAGACACTTTGAAGCGCCAAAGAAGCATAGGTTTGCTTATCCTCCACAATACTTTCCAAGTACGCTTTCAAGTTCTCTTTCTCCCGTTGGAAGGTTTCCGCCTCGAATTGGCCCGCTTGAATATTGGGGGCAAAAATAATTTCCTTCAAAAAGTCCACCGCTTCGGCGAGAACCTGACTATCCTGTAAATAATGATCATTGACAATGTTCATAGAAATATTAAACCAATGTTGATTGCCTTTTTTGGAAACGCCAATCCCGAAGCTGGCGCCGTAAAGTTCCGCCAAACGCTCACTTAATTTGACTTGATTCGGGTAATTCAAGCTGTTGGTTTCCATCAAACTGGACAACAGCGTTCTTTTTGTAATGGTTTCATGATTTAATCGTGTATTAAAGCGGACTAAAAGACGCACCGTTTTATATTTTTCTGTAGGAATGACGTGTAAATTCACGCCTTTAACTAATTGAACAGACATTGCCGCATCGCTCCTTCATTTGCTTCATCTTACCTAAAGAATGCTGTGAAATATATGTATCGCGTAAATTCTAAAGCATTTTTTAATGTTTTTTCCAATAGCTCCATTATAACACAGCTTCAGGTGCTTTCTGAATGATAAGAGTTTTTCAGTTCAAATTTTCAAGAAGATTCGGTATACTGTTTTTAAAGTGAGGAGGGAAAAAAGAATGATTAAAGAATTTAAAGAGTTTATCATGCGCGGGAGTGTCTTAGACCTAGCCGTTGGTGTTGTCATTGGTAGTGCGTTTACAGCGATTGTGACACAAGTGGTGGAAGGCTTGATTACCCCGTTAATTAGTCTGATTTTTGTCTTGACGACTGGGAAAAAGAGCGCCGACGATGCATTGGGTGCCCTTGTTTATAAAGTCGAAGGCGTTGAATTCAATATTGGTAGCGTGATTAGTGCACTTATTACATTTTTAATTACGGCCTTCGTCCTCTTCTTGATTGTCAAAGCGGCCAACAAAATGAAAAACCGCGGCAAAAAAGAAGAAGCGGCAGAAGAAGAAGTGGTACCAACGAGCGAAGATTACTTAAAAGAAATTCGCGACTTATTAGCGGCGCAAACACCGCCTGCTGAAACTGTCAAAACAGACAGCACCTTCACAGAGAAATAAGCAAAAAGTCATCCTGAAGGGATGACTTTTTTGTTTTGTCTTAGATTGATGGTCCTGCCACGAGGTTCCAGGTGATGTTACCTGTGTAGGCGCCTTTTTTAAGTTGTTGATACGGTGTAGTAACATTTAACGTCATATTATCAATACGCCCTGACCAAGTTCCCTGACCTTTACCAACAGTAGCATTAATTAACGTAGTAGCACCACCACCAATTGTCATGTTTGTTCCAACAAAACTAGGTGCTGTTGGATCATCAGCAATACTCATTCCATTTTGATTGCTCATTCCCAAATACAAACCCGTGCCAGCATAGAATAAAGCATAATACGGTGTCATCCCAAAATTAAACTGTCCATCTAATTTGTCTGCCCCGTTCTTCATTTCTGCTATTTCGCCCGTTACATGCCAGCCTTCTTTAGTACCACGCACATCGCCTACCATAAGAGCTCTATATGTCGTTGAATTTTCTTTAATAGCAGATAAATCATCATTAATTTTTGTAAGAGGAAAGTTAAAACTTCTTGGAATGGCTAATAAATCAAAATCCGTATTTGGTTTAGTTGGGTCTGGATCTACACTTCCACCAGTATTATCCCCTTGGTCTGGCAATACACCTCCCTCAACCCCCACAGATACAGGCGTATTCCCTGTCGTCACCGCCTGTGCTGAAAGTGGTGCCAAACTTGCGCCAACTACGGCGCTACCAACCAATAAACTTGCCATGATTTTCTTTTTCATCTATGTACGCTCCTTTGCTTTCAATTCGTCTATCAAGTACAGAACAGCAAAAGTAACGATTGCTGTTCTGTACTTGATTCTTTCATTTCTTGTATTTAGATTGATGGTCCTGCGACGAGGTTCCAGGTAACAGTCCCTGTATAGGCACCCTTTTTAAGTTGTTGCATTGGTGTGGTAACGTTTAATGAAACATCATTAAGCGTTGATACCCACGTTCCTTGTCCTTTACCAACAGATGCTGTAACTATTGTAGAAGCCCCACCACCGATATTCATAGTTGTACCAACAAAGCTAGGAGCTGTCGGATCATCAGCAATATTTATGCCATTTAAAGTAGCAGATGGCACATATCCTTTTTGTGAATCATTATATTGTGCATAAGAAGCTCTTAAACCGAAATTAATACCACCTGATAACTTATCTGTCCCATTATTCATTTCTTTCACTTCACCTGTAACATGCCAACCTTCTTTTGTACCTCGTAAATCACCGATATAAAGAGAACTGCTGATAGCTCTGAGCTGCGGGATAGCTGATAAATCATCACTAATTTTTGTTGCTGGAAAAGTAAAAGCAGTTGGAAGATATATCAAATCAAAGCTAGTTTCCAGACCTTCTATCGTTCCTCCCTCAAACTCCACATCTACTGGCGTATTCCCTGTCGTAGTCGCCTGTGCTGAAAGTGGTGCCAAACTAGCGCCAACTACGGCACTACCAACCAATAAACTTGCCATTATTTTCTTTTTCATATGTACATCTCCTTTAACATCCTGAATTTCCAGTGCGCCCTAGTTGTTTCTTCGGCGCTGCTGAAGCTATGGCTTTATTATACAAGATTCCCCATTGTCTGTGATTTTAAATATTGAACAGTTCTTGCAAAAAAACAACATTTCCTTTAAAAGCAACGTTTCCCCTTAGTTTAAAGGCTTTTTTTCAACACTGATTGATATTTTCGGCTGTTATTTAATGTTTTTTTCGAGAAAATACTTTAATAAACAACGAGAAAACGTCACAAAGTAGAGGTCAAACTCTAACTTTGTGACGTTTTCTCCTAAAATCTTATACATTTATTCGCAGATGCAGCGAAAAAACCGTAATTTTTTATTTAATGACAGCCGTTTTCATATTTGTTCGTCACTAAGACTTATAATTTACGGCGACGGGCGAATTCCACAAACTTAAATTTGTTTAAGCGGTGACGGGATTCCGTATAGCCAAAACAGCGGGTATCTTCCAAGTTCATGATACTACGGACCACAACGACATGATTGCCTTCCACTTCACCAATCAGCTGCTTGTCCATCTCTGTGAGCGGTTCCACGGTAATTTCTTTCTGGGCATAACTAATCGCCAAGCCAAGGTCGTTTTCCAGATAATCGAAAATCGAATCTTCGGCACGGTGCTTCGGCAGTTCTGGGACAATCTCTTTAATCAAGTAATCAATGTCTAAAATATCGACTTCCCCTTCAATCTCCCGTTGCCGAACTAAGCGCCACACAGGGGCCCCTTCCGTCCAACCAGTCAACTGAGCCAAGTTGCGCTCCACAGGAATTTCTTCTAAGGAAACCACATGCGTATGACTTTCAATATGTTGCGTTTGTTGTAACTCCTTGTAACTGGTCACCCCTGAAATAGGAAAATTAAACTTTTTAAAGTTGAGCACAATCGAGCCTTTGCCTTGTTTTTTCTGAATGTAGCCAGCGTTAATCAGTAAATTCAAGGCTTTCCGAATTGTTTCACGGGAAACATTGTAGGTTTCCACTAATTGATTTTCACTAGGTAATAAATCGCCTGGCTGATAGTCGCCTTGGACAATTTGTTGTTCTAATTCTAAAAATATGTCATGAAACTTGTTCATGCCGATCCTCCTCTACCAACAATTTCTTTTCTAAAAGCATAGCATATTCCCTCCGAAAAACCTAGAGCTGGTCAGAAAAATACCCCGCACTTTCTGCCTTACTTACGCCACAAACTCCCCCAGCTAAACCACTGCTTGACCGACTTTTTTTCAGACCCAGCGCAGTCGGTTGCTGCCCCCTTCTGGAAAAGTTTTCCCAAGAATCTAGGGAAAATCCTTGTAATTCTGATTCGTTCATACTATACTGTAGTCAAACAAAACATGTCTATACAAGTTCACAAGGAGGCGCCAAACATGACCATTTTAGAATTAACATTCGCAACGAACCAACTAACGACGACTTTTTTTAACCATAAATTGGAACCGCTTCATCAAAAAACATTCCCTTTTGAAGCTTTGACTATCGAAGAAACGGTTCCTGAACTGTGCCAATTGATTGTGGCAGAGGCTGCGCCGATTCTGGGGGGGATTGTGGCTGATTTCCCAGCGGATTTCTTTTCGCCAGAGGAAACGTTGGCGCTGGTTCCGAAAGCGGTGATTCAAGCATTCGCGGAACAGTTGAACACACCACTTTTAACGGCAGCCGAACAAGCGGCGGCACCGAACCTGCTGGCAGCATTTGAAGAAAAACGGCAGTATCTGGCTTGGCATTTGGACTATTATGGCTACGTGCCTGGGAAAAATGAATATGCGGTGGAGTCCCTGTTAACTGTCGGCAATGGTTTTTTAGGTTTGCGCGGCACGACACCTGAGATGACGATTTCTGATGATCATTATCCAGCGACCTACATTGCGGGGCTTTATAATACAGCGGCTTCGGAAGTTGCGGGTCAAGTAGTGGAAAATGAAGATTTCGTCAATGCTCCTGACAACCAACACATCGCTTTAAAAATTGGCGATACCACTGACTGGTTAACGATTTCCCCAGACACGCTACAACAATTACACCGTCAATTGAACTTGAAAACGGGATTGTTTGTCGCAGAAATGATTTTGAAAGATGCGGACAATCAGCAAATTAAATTAACGACGAAAAAAATCGCCAATATGGCACAGCCGAATGACTATCATCTGCAATATACGTTTGAGCCGTTAAACTTTTCGGCCCCGATTACTTTGAAAACCGTCACGGATGGCAGTGTCTACAACTATAACGTGGCGCGGTATCGCAACTTAACAGCCAAACATTTTCAGGTGACAGCATTAAGCGCGAAGGAAAACAAAACCGTGATTGAGGTTTGTACCAATCAATCCAACTTGAGCGTCCGAGAAACGTCCTTGATAACCGGTGATTTTTTTGAAAAAGAAGCGATTACGATTCAAGAAGAAGCGGAAAAAATCGCCCAAGTGGTGACCGTGATGGCGCACCAAGGAACGCGCTATACGCTAGAAAAACAAGTCTTTGTGCAAGCCAGCCACGCCGAACAAAGTTGGCAAGTACCGTTTACGCCGAGGGACTCTTTTGCGGCCGCCGCTCAGGAAAGCGCCCGCGCTTGGCAAACCCTTTGGCAACAAGCCAACATTACCGTGACAGGCGATTTGATGTCTCAAAAACTTTTACGGATTCACAGTTATCACTTGCTGGCTTCGGCTTCGCCTTTTAGTAACCAAGCCCAAGCATTGGACGTCTCGATTACCGCCCGAGGCTTGCATGGTGAAGCGTATCGTGGACATATTTTTTGGGATGAAATTTTTATTTTACCTTTTTATATTCAACATTATCCTGACACAGCGAAACAATTGTTGCTGTATCGCTACCACCGATTAGAGAAGGCGAAGGAAAATGCGGCGGCCAGCCAGTATCGTGGCGCAATGTATCCGTGGCAATCAGGACGTGATGGGCGTGAAACCACGCAAAAGCTTCACTTAAATCCGTTGAATGGACATTGGGGCGAGGATCATAGTATTCTGCAACGGCATGTGTCCCTAGCGATTGCTTACAATGCTTGGTTGTATTGGCATAGTACACAGGATCATGAATTTATGAAACAATATGGCGGCGAAATGTTGTTAGAAATCGCTCAATTTTGGAACAGCGCTGCGACGTTAGATGACGCAACAGGACGGTTCTTTATTGATAAAGTGATGGGACCTGATGAGTTTCACGAGGGCTATCCAGACCAAGCGGAAAGCGGCTTGAAAAACAACGCCTATACGAATTTGATGGTGGTTTGGCTATTCGAAGAATTAACCAACATTTTGGCACTTTTCTCTGAGGAAGAACAGGCACAACTTTTTGCCAAAACGCAGACCTCTTCGGCTGATCTAGCCCGCATGCAGCAAATTCAAAATTCACTGGAAATTGAAGTTAATTCTGACGGCATTATTGCGCAATATGAAGGGTATTTCGGCTTAAAAGAGATTGACTGGGCGGCGATGAAAGAGAAATACGGCAATATTTACCGCATGGATCGAATTTTAAAAGCCGAAGGAGAATCCCCCGATGATTACAAAGTGGCGAAACAAGCCGACACGTTAATGTTGTTCTACAACTTAGACAAAACTCGGGTGGATCAAATTTTAGAAGATTTAGGGTATCAATTGCCTGCGGATTATTTGGAAAAAAATCTTTTATATTATCTAAAACGGACGTCTCATGGTTCGACTTTGTCACGAATTGTTCATGCCCAATTGGCAGAAATGGCGCAATTCCATGAGCTATCTTGGCAACTTTATCAAGAAGCGTTGTATTCCGATTATCGTGACATTCAAGGTGGCACGACCGCTGAAGGGATTCATACAGGGGTCATGGCTGCGACGATCCACGTTACTTTAGCGACGTATGCAGGCGTTGACACGCGCCAGAACGAGTTATCAATTTGTCCAAACTTACCTGAACATTGGCAAGCGCTGGCGTTCCAGTTTATTCATCAAGGCGTGACGTATCAATTTTCATTAACACAAACCAGTGTCACGATTACAGCAGATAAAGACACACAATTATTGGTTCAGGGCGCGTTGATTCCGTTAACCGCCGAACGACCAAAAGAAGTACATTATCAATAAAGGAGCGAACCACAATGACGATTGGATTTATTTTTGATTTGGATGGTGTCATTACTGACACCGCCAAATTTCATTATCAAGCTTGGAAAGCGTTGGCCGATTCGCTAGGCATTTCCATTGACGAAACCTTCAACGAAACATTAAAAGGCATTAGTCGGATGGATTCCTTGGACCGCATTTTAGCCCATGGCCACCGTGAAAATGCGTTTACTCCAGCAGAAAAAGAAGCCTTAGCTCAGCAAAAAAATGACCACTACGTTCAATTATTAGAACATTTAACAACAGAAGATGTTTTACCTGGTGTCGTGCCATTGCTACAGCAAGCTCAAGCACAACACATCCCCTGTGCCGTGGCTTCGGCGTCAAAAAATGCGCCCCTGATTTTGGAAAAATTAGGCGTGCGCGCATACTTCGCCACAATTGTCGATCCCGACTCCTTAAGCAAAGGCAAACCCGATCCTGAAATCTTTTTAGCCGCCGCTGACAGTATTGGCGTGCTACCGCAAAACGCCATTGGCTTTGAGGATGCACAATCAGGCATTGACGGCTTGAAAGCCGCGGGCATCTATGCCGTCGGCTTGTCGGCCAGCCAACCCTTAATCGGAGCCGACATGCAAGTCTCTGAAATGACTGAACTAAGCGTTGATGCACTGCTCAATCGCTAAAGAATGACACGAACCTTTAGCAGTAGGCACCTCTTTTCATCTACATTGTATCTATGCTAGAATGTAGATGAAAAGAGAGCTGCGTCAACATACCTCTCTAGTGTAGAGCCGTTTGAGACGGTGACCTTTTGGATTAATTAAAAATAACCGTACCGGTCAAAGTAGACGGTTTTTTTTTATTGTCATTACACTCCATTATTAGATTAAAAAGGATTGAGTTGAACGTGGTTCTGTGGTAGACTTTTATTAGAAACAAGTAGATGTTTCTTGATGATCAGGCATCATAATAACTCAATACTGAAATCGGAAGTAATAGCCGATAGTTGGCGAGCAACAGAAAAACTCGATATAGAATTGGACGTAGAGCCAATAGTTGGTGAGCAACAGAAAAACCTGAATTATATTTGAAGTTTAAAGAAGGCAAGCTAAGCTTGGCTTCTTTATTTATAGGAGAAACTAATGATTGAGAAAAAAGATTTTGACACAATTAGAAAGGCGTTCTTAATTTATGACACCAACTTCAATAATCATATGTTCACTTATACATATCAACATCGGAAAACAAAGAAATTGTTAGAAATGAACGTTCAATTTGAAGCTGGGAATTTTATGCATTTATGCGGAGTTGACTATTATCAAATAGATAAACAAGGGAGCTGTAAATTTCGTTTTAAGGCTACTCAATTTTACAGAGCTTTAAAAAATAATAAAGTTTCACTGCGCGGGATTAAACCTAAAGATGATGGAACCACAGGCCAAAAATTACAAGTAATTCCTCTATTAGAAATGCTTATTTCTCCAGGTGTACGAATATGCGATGGAGGAAAATTTTATAATTTACAGTATGAAAAAGCAATTCGTTCAGGCAAAATGATTGTGGCGTTAACATGTAAAGAGAATAACAAAAAGTACGTTCCACAATCTTTATTATCGTTAATAAATCAGCCACGAAAGAGCCAATCGAAATCTTTAACTGAATCCCATGAAGTAATTAAGATAAGTAAGTCTGAGCTGAATAGCACCTCAGTAATTGAAGTTTACGATAAATTTTAACAAAAAAGCGGGCTAAACAGACTATAGGCAAAGAGAAAAAGCCCAGAGGTTTTTCTCCTCTTTAACAGCTTTTAGGATTGCACGGATTAACGCTAAATTTATTCGTGCTTTTCGGGAAAATGTGCTATAATGAAAATGAAAAGAGAGATATGCTTCAACATACCTCTCTGATGTAGAGCCGTTTAAGACGGTGACTTTTTGGATTAATTAAAAATAACCGTACTTGATCAAAGTTGACGGTTATTTTTTATTGTCATTTTAACAGCTTTTTAGTTTCCAAGGACCAATACTTTACTATTAGCAACGAAGTTCACGGTCCTTTGTGCTTGTCTCCACGTTCATTTCTTTTGCTTATTGTTTAAATCCTACTAACGGAAAAATGAAATCAACGAATTTTATCCCCGCATAAAAACATAGGGCAAACATCAAAATCTTAATTAAGATTTTGACAATTGGTCGTTCAGTTATCTTTTTCATTTGTATACTCCTTTCCAATATTTTTAAAGCTCCAACCTTTTAATCTTTTTGACATCTATATTTTATCTAATTATAATAAAACTCACAATAGAGGAAGCATCATTTTTTCATTTCCTTTTTATTCCTTGATTAGTAGTTCAATTTGTAAACATATCATTCTGATAAAATAGGAAAGGTGGTTGTTATAGTATCGAGACAAAATTATCTACAAAGAAAAAAACACTTCTTTATCTCCTGTTCACTTTTTTGACAGCCCTACCCAGCATAGAAGCATTAACTGGAATGAGCTTAATAGCTATAAAAAATAACGAAAAAGCCTTGATTATCTTTGATAGTGTACTATCTTTAATTATTATTATCGTGCTGTCAGTTTTCTATAAAAAAATAGTAAAGAAAAAAAAGCAAGCTATCTTTAAAAGTCTATTACTAGCTATTGGCATGTTCTTATTTTCTATTATTCTAAATTTACTTTTCTCACGCATTCCTACTCCAGAAAATCAACATTATATTAATGAAGTCCGAAATGTAGCACCTGTTTTAATGGCCCTTCATACTAGACTCTTTTCACCTATAATAGAAGAACTCCTGACTCGTGGCATTTTTATGAACTTATTTTTTATAAAAAACACCTCTCGAAGTGTCTTATGTAAAATATTTTTTTCTGGTCTTTTTTTTGGTCTTAGCCATGGACTATTACCATCAATTTCCATGCTTTTTTATTGTGGAATGGGCTGGGTTTTAGCCTCTACCTATTATTTCTGTAATAACAATCTCACGTATCCTCTTGCGATTCATTTGCTATTAAATAATTTATAATACACAAAAAACCCGCCCACATCAGAAAAATGATGTGGGCGGGTTTTATAATTATTTATTTTTTGTTTCAAATAACGGACTAACTGGTTTGTTTTCGTGGATACGTTTAATCGCATCTCCGATTAATTCACCAACGCTGACTTCGTCAATTTTAGCAATTTTACGATCATCAGATAGGTAAATAGAGTCTGTTACAACTAAGCGTTCAATTGCTGAATCTTCAATACGTTGTAAGGCTGGTCCTGATAAAACGGGATGTGTACAAGAAGCGTAAACGTCTTTTGCTCCGGCTTCTTTCAATGCGTTTGCAGCAAGAGAAATTGTCCCCGCTGTGTCAATCATGTCATCAATTAAGACACATGTTTTGCCTTCCACATGACCAATGATATTCATTACTTCTGCTACGTTCGCTTTTGGACGACGTTTGTCAATGATCGCAATTGGTGCTTTTAAGAATTCTGCCAATTTACGCGCACGCGTTACACCACCATGGTCAGGGGAAACAACAACGACGTCATCGCCTTGAATGCCGTGTTCGATGAAGTAATCGGCAATTAATGGTGCACCCATCAAATGATCCACTGGAATATCAAAGAATCCTTGAATTTGGACCGCATGTAAGTCCAATGTCAACATTCTTGTTGCACCAGCTTTTTCAATCATGTTTGCAACAAGTTTAGCAGTGATTGGTTCCCGGGCACGTGCTTTACGGTCTTGACGTGCATACCCATAATAAGGCATAACCACGTTAATTGTTTTAGCACTCGCACGTTTTAACGCATCAATCATGATTAATAGTTCCATTAAGTTATCGTTAACAGGGCTACTTGTTGATTGAATGACGTAAACATGTGCACCACGAATACTTTCTTCAATATTCACTTGAATTTCGCCATCACTAAATTGTGTTACAGAGCACTTTCCTAGCTCCACACCCACAGCATCCGCAATTTTTTCTGCTAAGGGACGATTAGAGTTCAAAGAAAAGATTTTCAATCTTGGATCAAAATAATGTTTCGACATTAGAACCTCCACTTTCTATTTCAGCCAATTCGTTAAAACTGAACAATACTTTCCTTCTAAAATAATAGTAGTCCTAGCCAAATAAATCAAGAGATTTTCTGTATTTCATACAAGATATTCATCAAAAGTCGCTTTCTTCTAACTATTTTATCGTATTTGTCTAAAAAATGAGGATTATTTGAATAAAGAAAGGTACTCGCCATAGCCTTCCTTTTCTAAATCTGCCACTGGCACAAATCTCAAAGCTGCCGCATTAATGCAATAACGTAAGCCGCCTTCTTGGAGTGGGCCATCAGTGAAAACATGCCCTAAATGTGAATCCGCTTCTTGACTGCGAACTTCTACTCGGTGCATGCCGTGACTAAAATCAGCTTTTTCTTTGACGCCACGTTTTTCAATTGGTTTGGTAAAGGATGGCCAGCCACAACCAGCATCGTATTTGTCCAGGGAGCTAAACAACGGCTCGCCACTAACAATGTCTACATAGATTCCGTCTTGGTAAAAGTCATCATATTCTCCTGAAAAAGGGCGTTCTGTTGCGTTTTCTTGTGTGACGGCATATTGAAGATCCGTCAAGGTTTGTTTTAATTCTTCTTCTGTTGGTTTTGTCATTCTGTCCACTCCTTTTCTTCTGTTCAATTTATTGGGTTCAATGATACCACGTTTGCCAAACAGGCACCTAATAGTTTGCATAGTAAAAGACAGTCCTTTCTCTTTTTGACGAATGAAAAGGACTGTCTTTTATTAGTTGAATTCTTTTAGTAGTCGGGCTACTTTGGCAATTGGTAAACCCATAATGGCGTAATAATCGCCAGCGATTGCTTCAATTAGTAATGCTCCTTGTCCTTGGATACCATAAGCGCCTGCTTTGTCGGCATATTCTGCGGTGTCTAAGTACGCATGGATTTCCGTGTCTGTCAGTGGATAAAACGTCACGGTTGAATGAACTGTCGCGGAGCGCTCTTTTTCCCTTGTTTCAACGTCACACTTGTATACACGTCATGTGTTTTGCCACTTAGGAGGCGCAACATGCGATAACCGTCTTCCCGAGAAGTGGGTTTGCCGAGGATTTCTCCCGCCAATGCCACAATTGTATCGCAGCCAATGACTAGTGCTTCGGGGGATTGTTCTGCTATAGCCGCTGCTTTTTGGGCAGCCATTTGCGCCACATATTCTGCTGGTAAGCCGTCTTTGCCAACAGTTTCATCGATATCGGCTGGTGCAATCGTAAAAGTTGGGACCACACGCTTTAATAACTCCTGACGGCGAGGAGATTGGGATGCTAAAATAATTTGCATAAAATGATGACGCCTCGTTTCTTTTTAATGGGGGTCCTGAATGCGTTTAAACATTCGTTCCATATCTGAATTCGTAAAATGAATCAGCACCGGACGTCCATGCGGACAATTAAACGGATTTTCGCACAAGGCTAAATCTTTTAATAGCACGCGTGCTTGTTGCTCATTGAGGTAATGATTGGCTTTGATGGATCGCTTACAGCTCATCATAATGGCAGTTGCTTCACGGAATTTTTTCACGCTGACCGAGCCAGTTGTTAGCAACATGTCAATCATCTCGCGAACAATGCTTTCCTCTTCGCCTGCAGGATACCAAGTTGGGTGCGCCCGCACAATGAAACTATTTTGTCCAAAGTCTTCCAAATGGATGCCGACTTCCGCAAGGGTTTCTTTCTGCTCTTTAATTTTCAAGGCATCGCTATTTGGATAATCAATAACGATTGGTACCAATAGTTCTTGTAAATCATCACTGACTTCGCCAATTTTTTCACGGAAGTACTCGTATTTAATTCGTTCTTGGGCAGCGTGTTGGTCGATAATAAACAGGCCATCTTTGCTTTGTGCGAATAAATAAGTTCCGTGCATTTGACCGAAGTATTCTAGCTCAGGAAAACGTTCTGTCGGTCGTTCTTCTTCCAACTTGTTCAGGGCTTGTTTCAGTTCTCTTTGACTCGCAGCGCTATTGGCATCGAATTCTGGGTGAAGTTTCATTTCTTCTTGGAAAACCTCGTCAGCAGCCTCTGATGAACGCAGAGAAGGTTCTGAATCAGATACTTCAGTTATTTTCGTTTCTTCGGCTATTATCTGTTGCTCATTACTAGCTGTTTCCCAATGATTTGCGGAATCAGCAGCTGCCGAAGAGGTTTCGTAAGCTGACGTTTCTTCCGCTACACTCGTTGATTCTGGCACTGGCGGCGCAAATGGATCGTCCATTGGGTCCACTGCTCTTTCTGTCTGGTTGACAGCTTCAGGGGCGCTTGAGGCTGGTGTTTCGTCTGTCGCATGTTCCGCATAGAAGCGACCCGTTGCGGGATTATAGCTTAAGCTGCCCGGTCGTTGTTTTACCGCAGGTTGTTCAGTCGATAAAGGAATTTCCATTTGTTCGGCTTTAGGTTCTGGCGGTAGTTTCTTTTTAAAACGCAAATTGTCTGCCGCATTGGGAATCAACTGTTCTTGGCTCAACACTTCTTGAATCGCCTGTTCAATTAATGCCATTAAATCTTTTTCTTTACTTAAACGAACTTCTTGCTTAGTAGGATGGACATTGACATCAACTAACAGCGGATCCATTTCAATTTCTAACACAGCAATTGGAAAACGCCCCACCATTAGTTTCGAACCATAGCCGGCTACAATTGCTTTATTTAACGCGAAATTTTTAATATAACGACCATTGATAATCGTTGATAAATAGTTGCGGCTGGCCCGTGTGACTTCTGGCAATGAGACATACCCTGTCAAAGTAAAATCAAGGTCTTTTCCTTCAATTTTCAACATTTTCTTTGCGGTGCTAATGCCATAAATCCCCGCAATCGTTTGTTTTAAATCACCATTGCCTGTTGTACTCATCATTTTGTGGCCGTCATGAACTAAGCGAAAAGCGACTTTAGGGTGGCTTAACGCCAGACGATTGACAATGTCACCAATATTGGCCAATTCCGTTTGGATCGTTTTGACGTATTTCAAACGAGCGGGCGTATTATAAAATAAATTAGAAACGGTCATTTTTGTGCCTTTACGGAGGGCTGCTGGTCGGTTTTCTTCGACCTTGCCCCCTTTTAGAATCACATAGCTGCCTTCTTCTTCCTCAGCTGTGGCAGTTTCGACAATCATTTCAGAAACTGAGGCAATACTTGGTAAGGCTTCGCCTCGGAACCCCAAGCTGCGAATTCGGAACAAATCATCTCTTGTATGAATTTTGCTTGTGGCATGGCGTTTGAAGGCATTCAGTACATCTTCTTTGGCAATTCCTTCACCATTATCAATAATTTGAATGGTTTTCAAGCCAGCTTCTTCAATAAAAATATCAATTTGGGTGCTTCCTGCATCCAGTGCATTTTCCACCAATTCTTTGACGACAGAAGCGGGACGTTCAACAACTTCACCAGCAGCAATCTGGTTGGCTAGTTGTTCGGATAGTTCTTGAATTTTCCCCATTTCACGACCTCCTAACCGGTTCGGTTCCTAATTAGATACGTTTTTGCAATTGATGAAGCATGTTTAACGCATCTAGTGGTGTCATTTCTAATAGATTCATTTTCTTCAATGTGTCAATGACACTTAATTCTTCTGTTGAAACTTCTTTAAATAATGAAAGTTGCTCGGTTTCTTCATGGACTTCTGAAACTTCTTCATGATGAACTGAACTTGGAATCGTTGTTTCTTCTGCTTCTAAAGCGGATAAAATGGTGGCTGCTCGTTCTAAAAGCGGGCTTGGTAAACCAGCGATTTTAGCAACATGTATCCCATAGCTCTTATCAGCAGGTCCTTCCATCATTTTATGAAGAAAGACCACTTCGCCATCTTTTTCGACAGCGCCCACGTGAATATTCTTCAAGCCTTTTAAGGTTTCATCTAGAACAGTTAGTTCATGATAATGTGTAGAGAATAGCGTTTTAGCTTGTACTTCACGATGGATATATTCAATGATGGCTTGCGCTAGCGCCATTCCATCATAGGTTGCCGTGCCGCGTCCTAATTCATCAAATAAAATTAGGCTGTTAGGCGTGGCGTGCCGCAGTGCTTGGTTGGCTTCCATCATTTCTACCATAAAGGTACTTTGCCCTGCAATTAGATCATCAGAGGCCCCAATCCGTGTAAAAATTTGATCGAAAATTGGCATTTCAGCACTTTCCGCTGGTACAAAACAGCCAATTTGTGCCATGACCACCGTCAAAGCCAATTGACGCATGTAGGTACTTTTCCCTGACATGTTTGGTCCAGTAATCAAGAGAATATCTGTTTCTGGGGTCATGCGGATACTGTTTGGAATGTATTCTTGATGCCCTAAAACTTTTTCCACGACTGGGTGTCGTCCTTCGACAATCGCCAAATTTTTCGTGTTACTTCTTAACGTTGGTCGAACGTATTGATACCGTTCACTAATTGTTGCAAAAGATTGTAAAACATCAACCGCACTAATGGTTTTAGCCAGTGTTTGCAACCGGTCAATGTTCGTTTTCACTTGTTCTCTCACGGCCAAGAACAATTGATATTCTAGTTCAACTGATTTTTCTTCAGCTTCTAAGATTAAACGCTCTAATTCTTTTAGTTCTGGCGTAATAAAGCGCTCCGCATTAGCTAATGTTTGCTTACGCTCGTATTTTCCTTCTTCTAAATTCGCTAAATTTGACTTAGTGATTTCAATGAAATAACCAAAGACACGATTGTAGCCAATCTTCAAGTTTTTAATGCCTGTTTCTTGGCGTTCTTTCGCTTCTAACTCCGCTAACCATTGCTTACCATTACGCATGGCATCACGGTATTCATCTAATTGGTCGTTATAGCCGTCTTTAATAACATTTCCTTCAGTAATTTGTAAAGGGGCTTCTTCATTAATCGCCGTCGCAATCAATGCCACTAAATCTTCAACAGGGTTTAAGTCGACTAATAAATCATCCCATTCCCCTTGATTGATCCCGACAATTAACTGTCGAATCGTTGGTACTTGTTCTAAAGAGGTCCGTAATTGAATTAAATCACGCCCATTCACACTGCCGAATGCCACGCGTCCTGCTAACCGCTCTAAATCATAAACGTTCGTCAATGCTGCTTGCAAATCTAAGCGTTCAAAATAGGCATTTAATAAGGATTGCACCATTTCTTGACGCGCCTTAATTTGACGTTCCTGAATTAGCGGACGATCCAACCATTGTTTCAACAAACGGCCGCCCATAGCTGTTTTCGTTTCATCTAATAGCCACAAAAGAGTCCCTTTTTTCTGTCCTGTTCGAATCGACTGACTCAATTCTAAATTGAATTTAGAATAATGATCCATTTTCAAGAAATGATCTGGCTGATATTCCACAGCTTTCTGAATATGGGACAAGCTCCGCTTTTGGGTAACAGATAAATAAGATAATAACTTGCCTGTAATTTCAATTTCTAATGGATTAATCAGTTCATTAGTTAAAAAACTAAACTCGGCATTTTCTTCCACCGTTTCTTGTGTCGAAAAGATAATATTTAAACGTAAACTTAAGTTCTCTTTTAACGATTCAGGAATCCCTGAACCTAGGACCATTTCTTTTGTTTGCAACGCAGAAGCTTCGTTCAAAACGCCCTCTTCATCAGCCAAGACTGCTGTTTTTAATTCGCCTGTACTCAAATCTACATAGGCAAAACCGAACTGATTACCATCTGTTAGCACAGCGGTTAAGTAATTATTGTCTTTGGCTTCCAAGCCTTTACTATTCATCACCGTTCCTGGCGTTACCAACTGGACCACTTCTCGTTTGACCATGCCCTTGGTAGTCTTTGGATCTTCCACTTGCTCACAAATCGCTACTTTATAGCCTTGCTCAATCAACGTATCAATGTAACCTTGCGCGGCATGATAAGGAACGCCACACATAGGAATCGGATCATCCGCATTGCGGTTGCGACTGGTTAACGTCAATTCTAAGATTTGCGCTGCATTGATAGCATCTTCATAAAATAATTCATAAAAATCACCTAAGCGATAAAATAAAAACGCATCCTTGTATTGGGCCTTAATGGATAAATATTGTTCCATCATGGGTGTATTTTTTGTCTTTTGTGGCATTTAATTCCCTTCCTTCTCTAGCTCTTCGTTCACGCGGTATTGAATGAGCGCCGTGACATGTTGGACTAAGTCATTGGCTTCGATCAGTTGTTCGCGGTAGGCTACAACGAGTGGGTGCTCATCAAATTCTTTTGTTTTCGCATCAGCTCGTTGAATGGCTTCTTTTTCAGCAGTTGGTTTGCCATAGTGAGCAAATTGAACCGCATCTTTTTGCGCAGCTTTGATTTCTTCCACTAATTCTGTCAGCTTTTTGTTTTTCTTTACCTTTTCTTCAATCGCTTGGTAGCGCTGAATGACTTCATCTTGTCCAATTAAATGTAACAATTTTTCTAATTCTTTATTACTTTGTGCATCTAAATTCAACGGCTCCATTTTTTTCACCTTCATCTTTCACCGGCACTTTTTCTATAAGAGCAGAAAAAGTTAACCTCTTAATGATCCGAGATTAACTTTTCTTCTATTATTCTTGAAACGGGCGATCTTCACTAATCTGAATCGGCTCAATCATCTTCGCTTGGCCCGTTTGGTCATCAATCTCTAAAATACAGGCAGATAAAATTGTCCGCCCTGTTTCGACTACCTCAAAGCGCTTCGGCAATGCTGTCATAAACTTCTCAATAATCGGTTCACGCTTCATTCCTAAAATCCCATCATAAGGACCGGTCATACCGACATCACTTAAGAAGGCTGTCCCTTTCGGTAAAATCCGAGCATCATTTGTTTGAACATGCGTATGTGTTCCAACAACGGCTGAAACTTGGCCATCTAAAAACCAGCTCATGGCTTGTTTTTCGCTCGTCGTTTCGCCATGAAAATCCACAAAAATGAGCGGTGTCCGTTTGCGAGCGATAGCCACTAGCTCGGCGGCTTTCTTGAAAGGATCTTCCAATGGCACCATAAATGTGCGGGCCTGTAAATTAATCACCGCTAGTTCCAATTGATTGACTTTCACAAAAACCATTCCTTGACCAGGAACATCTTCTGGAAAGTTCGCTGGACGAACCATTTTCTTCGCATCATCAATGAATTCAAAGATATCCTTGTTGTCCCACGTATGGTTACCCATCGTAACAACATCGACACCATCTTGCAAAAATTTCTTATAAATCTTGCCAGTAATTCCCCGACCAGATGCCGCATTTTCACCATTGGCAATGGTCACTTGTGGACGATATTTCTTCTTTAATTTAGGGACATACGTTGCTAAGGCTTCTCTTCCTAAAGAACCGACAACATCTCCTATAAATAATATACGCAAAAAGGTTCCTCTTCTCTTTTTAACATCTCTTGTTTATTATAGTTGTTTTCGCTTTGAAAAGAAAGTTTTGGTTTTAAAAGATTAAAAAAAGTGTCTCAACTAATAATCGCAAGGATTATTAGTTGAGACACTACACGCGATACTTATTCGCTTTTTATTTTATTTCGCATAGTCAACGGCACGTGTTTCACGGATAACCGTTACTTTGATATGTCCTGGATAATCCAAGTCATCTTCAATTTTCTTCCGAATGTCTCGAACTAAACGAACAGATTCTAAATCAGAAATTTCTTCTGGTTTCACCATGACACGAACTTCACGTCCCGCTTGAACAGCAAAACTTGAATCCACGCCTTCAAAACTATTAGAAATATTTTCTAAGTTTTCTAAGCGGCGAATGTAGTTTTCTAACGATTCACTACGTGCACCTGGACGGGCTGCAGATAACGCATCTGCGGCTGCCACTAAAACAGAAATAACTGAGGTTGCTTCCACATCACCATGATGCGAGGCAATGGCATTAATAACTACTGAATTTTCTTTATATTTCGCAGCTAATTCTGCGCCAATCTCAACGTGAGAACCTTCAATTTCATGATCTAATGCTTTCCCAATATCATGTAGTAAACCTGCACGTTTGGCTAATTGAACATCTTCGCCTAATTCGGCGGCTAAAACGCCAGCCAGTTTTGCTACTTCGATTGAATGGTTCAAGACATTTTGACCATAACTTGTTCTGAAACGTAAACGGCCTAAAATTTTAATTAAATCAGGATGTAACGTATGAGCACCTACTTCAAAGGCTGCTTGTTCTCCGTATTCACGAATCCGTTCATCCATTTCTTTACGTGATTTTTCTACCATTTCTTCGATACGAGCGGGATGAATCCGACCATCTTGGATTAATTTTTCCAAGGTCATTCGAGCGATTTCTCGTCTGATTGGATCAAATCCGGATAACACAACCGCTTCTGGCGTATCATCAATGATTAAGTCAATCCCTGTTAATGTTTCCAATGTACGAATATTACGTCCTTCACGACCAATAATGCGACCTTTCATCTCATCATTTGGTAAAGTGACCACGGAAACAGTTGTTTCAGAAACAGAATCAGCGGCGCAACGTTGAATTGCTAGGGAAAGCAAGTTCTTCGCTTTGCGATCAGATTCTTCTTTGGCACGTTGTTCTGACTCCTTGACCATCAAGGTTAGTTCATGATTCAACTCTTCTTCTGTTGACTTCATAATAATCGATTTTGCTTCTTCTTTTGAAAGGGAAGCAATTCGTTCTAATTCTTGATGTTGCTGATTAATTAAGTTTTCTACTTCTTTTTCTCGCTCATCAATTAATTGCTGTCTAGCACCAAGTTTCTCTTCTTTTTCTTCCAGTGAGCCTTCACGTTTTTCAAGAGAGTCATCTTTACGATCCAACGTTTGTTCCCGTTGAATTAAACGATTTTCTTGAGATTTAAGTTCTAATCTGCTTTCTTTCAACTCACTTTCAATTTCTGAACGATACTTCTGGTTCTCTTCCTTAGCTTCTAGCAATGCTTCTTTTTTCAGTGTTTCTGATTCTTTCCGAGCGTTCTCGAGAATACTCGACGCTGAAATTTTTGCACCATTTATTGCTTTATCATGACGTGACTTTGCAATAACAAATCCTAAACCAAGACCGACAATCAAACCGACGATAGCGAGGAGAATATTTAAAACCATATTTCCACCTCCATACTATCTTTTTGTTAATTCATATCTTGTAGTTTTTTGATAAACTAAAATCAATTATCAATATGCCTACTTGCATATTTGTGCATACACACAATTTTATTCTAATGTTTGTCGCGAAAGGTGTCAACTTAAAAAAGCCCTTTCTTTTGGAAAGGGCAGCAAATATTAGACAACGTCACATTTTTAGGTTTCCGCCGTCACGAATTGTTTAAATTTTAGAACAAACGCCGCATAGTCTGCCGTTTGACTAAGCTGCTTGATGTGGATGGGTTCGGACATGATTTCAATAAATTTTTCAAAAAAGTCATCAAAGATTGGTGCGTCTTCTTGACGAATTGCTACTAAAGCCACCAACTTCACCTCATAATTGGCCCACCGAATCGGCTCTTGTAAGGTCATGATTGAAATACCACTTTTCTCTGCTGTCCGATCAATAGCATGGGGGACAGCGATACCTGATGGAAAACTTGTTGGAGAAAGCTGTTCTCGTTTTTTCACACTTTTTTTAAAATCACTCGAACAATATTTTTGTATTCTCATTCGTTGAATCATTTGATCAAGTAACATTTCAGGGGTTAAATCTGCTGGATCAATCTGGCTAAAATATAACTCCTTAGCAATGAACTGATCTGTTCTTATCTCCATCTGCCGCTTTCGCTTTTGTCCTTTTAAAAGATACATTCGATTTTCAATTTTCCGCAGTTCTTTTGTTGTAATAAAGGGATGAATAAAGATTGCTCCTTCATATTTTGTGGCTAACCTACGATTAGTAGTGACTAGCAAATCAAATTTTTTCTGATCAATATTGGTCTGACGAACGACTTTTATATTTATTTGGTTCCCAAAATGTTCTTGAAGTTTTTTCTGAAGCACTTCACGCATATTATGATAATCTTCCACCACTAGTAAAAGGAGAAATGGTTGCTGTTCTGTTCGCTGACTTTCCAAAAATGAGCCAAGATGTAAAGCGATAAAAGAAATCTCATCTTCTGTAAACCAAATATTTAAACGTTCTTGAATAAAGGAGGAAATGTAAACAGAAATGTCATAAATCAAAGGATAGCCTGTCTTTAAGTCCCATAAACGACTATTCCTTGTAAAAGCTTCAACATTTGAACGATCATATAGTCCCTGTAAATGAATTGCTAATTTATTGAAAAACTCTTTGTTTTTCAATTGAATAAAATAGATTTGCTCAACCTTTTGTAAAACTTCTTCTAACACTTCAATAATTTTCGGATTCACAATCTGTTGTAATTGTGTTTTTTCACTATTCACTGTGTGTTCTTTTTGAATTCCTACAAATAATAACGAAAGTTGCGCTAACTCTTCTTTCGAGAATAGAATGTCGTAAGTTTCTTCTAAACGTAGGGCAATTTCTTTGGCCATTTGATATTCTTCTGAGTGATTTTCTGCTAATTTTGGTTTCGTTAACAAGGTGTGGCCTTGTCGGATACGCTCAATGCTAATCGCATAATGTAAAACAATATTGTTCAAGACATACTGGTTTAACCTTCTTTCATAATTAAAAAAAGTTTGTTGAATCATTTCCTCTAACTCTTCTAACGAAATATAGCCAATCATTTCCCGTACACTACGGGTCAATTTTTCTTGAAAATCACTTTCTGCATATAATAATGAAACCATGTATTGCCGTTTAGCGCGTTCTGTTCCTGTTAACCAAATATTCGCTCCTTTAAAACAAATCGTTGTTTGTTGATTTGCTAACTCTTCTTTTAATTGTTGAAGGTCATTTTTGGCGGTTGATTCAGAAATGTATAAACAATCAGCTAAATCGTACAGGTTCACTCCTTCAGAGGAATGTTTTAATAGTTCAAGAAAAATTCTAGCTTTTCGTTCCTTACTGGGCGTTTCCTGTAAAATCGAAATTTGATCATTTCTACGATAGCCCCGTTGACTAGACAAAATAGCTTCTGGGTAGGCTTCATTGATTTTTGCGACACGGTTGCGAATCGTTCTTGTTGTACAACCACAAAATTCTGCTAACTCTTTGGCTGTCACCCAATGATGTTGCTGACTTTCTAAAAAAAGTATTATCTCTCTTTGCTTACTTTCCAACCTTCCCACATCCCTTTAAAAGAAAAGAAGAAGACGATTGCTTTTTATTAAAACAATAATCAACGTCTTCAATTAATCTAGATTTCTTCACCATTGGTTGCAATCACTTTTTGATACCAAGTAAAGCTATCTTTTTTCATACGTTTTCCTGTTCCCTTCCCTTCATTATCTAAATCAACATAAACAAACCCATATCGTTTTTCCATTTGCGCTGAAGAACAACTAATGATATCAATCGGTCCCCAAGCACAATAAGCAATCACATCTACGCCATCATACATGGCTTTTTTCATTTGTTGGATGTGTTCAGATAAATAAGAAATTCGATAATCATCATGGATTTGACCATCTGTCACTTTATCATACATACCAAACCCATTTTCCGCTATAATTATCGGTTTCCCATAACGATCCCAATATTGAGAAAGTGAGTTGTATAATCCCTGAGGGTCTACTGCCCAGCCCCAAGGATTGACTTTCAGTGTTGGATTTGGCGTGACAGATGCTGGATTCATTGAATTTTTTTCTGAATCAACCATCTGTGAATAATAATAAGAAATTGCTAAATAATCCATTGTATTTTCTTTTAGCATTTGTTGATCTTCAAGTGTAATATCTATCTCAATTCCGTGTTCTTCAAAATAGTTCAACGCATATTGCGGGTACTCACCACGAAATTGAACATCTGTATAAAAGTATTCCATTCGATTTCGCTTCATGGCTAAAATGACGTCATCTGGCTTACACGAAAAAGGGTAGACAGTACAGTCGGCAACCATTGTTCCCATTTGCATTTGAGGATTAATTTTTTTAGCGTACGCAACTAATTGTGCACTTGCGATAAACTGATGGTGAATCGCTTGAAAACTTGCTTCTTCATAATTATCCACTGTATCATAAGGAATTGCTGTTGAGTTAAACGGTTCAAATTGAATCAGATTAATTTGATTAATGACAATCCAATATTTTACTTTTTCTTTGTAACGTTCCAAAAGGACTTTGCCATATTTTACAAATAAATCAATAACTTTTCGATTGTTCCAACCACCATATTTCAATGAAATTTCAATCGGAGTTTCATAATGTAGAATAGTGATGATTGGTTCCATCCCTAATTCAATGATTTTGTCGATTAATCGATCATAATAAGCCAAGCCCGCTTCGTTTGGTGTTTCTTCTTCCCCTGTTGGAAAAATCCGCGTCCAATCAATAGAAGTTCGGAATGTTTTGAAACCTAATTCTTTAAGCAATGCTAAATCTTCTGGATAAGTATGATAAAAATCAATCCCATGACGTTTAGGATAGTAGCCATCAGTATCTGCTAGATTCGCTTGAATGTCTGCTACAGACATGCCTTTTATTTGTTCTTGGCTGATTTCTGCATTTGTTTTATCTGGATAGTATTTGTGTACATCCGCTAAACTGATGCCTTTACCATCTACTTGAAACGCTCCTTCTGCTTGATTTGCGGCAATTGCGCCACCCCATAAAAAATCCTTTGGCATCTGATAATCTTTAAACATTATTTTTCCTCCTGACATAATTGTTGACTAAACTTTTTAAAAAGCTTCACTAAATGCTCACCAATTAAAATTTCACTTTGAGCCGTCATTAAGGTATCTTGTGCATGACAAAACAGCGTCGAGTAACGAATTTGTTCTCCTGAAGCTTCTAATTGTAACGTATCTGTCTGTATGCCATGTGCTAAAACGACTTCTTTCCGTGCCTCTATTAACTCCTTTTGTGCCTGCTCATACGAAGTCTCTTCTAATTTTTCTAACGCTTGAACTAGATGGTCTCTCGCATTTCCTGCATGAATTAAAATATTCATTGATAACTGATTTAACTGCTCATTTTCTTCCATAATAACCTCTCCTTTAACCTTAAATAATTACTTCTTTTTGCACTTCTTTTTCTTGCTTAAGCAGTGATTGATCATATGCTTTGAAAAATGGCAAGAATACCAGCCATGTAATGACAAAAATAAGCACGCAAACAACAACCGCTCGAATATCTTGTGTCGCTAAATAAGAGGTAAATGGATATGGCATATACCATAATAAAAAGCTTTGCGTAGGAATATTGACGAATCCCCAATACATCGTAGCGTAGGCAATTGATGGAACAACGAGTGCATTAATCCACATAGGAATCATCAAGTATGGATTAAAGGCAATTGGCGCACCGAAAACTAGTGGCTCGTTGATATTAAAAATTGAAGGAATCAACACGGCTTTGCCAATTGCTTTTAGTTGTGCAGATTTGCTAAGTAAAACCATCATGACAGACAAGGACAATGTTGCACCAATCCCGCCCATCGATGAAAAAGCGTAACACGTTTCTTGTGTCGCAATATTCACTGCATGACCACCATTCGCTACAGCTTCCGCATTTGCAGCTAAACCAGCCATATAAACAGGATAGATTACAGGCATCATCACCCAACCAGAGATTCCAAATGTATAAAGAAAGACTGGAATAAACACAGATAAAACAAACCCCGGATATGATTGCACAATATTTGCTAATGGACTGAAAATTAGAATAACGATATCAAAAAAATCAATCCTAAATTGAATAGTGATCAACCAACCGACAAACAAGATAAAGGTAATTGGCAGCAGACTATTAAACCAACCAACCACAAAATCGGGAATTGGTGTATCTTCATCAAAAAAAGATTTTTTGGCAGCCAAATGCATCACAAGACTAACAAAAAGGCCTGTAATCATCGCTAAAAACATCCCTGTTGCACCAAACCTTGAAAGAATAAAGGTAATTTCACCTTTCTCAGATAACGTTGGAAAGAGCAACATCATAAACAAAACAATGCTAGTAGCACCTGCTATTAATTTTTGTCCGCTATGACCTTTCTTCTCCATCAAATAATAAGGAATCATAAACGAAACGATTAACCCAAACATTCCAAAAGAAAAATTACTAATCATTGAAAAATCTGGCATGCTTGGAAAGAGATTTTTTAACAAAGAGACCACTGTAACTAACGAACCTACAAAAACCAATGGAAGAGCCGCCATAATTGCATCCTGTATAGCAGAAATCCAAGGATTTTTAACTACTTTATTCACTTTCGGCGCGAAAGAGTTCGTCATAAAATCCATAATTTTTTTCATTCACTCATTCCTCCATTGTCATTATTAGGTCTAAGGCTTTTTCTCCATCTAAGGTTCCATAAATAGCTTGTGGAATAATCATAGCCTTCACTTTTTTCTCAGCCATTTGCTCTTGAATATCATTTAACATATAAGCTAAATGTGGTCCAATTAACAAACAATCAATTTCATTTATACGTTCATCCAGTTGAGATTCACTTGTCGCTTTAACTGTCACTTCAATCTGTCTTTTTTTAGCAGCTTTTCTAATCGCTGCAGCCATGAATCCACTTGATGCACCCGAACCACAAATTAGTAAAATATTTTTCATTTTCTCCACCACTTTCTTTTTTGTGTCTTAATTATAGAAAAAACTTGTATTCGCTTACAAATAAATATTTTTCCTATCCTTAGGAAACAAAAAAAGACAACACCTGTCCTGTTCAGTAAGTGTTGTCTTTCTTCTTAACGAGTCGTATTCACTCGTTATTTATTCATCTAAAGGTAGTTCTTCTTGACCTTCTGCTTCTTCTGTAATGGTTGAACCGTCACCGATGCCATATGCATCACGGACCAATTTAGACACTTCTGCCATCATTTCAGGATGATCCGCCATGTATTGTTTGGCATTTTCACGGCCTTGGCCAATTCGTTCTTCTTTGTAGCCATACCAAGCACCACTTTTACTGATAAGGTCTTTTTCCACAGCCATATCTAGTAATTCGCCTTCTTGGGAAATCCCTTGGCCATACATGATATCAACTTCTGCCACTTTAAATGGTGGCGCCACTTTGTTTTTAACGACTTTAATTTTTGTGCGGTTACCGACGATGTCTGTTCCTTGTTTTAACTGTTCTGCACGACGGACTTCTAGACGAACCGTTGCGTAGAATTTCAATGCACGTCCACCAGGAGTTGTTTCAGGATTTCCGAACATCACGCCAACTTTTTCACGAATTTGGTTAATGAAAATAGCAATTGTTTTTGTCTTATTAATTGAGCCTGATAATTTACGTAGTGCTTGAGACATTAGTCGAGCTTGTAAGCCGACATGGCTCGCTCCCATCTCACCATCAATCTCTGCACGAGGAACTAACGCAGCAACCGAGTCGATGACAACGATGTCAATCGCACCACTTGAAACTAAGGCATCGGCAATCTCTAAGCCTTGCTCACCCGTATCTGGTTGAGATAAAAGTAATTCATCAATGTTAACGCCTAGTTTCTCCGCATATTGAGGATCCAATGCATGCTCAGCATCGATAAAAGCGGCTGTTCCACCATTTCGTTGCACTTCTGCAATTGCGTGTAAAGAAACAGTTGTTTTACCTGAACTCTCAGGACCATATACTTCAATAATTCGGCCACGTGGATACCCACCTACGCCCAATGCAACATCTAACGCTAAAGAACCACTAGGGATAGTTGAAATTTTTTGATCAGCTTTTTCGCCTAATTTCATAATAGAACCTTTCCCAAAGTTCTTTTCAATTTTTTTCAGTGCGGCATCTAAAGCCACTTTACGATCATCTGCCAATGGATAATCCTCCTTTAATTTATATAAACTTATTTTTCATTTCCTGTTAGTAGGTCTATCATATCTCTTTTGTACCAAAAAAGCAAGAAAAAACCGAACAAACATTCGCATATTTATTTTTTATTAATGATTCGGCGTCGCAAAAGATCTAACCCTCGCATAACCGCGCTCTGTCTAATATAATTTCGGTCACGGTTAAAATGGAAACATTCTGCAACGGTTGGTTGGCCTTCTTCCGCCAGCCCAATCCAAACAGTGCCTGTCGGTTGACCTTCGAGTGGGTCACCAGCGACCCCAGTAAATGATAAACCATAGTTAGATTTAGCTAACTGACGCGCTTTCTCTGCCATTTCTTTGGCACACGCTTCACTTACCGTGCCATGCTCTTCTAAAAGTTCATGAGAAATTCCTAAAAAGTTCTCTTTTGTTTCTTGCGAATACGTCACGAAGCCTCCCTTAAAAATCTTCGAAGCACCCGCAATTTCCCCCAGTGTACTTTGGAATAGGCCAGCGGTGAGGCTCTCAGCAGCCGTGACGGTTTGTCCGTTTTGTAATAACAAATCCACTGTTACCTTGGCTAAACTATTGTCATCCCCATACCCATAAAAATAGTCCCCCACTTTAGCTAAAATCTTTTCTTCCGTCGCTGTTAATAATTCTTCGCCAGCTACTAAGTCTTTTGTTTTAACTGTTAAACGAAGTGTCACTTCATTAGGCTTAGCATAAGGCGCAATGGTTGGATTCGTTTGGTGCGCAATCAACGATTGAATCTCGGTCACCAGCTGTGATTCACCAATGCCATAAAAACGCAAGACTCTTGAAATCAATTGTTCTTCTTGTGGAAACGCATCAATCAATAAAGGTCGTGCCGCTTGTTGGAACATCGGAATTAATTCATTGGGCGGCCCTGGTAAGAGCAAATAGCTTGTTGCGCCTTCTGTTACGAAAGAACCAACCGCTAATCCTGTCGGGTTTTGAAGAACTTGTCCACCTTCAATGGCTAACACTTGTCGTAGATTATTTTCCGTCATTGGTCGCTTAGACTGTTGGAAAAACTGGTGCAAGCGGTTCAATCCTTCTTGATCTTCTACTAATGATTTATGGAGATGTTGTGCAACAACTTGCTTGGTTAAATCGTCTTCTGTAGGTCCTAGTCCTCCACAAAGGACAATTAAATCACTTCTTTGTTCTGCTTCTGTTAGTAACGTTTCTAAGCGGCCGCCGTTATCGCCAACAACGGTCTGATAGTAAACATCGATGCCTAGCGCAGCTAACTCTTCTGATAAAAAGGTGGCGTTGGTATTCACTACTTGTCCCAGTAATAACTCTGTTCCGACTGCAATGATTTCTGCTTTCATTGATTTCCCCTTCTCTAATAACATACGTAGTTAAACTCACTTTCCATTTTAGCACAACAAAATTTTTACAAAAGAATTTGAGCTTCAAGAAATAATTTTTTTATCAGGAAATTTATTAATTATTACGAAAAAAATGTTCATTTTCTCACAATACATTGTATAATAACGTTATATCGAAAGGAGAGAAATGAATGAGTGTAGTATTAGTACTTTTGGGTCTATTAGGGTTACTTGTCAGCGGGGGACTGACTATCAAAGCATTAATTAAGAAACAACCGAAAAAACAATATGGCTATGCCGCATTAGCAAGTGCCGCTCTATTTATTGGTGGGGTTGCCACGACAGATTCTTCCCCAACGCTTTCACTTGATGCAGAGAGTGTTGAAACCGATGCCAATGGCTCAGCCACCATCAAAGGCGAATACGACGGCAACAGCAAATTAACGGCCAATGGCAAGGAAGTAAAAACGAAAGACAAAACGTTTGCTTACAAAGTAAAACTGTCCGATGAAAAAACGCAAAAAATCACCTTTGTGGCTGAGAAGAAAGATACCAAAGTTGAAAAATCAGTCGAAGTCACACCGTCAAAAGAATTTATTGCGAGCATCACAGATTCTGAGCAAGAATTGGCCAAAACAGAAAAAGCCTTAGCTTACGCTGAAAAACAACCTTCTCAGAAAAACTATGATGAAGCCGCAACCTTAGTATCTTCATTAAGTCAAGAATACGAGGAATACAATGATCGCCTTGAAAAAATCAAAGAAGCAGTACCTGTTGATGAAGCAGTTACAACTGCTGAAAAATCTAAAAGTAAAAGCGATTATCAAGCAGCTGAAAAATTAGTAGCTGCTGCCCCAGTTGGCAAAGAAGGCTTTCAACAACGTTTAGCGACTGTTCAAACTGCTATCGCTGAAAAAGAAAAAAATGAACAATTAGTCGCCAGTGCGACAGCCGCTGTTGAAAAAGCTGAACAAGAACCAACTAATGAAGCTTACTATAATGAAGCGATCAAACAAATTGACGCTTTAAACTCCCCAAATCAAGCTTTAACCAAACGAGTAGCCGTTGTTAAAACTCAGTTAGATACCCACAAAGAAAAACAACGAAAAGAAGCAGAAGCTCAGAAACTAGCCGCTGAAAAAGCGCAAAAAGAACAAGCCGAAGCGGCAGCAAAAGCGCAAGCTGAAGCAGAGACGCAACAAGCCGCACAGGCGCCGGCGGAAGTCGAGACGGCTGCTGCAGAAGCGCCAAGCGGCAACGCCTTAATTAAAGGGTCACGTAATGGAATTTATCATGTGCCTGGAAGTAGATATTATAATAAAACTACGAATCCAGTAGCTTGGTTCTCTACTGTTGAAGAAGCAGAAGCAGCAGGATACCGAGCACCCAAACAGTAAATACATTAGCAATAATTAATCAAACAAGAAAAATGGGGCCTCCGTTAAAACAACGGATGCCCCATTTTCTTGTTTCTTTTATTGATACACACTGATTCGTTGATTTGGGTGTGCATTACTTTCCACTTCATCTAACATGGCAACGGCGTAATCTGCGTAACTAATGTAGCTGTCACCTTGGCTATTGGTTGTTAATTCTTCGCCAGCGACTTCATAATGACCTGTCGCAGGACCTTCAGCATCAAACATGGCTGCAGGACTAATATAGGTCCAGTGGATGTTTTGAGCTTCTTTCAATAAATTTAAAGCTTCGCCCATCGCCGAAGCTAATGGCTGAATCTCTGCTGGGAATGATGGGGTATCTTTTAATTGAGTTGTGTGTTCTGGGTCCACATATAAGGTTCCAGCGCCCCCAACGACAAACAAGCGCGTTTTTTGATTGGTTAAAATCTCAATCAAATGCTGGGTAGATTTGGGGAAATCTTGCACATTAGGGAATCCTAAGGCACTAATTAATACATCAAACGCTTGAATATCTTCTGTTGTTAATTGATAAACATCTTTTTCAATGGTCGGTGTGCCATCTGTTATTTTTGAGGCATTACGAACGATGGCTGTCACGTCCATCCCGCGACGTTTAGCTTCTGCTAAAAGTAATTGTCCTTCTTTTCCTGTTGCTCCTAATACTGCTACTTTCATGTAAATCATCCTTTCATTTTTAAATAGAACTAAAATAGTTACATTTGACACTTTAAAAGTAGAGAGATTACTTATCTCTCTTAACTTCTATTTCATGAATCACATCTGCTAAGGTGATGCTTTTCAATTCTTCTTCCATTTTTTGTTGCACTTTAGTAAATTCAGTTTCTAGTACCGATTGGATATTTGCCCCAACGGAACAGTTTGGATTAGGATTTTGATGAATATTGAAAATCTCTCGTTCCAATTCAACCGCTGTATAAATTTCATACAGTGAGATCTCTTCTGGTTTCTTTAATAAGGTATTTTTATTGGCTCCACGCATGGAATGAATCAAGCCGGCTTTTTTTAACTGACTCATTAGTCGTCGAACAACGACTGGATTAGTATTCACGCTCGAAGCAATGTATTCAGAAGTCACTTGTTCTTGAGGACCTGTTTCAATCAAACTTAAAATATGAATCGCAACACTTAATTTCGTTGACATGGCCATGTCTAATCACTCCAAACTAAATGTAACGTTATTTGTTACATTTACAGAATACGCTGTTTCGTTTTATTTGTCAATGAGAAACCTCTGACTATTCAAAATAAAAATCATTTGTTGAAACCACACGGGCCCCAAACGGCATTAATGCTAATTTCGCCAATTTAAAGGACTGTTGCCCAAACGGAATACCGATGATTGTCAGACAAAGCAACAAGCCACTAATACAATGCCCAATTGCTAATGGTAGTCCACTGATAATCAGCCAAATAATGTTTACCACCAAAGATACGCCGCTATCACTATACACGACTCGCTTTTTAAACGGCCAAAAGCTCAACCCCGCTAATTTGAAGCATTGTAAACCAATCGGAATACCGATAATTGTAATACACCAAATCACGCCTGCGAATAGCCAAGATAAGCCACCAAAAAAGCCGCCAAAGATGAACCATAAAATATTGCCAAGTGTTTTCATTCTTGTTCCTCTACTTTCCTCATTAAAAATTATGCATGTGAGTAAGTATATCATGAAAGCTTCTTTTTGTTTCAAACAATATTGTAAGGTTGCTGACTCGTTAAAAGACGAAG
This sequence comes from Enterococcus sp. HMSC078F03, assembly GCF_001811595.1. Taxonomy (NCBI): domain Bacteria; kingdom Bacillati; phylum Bacillota; class Bacilli; order Lactobacillales; family Enterococcaceae; genus Enterococcus; species Enterococcus sp. HMSC078F03. The sequence continues at coordinate 94,979 of NZ_KV805551.1, read as the reverse complement.
ACACTGTTTCATGATACAATGAAGAAACTAACGATAAAGGAGCAGACTTCATGGACTTACATTTAACCGTTGATCTAAAAAAAACAAAGACACTCATTGATTTAGCCGATCAGGCCCACTTAATCATTGAACAAACAACTAAATTACCGAAAAAAGAAGCAGCGATTCTTTTCTTGCTAAGAGATAACCAACTAGTTGCTTTAGGACTTGCTGAAGAAAAAGCTACATATAAAGAAGTTTCTTTTGATCACTCGATTTTATTGAAACCGACTTGGGACACAGAACTTGCCTATTTAGCGCAAGCTTTCCTAGATGATGCGAAAGAAAGTGGTTTAACATTGGAAGCGACCCCAACGACAGTCAAAATTCCGAAAAGTGCGGTAGCGACAGTGACTAACTATAAAGAAACAGTCACCTTTATCTTGGAACGTTTTGGCTACTCTCTGTTTAAAAAACCGGCGCCGAAGAAAGCCAGACCAGCCAAAGCACGCCACAAATGGACAAAAGAAGTTAGCCAAATTCCTTTTTATATTGATACTCGACAAAGCAAAGCAACGGTTTTTTGGCAAAAGCGCAATGAAATGCTTATTAAATCTGGCGCGACAATGATGCCAGAAGCCCCTTTAAATAAAGACGGCTCTGTCGGTTTCTCCGCCAGATTTGGTGAAAAACTTCGTGATGAACACAAGGGCCAATTTAAAGACTTTGTCACAACGGAAGATATCGTCTTAAAAAGCGTTAATGAAGTCGGCTTGTTTCTCTATTTTGCTGGAACAAACAGCTGGTTAGAGCTAGTTGATGAGAACGGCAAAACCTTAAATGAATGGACTGTGGTGGAATAACCCTTATAAAAAATGTCACGCCTGAACTTTACGATTCAGACGTGACATTTTTTTAATTTAAATAACTTTTTGCTATCGCTTGATACTTATCAATCATATCTAAATAATTATCAATTTCGACATATTCGTCGATTTGGTGTGGCAAAGTTGGAACGCCCGGTCCAAAGACAACGCAATCAAATTTATTTTTTGATTTAGTGAATTCAGCTAAATCTGTGGTTCCTGCTGCTGTTATCAATGGCAACGGTTGGTCAAATTGGGCTTGAATGGCTTGAATTAACGCAGAATCTTTCTCAGCTTTTACAGGAATTTTATTGTAATCAATCGTTAATTCTAACTGATGTTTTTCTTTTTTGTTCAATTCATCAACAATTTTTTGTAATAACGCAATAACTTGGTCGTTGCTGAATTCTGGAATTGAACGGATATTCCCTTGCAAGGCAGCTTGACCTGGAATACTGTTCACTTGTGTACCACCTTTAATGACGGTTACATTGTGAATCGTTCGACCCAATTCAGGATTTTCATAGTTTGCTGTGACTTCCGCCATTTGTTGGTTTGCTTCTGTAATAAATTCGTTCAAATTATTAATCGCGTTAATGCCTTCTTCTGGCATGGAACTGTGGGCTTCTTTTCCGTGTGACACAACAGAATAGTTAATTGAACCCATGTGCGCATACATCAAGTTATAATTGGTTGGTTCTCCAATGACTAAGGCACTTAAATCATCCGCATAGCCTTTTTCAGTTAATTGTTCGGCTCCTAGTTCGCCTACTTCTTCACCAACTGTACCTAAAAATTTAACCGCTCCATTTAATGGGACTTTCTTTTCTTTTAATTCAATCATTGCTAAAACCATTGCGACTAAGCCGCTTTTCATGTCTGTTGCGCCACGTCCATACAATTTATTTCCTTCAATATGGGCCGCAAATGGCGGGAAAGTCCATTGACTTTCGTCCCCTTCAGAAACCACGTCCATGTGGCCACTAAACCCTAAGACTTTTTCTCGGTTTTCACCTAGGTAAGCAACCAAACTACTACGATTTGGTGCATAAGAAACAAGTTCAGAAGGGATCTCATATTTTTTCAAAAGATTTTGTAAATAGATTGCCACTTCTTCTTCGTTTCCATTTACAGATTTAATTTTAACCACATCTTGTAAAATACTAATTTTTTCTGATTTTTCCATTGCCATTCGCCCTTTCTTGTTATGCTTAATTCTAGTGTACGCTTCTCTCAGTAAAACCGCAACTGACTTGGTTAGGTCAGCAAAAAACACGCGACAGTTTTAAGAAATGTCGCGTGTTTTTTGCTGAGTTTATTTAAAATAATTAGGCGCTGCCAATTCATTCTCAATGACTTGATTAGGGATCACAAATTCAGGGGTGCCCATATAGTAAGGCGCAATTTCTCCTTGAGGAAACACAATCACTAATTGGTGTTTTTCATTGATATAGAAAGGTTGGTCCTTTTTAATTTTTTTGAAGGGTTGAACATCACTGGGGGCATCCTCTTTTTCGGACCAGTATATTTTATTGCTATCGTTCTTCATTTGGTCTGCTATTTGTTGTTTAATTTCACTACTAATGACATCAATGTAAAAATCATTTTTAAAAATTAAGGGGAGTGAAACGACAACATTGGCTCGTTTGTCGATGGTGTCATATTTCGTTGTCGTCGCAGAGCTGCCTTTAATTTCTGTGAAGGTTCGTTTGACCACTAGGAAGCGACGGTCGTCCACGACTTTTTCATAATCTCCAGTGACTGAAACACGAGAACCATCAAACAATTGCCCTTTGACTTGTTGAAATTCTGTTTGGGCTTCTTTCAAGTATTTTTTGTTGAGCGTGTCAGCTACTGAAGATTCTTGGGATGTTTGGATTTTAGGGACATCGATGTTTACTTCACTTTCCTGTTTTTTCGCTGTCAACGTTTTGATGGTGACTAATTGAACAATTTTATCTAACACAGGGATGTTGCGGGCTGCTTCACTAAAACCTGGAAACAAATTGACTGATAAGACAAAGCCACAAGCTACTACTAGACTACTTTGCAGTGAGCGGTTTCTAAAACGAAGCCAGGTGTACCGCTTTTTCTCTTTATGAAAACGCGCTTTGACTTCCGCTTGTAGATCCGTTGGTAACGGTTGTTGGCGGTATTCTTTTGAAAAGTTTTTAACAACGCTTTTTACAAAATCTTCCATTATTTTTTCGCTTCCTTTCTTTTACTAATTCAATAGACTTCGGAGTTCATTCAAACTGCGGTACATCTTCGTTTTAATCGTATTTTCGTTAATATCCAGGATCAAGGCGATTTCTTTTAGCGTAAATCCTTCAAAAAATTTTAATAGAATAATTTCACGATTAGGACTATCTAATTGATTAATAATTTCTTCAATTTCTAAAAAACTGCGTTGGGGATTATTTAAAAGGGCTAACACATGTTCATCTTTTTCAATATGAACAGCTTCTCGTTTCTTTTTACGCCAATAATCTGTCGCTACAGAAAGCAGAATTCGAAAGAACCACGCTTCAAAATCCTTAATATCGGGTCCTTTTTGGATGGCCTTCAGTGCCTTTTCAAAGCTTTCTTGAATCACATCCAAGGCATCTTCTTTCGAATGTGTATAGTTAAAGGCAATGCGATACATTTTTTCATACTTGGTATCTACAAGCGTTTCTAACGCGCGAATTTGTTTTTTTCTTTTCCAACCATCGAAAACCATCGATTTCTGGAACCTCCTTTCCTGTACACTTATATAGACGAATCACAAGCATAAAAAGTTTCAACTTTTTTATTATTTTTAATTTTTATATTCTAAAAGAAAAAGCGTGGTACAAAAATCACTTTGGATTTTTGCTTCACGCTCAAAATCTGATAAACGGCGGGAACAGAACCAGCTCCTTCGGAAATAAGCCGAAATTGTTGAGAATCACGAAGAACGTAGTGATTCGATGATGAACAATACCTACTTGGTCTCCAAAAATTAAAGAACAATTTCCGGAAATTTCTTCTTATTTCTCGGAGCTAAGCGGTGCTGTCCCGACCTTGTTTTCTTCTCCCGAGTGCGGTCTTAGTGCACTCAGCGTTTTAATAAAATGCGACCAATCAACAGGACGTGGTGGTGCTAGCCAAATAATTTGGGTAATCTCAGGCCAATCGACAAAATGAATATCCGATAAAATTAATTGTACACTTTCATCTACATGTGCTTTGAAAATGATATTCCATTCCGTAATTTTTTCAATATTTTTTTGTATCATACGATTATAGGCTTCACCAAAGGAAAAGTCGACACACAATGTAATCGGAGCCAAAACTTTTTTCAATGGTAACGCATCCACCATTAACAACAGATACCGATAAAATAAAAACTGTCTGGCATCCCAAACAACGGGATTCGTTTTTTGTTCTTGAATAAATTGTCGACTAGCAGAAAAATACTCTGTATACGTTTCTGCAAAGTAGGTTATATCCATTTTGCGATAACTATAGTTTGCTTCTATTGGAAAATGGAACAATTTAAAATGAACGATTGTTACTTTTTGTTCAAAACCTCGCAGGACTTCCTCGGAAAGCTGAAATTGTAATTTTAAATAACTTAACAAGTCACGATTCAATTGTTGAATTTCTGCAAATCTTTGGCAAAGTGCTGCTGAAGCTACTTGAAGCCACTCTTCAGCAATTAAAAATAAGAGTAAATAATTGCCTTCGTTTGTTCGTTGTGGTTCTGGGATTTGAAGACTCTCTAACCAATTGAAAACATTCTGCTGATTGTCACCGGCTAATTGTTTTAACACCTGCGAATCTACTTTTTTCTCTACATAAAATTGTTGCTGCGTTCGTACCAAAGAAACCGCCAAAAAATGAAAACATTTAGCTTGTGCATAGCCCGCACGCTGATTAAGATGAACCTTCTCAGAAAAAAATAGCTCAAAGTTCCGAATCTGCTCTAAAACTTTTTTACCGTACAACGAAAAATCACGTTGGTATAATTGTAAAAAAACCAGTGTTGTTACTTCGCGTAAATTGGTTTCATTTCCCACTAAGTGAAATTCTTTATTAATTGTAATTTGGTAATTTTCCAGCATTTTCTTTAATTCCTTGAACTCCTTATAAGCCAATGTGTGACTAACAAAGTGTTCTAAAGCAAACTCATTCACAGAATCAAAACGCTGAAAAAAGAAATCTTGAAACATAGCAAAACGTAACGACTCTTTAATATAGCAATCAATCAAAGTAGCGGAAGTTTCCGTTCCTGATTCATTAAGAGTTAAGAAAATACCATCGCTCACAATTTGAAAATCCTCTGATAAACCAAATTCAATAAAATCGGCATTTAATTCAGCGACCGTTTTGTTCACGATAAATTCAGATAATTCTAACTCCTGCATTACGGTTTCTTTTGACTCTGTTAACATCGGTGCATTTTCCAGTAACTGAAATAAGGCGATTTTTCTTTTATCCACTTTATTTAAAAACATCATCAATATCATAGACTTCTCTCACATCCATTTTTTTCCCATACAATCCATTTCCTGAAAGAAAGTACCCAACCGCTGCTAAATAGCTTTCAGATTCTTCATCGCCGCCTGCACCAAGTCCGTTAGGAAAGACAAAATCTTTATTCACTTGTAGGGGATGAGCCGTTGTTTCTTTTGTTTGTTTCTTTTTTTCTTTTGACATTGCCGGTTTCTCCACAGGTTTGTCTTTTTTCTTGGGTGAAGGCTTTTTTTCTTCAGAAGGAACCGTTGTTTTTTGATCTTCCGGAGGGGTTGGCGCAGGTTGTTCCGGTTCTGACTTTTCCTGAGGGGTGATTGATTCTGGTTTTGGTTGAATTTCTTCCGTTGGTTCTAAGGGATTATAAATAGGTGTCGCCAATGTTTGAATTGGTTCTATTTCGACAGCCGTAAAAATTAGCAAAGAACTAAATAAAAAAAGATACTTTTTTCTCATGGCTTCTCACTCTCTCTACCTCTACTTTATGGGAAGCAATTCCTTGTAAAAGTACCTTTACTTTTACAAGGAAAACCCTTTTTGTCAATAGATAGCTCTTTTTATTGCTCAGATTGTTGTTCTTCCTCTTTTTTCTTTTTACGATACAAGAAGAAAATCAATAAGAGCAGCGCTAGAATGATGAATGCAATCAGTAGATACAACCACCAATTGGTTCCTTTAATGGTTACGTCTTTTTCATTTAATTCTTTAGCAACGTCCCCAGAAATAGTAAATTCTTTTGTAAATTCCCATTTGTACAGGTACCGTTCTTCACCATTGGCACCTTTAACTTGATAGGTGCCCTTTTCATCTTTTACACCATAGGCCGTTGATTTCAAGACATATTTCCCTGGCGTTAATCGTTCCCCTTTTAAAGAAATTGGGTAACTAAAGTTAGAGTTTGGCGCCACTTGCATATCCTCAGTATCGGATTGGTAAAGCGTTTCGCCTCCTTTTGAAACAGTGTTGATTAAATGTAATTGGTTTAAATAGGCCGCTTGTGGGTTTTGTAAAGAAACATTGATGACGTTTCGCGCGTTGACTTGGCCTGGTTTAACCCCCAGTAATTTTAAATCTGGTTGAACCTTTGTCTCATTTTGCTGAAGAATAATGGCCACAACATAGGAGTATTCATTATTAATAGCTAACCCTTTTGATTGATCCGCAGAAGTCGTGGTTTCTTTCTTTTTCTCTTTGAGTGTTATGCCGCCAGCCATCACGCCATCAAAAGAATCTTTAGGCATCGTGATGGTTAAAGGTAAGGTCTTTTGGGAATGTTTCGGCAAGATGATTTCTTTCGGTGCTTCCACATAATCTTTTAAGTTAAAGCGTAAAGTTTTGTCAGGTTTGATCCCGTTTTGGCCATATTCTACTACGCCATTTAAATTCGTTGTCGCTGAGTTCACTGTATTTTCAATGGTAATGTCTTCATCTGTATCATTACGTAACTGTATTTCTACGGTTTGTTTGGCACCAGGCGCCATTTTTAAGTCAAAGTAGGTTTTTGATTTATCCACTTGATTTTCGGGAATTGTTGGTGTGACCGCAAAATTAAATTCAGAAGCGTGCGCCTCCACGCCAATCCAGCCAAATAACATACAAGCGATTACCGTTGCATATACTTTCCATCTGTTCATATTCATTCTCCTATGTCTGTCATTCTTTGTTGTATTATAAGCACCAAAAGACCGAAAGATAAGCCAAAAAATTTTTGACTTATATCCCGATCTTGCGTGTATGCTGTCGTTCTTAGTTTCCTGTGTTAGCAGGTGTATCTGTCAAAGTCCAAGTAAAAGTTGTCGTGTATTTTTTCGCATATTTTGTGGTTGAACCAGGTACTTCTAATGAAATACTTGTTTTAGCGGCATCTACACTATCGCCCCAGCTCATTAAGTACGTACCCGCACCTTCTTTATCGCCAGCAGCCATGACCACTGATTCAGCCCCAGTTGGGTTTAATTCAATCGTAGCTGGCGCTGTCGTTGGTTTTGCAGATTGTGAAGCTGAAACCACGCGTCCGTTGCTTAAAGTTACTTTAGCCGCTGTTAGTTCTTGGTTGGCTTCAGTTTTGAATTGACCATTTTGTTTTACTTTTAACGTCCAACCTGTCTCAGTCCCACGATTATCTGAGACTTGAACAAAGTTTGGGCCTTCTTGGTCGGCACCAGCGTTATCTTTGTATTTTTGTGTTTCTGCATAGTAGGTCATATTTTTTGAGGTAATCGTTTGTTCCCCAAAAGATAAACTAGATGCATAGTCAATGGATAACGGACCTGCTGTCCCTGGCTTAGGCCCTGTCGGATCAGTTGGATCAACTGGCGTAATTGGTTTATCCGGATCTGGATTCGTCGGATCAACTGGATTCGTTGGGTTCGTATTTGGTGCAAATTGAATCGCTCCGTTTGTTTGGTATTCACCACCGTCGACTGCTAATGCACTCATTGGTACAAGTGCTAGTGCGCCTAAAGTTGTGGTTGCCATCAATGTCATTACTTTTGTCTTTTTCATTTATTTCCCTCCATTATTTACTGGTACATCTGAAAGTAGCCAAGTCAATGTTGTTTTATATTGTACTGCATCCTTAGGGGTTTTCCCGGGAACAGTTAGTGAGATTGCCCGTGTGATTGTGGCATTTACTTGCTGTCCTTGTTGATTTTTTTCGGTCACTTTTTCTGCTTGCCCCCACAGCGTGATCCACGTTCCGGCGCCGGTCTTTTCTGGGGCTTGCATGACAACAGTTTCTGCGCCTGCAGCATCCAATTGAATGTTTGCGGTAGCAGTTGGCGGCAATACGTCCGTCGCATTTGAGCGCACACTGGGCTCAGCAAAGGCGACGGTGGCGCCTGTTAATTCTTTGTGTAATGTTTCTGCATTACGAAATTGACCATTTTGTTTCACTTTTAAAACCCAGCCAGCATTGGTTCCCCGTAAATCACTTACTTGCACATAATTAGCAGTTGCCAATTCACTTGCTGAACCATCTGGATTTTTATAGGTTTGCGCTCTGGCAAAATACGTTTGATCCTTATTCGATATCTCATTACTCCCAAAATCCAAACTTGAGGCATAATCGATGGAAAGCGGCCCAGGGGTACCTGGATTAGGTCCATCAGGATTCGTTGGATCGACTGGTCGAACTGGTTTTTCTGGATCAGGATTTTCTGGATTTACTGGATCCGTCCCATCTGTGCTTGGGGTAAAAACAATCGACTGTTCGCTATCAAAAACGACCGTCGCCGCTTCAGCAGGAACAGTGGCGCCAAGCAACATTGTTCCGAATAACAAGGAGTAGACGACTGTTTTTTTCATTTACTTAGCCTCCAACATTCGTTGGTACAGATTTCAATGTCCATGTTAAGGTCGTACGATATTCTTTTGCTAATTTAATCGCTTTACCTGGGACATTTAATTTCACGGCAGTAGCACCTTCTGTCGCATCTTTCCCAAAACGATAGACCCAAGTCCCCATTCCTTTGCCATCTTCTGCTTTGACTAATTCTACTTCTGTTCCAGGAACAAAGGTATGTGCTGCTGTTGGTGTTGGCGCGTATGCGGCATCAACAATCGATGTCACACCTGCATTGGCAATCGATAAAGCGGCCCCCACTAATTCTTCATTTTGGGCTGTTTTGAATTGCGCATTTTGTACAGCGCTTAACGTCCAGCCTTCTTGTGTCCCACGTTTATCCGTTACCTGAACATAGTTTGGACCTGTTGTTCCATCTTTAAATGTTTGAATTTGTGCGTAATAATCTTTCGTGTCGGAAGTGATTTTTTGGGCGCCAAATTGAAAGCTTGAAGCATAGTCAATTGATAAGGGGCCTGCAGTCCCTGGTTTTGGTCCAGTTGGGTCAGTTGGATCTTCTGGTTCAACTTTTTCATCTGGATTGGTTGGATTAACTGGCTTCGTTGGATCTGTATCTGGTTCAAATGTAATGGCACCATTACTTGTATAGTTCACGTTAATATCTTCCGCAAATGCTTGTTGTGTCGCTAGGACACCGCTAAATCCTACAATCCCTACTACTGCTAATACTGTTTTTTTCATCTTCTCTTCTCCTTTTAATAAATAATATGCCTATAGTGATAAGGCTGATTCCCAAATAAATAAATGGTCCTTGATTGGTGGTACCTGTCGCTGGTAATCTTCCTTGTCGCGACCCATATACGCCAGAAGAAAGGACAGATGAAGCGCCTCCGTCAGCTGGCTTGGTGGGTTCGGTCGTTGTGGAAGAATTACTAGTCGCTGTTGTCGACTCTTCTGTGGGATATTCATACGTTCCATAAAAGGAGACAACACCACTATTTTCATAAGCTGCTTCCCCAAACGCAGTGTCTGAATGACAGAAGCTGAAAAGACCTAAAAAACAACTAAGCAAAAGGTATTTTTTCATCTCACTTCTCTCCTCCTTGTTATGGTGCCATGACTAATGACCATGACAATGTCCCTTTGAATTCGCCAACTTTTTGTTTCTCGACTGGCACAGATAGTTTAAGTCCCCGTTGGTTTGCCGCACCCCAATCTTGGTTAATTGTATAACTACCTGAACCGGAGCCTTCATTTTCTGTAACAACCGTATCTCCTTTATTGAGTAAAAATTCTCCTTTGTCTGTAACCAATGACAAATCTTCCAATTGATCTGTGCCGTTCGTTAAGGGATTCGTTACCTGAACATTCAGTTTCCAAGGCGTACTTTCTGTCCCGCGTGTGTCTTGAACGACTAAATCATCTGAAAGAGTTGGCCAGTAAACTTCTGGCTTGGCAGAAATTTTTTGTTTGCCAAAATCAATTGTTTTAGGTACTTTTTCTAACGTTAATTCACCAGAAATAGACACATTGATTTTTTTATTTAACGTTTCACCAGCTTCTGTAAATTGATAATTGGCTGGCACTGTTTTGGCTAATTCTTCTGGTTTCGCTTGCTGAATGGCTTGGAAGGTTGCGGCATCAAGACTTGGTGTTTGATTGGCCCGACCATCTGCGAAAATCACCGTTGCTTGTGTCCATTGTGCCAACTCGTCTGAATTCGTTAAGCCATTTGCTTCTTTTAATTTCAAATGCGCACTTGTCGCATACAAGGCAAACGAACGATCTTTGGCAAGGACACTTTCATTTTTCACAACAACTAAATGAACCGTTTTGTTTTGCAAATTATCTCCTGACGTCCCTGCTTCTAATTGAATATCATGTGTCCGCGATACAGTTTTTTCTGCTAACGGCGCTTGGATTTGTGGTAAATCCGTCTCTTTTAATGAGGTTTTGAAAAACGGCCGACCTTTTGCGCCAAGCATTTCTATTACTTTATCGACAGTCGTTAGTTGCGCTGCCTCATCTTCTGTGACAATCACCGATTGCCCTGAAAGTTCCACTTTATTTGAAAATTGAACTTTTACCTGATAACTGTAGTTCGTATTCGTTGCTTTCCATGAAAGCGGGGTGGTATCTTTCTGCTCTGGAATTTGCTCTATCGTGCTCCCAACTTCACTAGATTTAACCGTTCCTTGGTGCAACCAAGAACCTGTTACTTCGTCAGGAAGGAAGCTTAGGGTTGGTGTTAAAGTACTTGAGGTCGGAATCATCAAACGTCCTTTTTGAACTTTTTGTCCAGCTACTTCGGTGCCCCACGCTTGTAAGGTTAACGGCGCATTGCCAGCTTTGACCTCTTTTACATCATGAGAAATAGT